>CAZRQN010000061.1:1245-16007 GCA_964602115.1 uncultured Rhodobacterales bacterium
CTGGAGCGGCTGTTCCGCGACCATGGCGACCGGCTGGCGGCGATGCTGATCGAGCCGATCCAGGGCAATTGCTGCTCGATCTCGGCCCGGGCCGACTATGTCCGCCGGGCGCGCGAGCTTTGCACCCTGCACGGTGCCCTGCTCATCATCGACGAGGTGAAGACCGGCTTCCGCGTCGCGCGTGGCGGGGTGCAGTCGCTGCTGGGCGTCGTGCCGGACATCGCCACCTTCGCCAAGGCACTGGCCAATGGCTATCCGATCTCGGCGCTCGCCGGGCGCGAGGAGGTCATGCGCGCGATCCGGCCCGGCGGCGCGGCGCATGGCGGCACCTATACCGCCCATGCCGTCAGCCTTGCCGCCGCCGAGGAATGTCTGCGCATCCTCGACGAGACCCCGGCGCTCGCGACGATCGCCGCCTATGGCGAGCGGCTGAAATCCGGGCTTTCGGCGATCCTGGCGCGGCGCGGGGTGCCGCACAGCTTCACCGGCCATCCCTCGATGTTCGGCCTGTTCTTCGCCGAGACCCCGCCGGACAACTACCGCGACTGGAAACGCTCCGACTACACGCTCTATGACCGGGTGGCCCATCACCTGCATGACCTGATGATCCTCTGCGAGCCCGACAGCCGCGAGCCGTGGTTCATCTGCGAGGCGCATGACGAGAACTGTCTGGCCGAAACGCTTTCGGCCTTTGAAACCGCGCTCGACATGGCATTGTCCGAAACATGACCGACGCGGTGGTGATCGGGGCGGGGCACAACGGGCTGGTGGCGGCCTGCTATCTGGCGCGCGCCGGGATGCGCGTGACCGTGGTGGAAAAGAACGACTGGATCGGCGGGGCGGCGGTCAGCCGCGAGCTTTATCCGGGTTTTCTCTACTCCAACTGCTCCTATGTCGCCTCGCTGTTCCGGCCCGAGATCATGCGCGATCTGGAATTGCCGAAGCACGGGCTGCAGATCCTGCCCTATGAGGGCGGCGCGGTGTTCACCCGTCAGGGCGGCTATCTGGCGATGTTCCGTGACCACGACGCCAACCGCCGCGAGTTCGCGCGCTATTCGGCGCGGGATGCCGAGGCCTATGACCGCTACAGCCGCGACATCCTGCGCTACTGCCGCTTCATCCGGCCGATGCTCTTCCGCACTCCGCCCGACCCGGCCTCCTTCCGCCCGCGCGACCTGAGAGAGATGGCATGGCTCGCCCGCAAGATGGGCGAGATGTCGGGGGCCGAAGCGGCGCGGATGGTGCGGTTCTGGACGATGAGCGTCGCCGATTTCCTCGACGACTATTTCGAGCATCCGGTCATCAAGGCCTATCTGGCGGTGTCCGGCATCATCGGCACCGCGCTCGGGCCGATGTCGCCCGGCTCGGCCTATGTGCTGCTGCATCACTACATGGGCGATGTGGATGGCAATATCGGCGCCTGGGGCTTTGCCCGGGGTGGCATGGGCGCGATCACCCGGGCGCTGACGGCCTCGCTGCGGGCGGCGGGCGGCGAGGTGCGGACCGGCAAGGCGGTGCGCCGCATCCTCGTCGCCGATGGCAAGGTGCGCGGGGTGGAGCTGGAGGACGGCGAGGAGGTTCTCGCGCCGCGCGTGCTGTCCGGCATGGATGTGAAGCGCACGGCGGCGGCAGTGGAAGAGCGGCACCTGCCGGAGGACTTCCGGCGCGGGGTCACGCGGTTCAAGACGCGGGGCTCGTCGGGCAAGCTCAACATCGCGCTCGATGCCGCCCCGGTGTTCACGGCCCTGCCCGAAGGCGCGCCGATGCTGAGGGGCGACCTGCATTTCACCGATTCGGTCGCACGGATGGAGCGGGCCTATGACGACTGGGTGGCCGGCCGTTTCTCGCGCGATCCGTTCCAGGACTGCATGATCCCGACGATGACCGATCCCTCGATGGTGCCACCGGACAAGCATTTCATGTCCTGCTTCGTCCAGTACGCCCCGCCCAGGATCAACGGCGGGCCATGGACCGACGCCGACCGCGACGCCTTCCGCGATACCTGTCTCGATCAGATCGAAACCTATGCACCCGGCTTCAGGAACAAGGTCTTGCATGTCGAAGTTCGCACCCCGCGCGAACTGGAAGCCGAGGTCGGGCTGACCGAGGGCAACATCTTCCAGGGCGAGCTGACCTTCGACCAGCTGATGTTCAACCGCCCCGTCCCGGGATGGGCGCAGTACCGGATGCCGGTGCGCGGCCTGTGGCTCTGCGGCTCCTCCGCCCATCCCGGCGGCGGGGTGATGGGCGCGCCGGGGCGCAACGCGGCGGCCGAGGTGCTGGCCGAGGCGAAGCGGGGCAGCGACATGCGGGATGCCTATGCCGTCCTCTGAGGTCATCGTCATTGGCGCCGGCGTGAACGGCCTGGCCTGCGCACTGCGGCTGGCCGGCGCGGGGCGGAAGGTCATTGTGCTGGAGGCCTCTGCCACGCCGGGCGGCACGGCGGCGGTGATCGAGCCCGCGCCGGGGTTCCGCGCGCCTTTCGCGCATCTGCTTCAGGGGCCAGACCCAAGGGTCGCGCAGGCGGCAGGTGTGAATGTCGCCGCGCAAAGTCTTGTCACAACGTCACTTTCCGCGCAGGGCGCACATCGCGTGATCCGCGACGGCGTCGCCGAAGGTCCCGATACGGCGGCCTTCGCCACCCTGCACCGCCGCCTGTCGGAGATCGCCGGGGCGCTGGCGCCGCTGCGCCAGATGCCGCCGCCGGTCCTCGGGCGCGGCAACGAATGGGGGCGGCTGATGCGCATCGCCCTCGGCCTGCGCCGGCTCGGCGCGGCGGAGTTCCGCGAGGCCTTGCGGCTCCTTCTGACCAATGTCGCCGACGTGGCCGAGGACGAGCTGACCGACCCGCTGCTGCAAGGCGCGCTGGCCTTCGACGCTACGCTCGGCGCCTGGATGGGGCCGCGCAGCCCCAATTCGCTGATCCTGCTCCTCGACCGGCTGGCGCGCGGGCCGGTGTCGCTGCCGACCGGAGGCGCGCCGGGACTGGCCGCCGCCATGGCGCGGGCGGTGGACAGGGCCGGGGTGACGATCCGCTGCGATGCCCGCGTCTCGCGGATCGAGACCGATGGCGAGGCCGTCACCGGCGTGACCTTGGCCTCGGGCGAGACCCTGGCTGCGGGACTGGTCGTCTCCACCCTGCCGCCGGCCGCCACGCTGCGCGGCCTCATCGGCCCGCGCCCGCTCGATGCCGGGCTCTACACCCGCCTGGGCCAGATCCGCGCCCGGGGCGCGGCGGCCAAGCTGACAGTCGCCCTGTCCGCCGCGCCGGACTTCCGGGGCGCCGACCTGCGCAACCGCCTGCTCGTCGCGCCTTCGGTGCCGGCGGTGGAGGCCGCCTGGACCCCGGTGAAATACGGCGAGGTGCCCGAACGCCCGGTGATGGAGATCACGCTGCCCTCCGCCCACCAACCCGGCTGGGCGCCGGAGGGGGGCCATGTCCTCTCCGCCGTGGTGCAGTTCGCCCCCCACTCCCCGGCGGACCGGGCGGCGGCCAAGGCGGCGTTCCTCGCCAACAGCCTGAAAGTGCTGGAAGATCACGCCCCTGGGATCGGCGAGATGATCCTCGCCGCCGATCTGATGATGCCCTGGGAGATCGAGGCGCGCTTCGGCCTGCCCTGCTGGCATGGCGCCGAGTTCAGCGTCGAGCAGATGCTGTTCCTGCGCCCGCTGCCGGAGCTGGCGCAGTACCAGACGCCGCTTGCCGGCCTTTGGCTCGCGGGTTCCGGCAGCCATCCGGGCGGCGGGCTCAACGGAACGGCGGGTTGGAACGCAGCCGGGCGCATCCTGGAGGCGCGGCCATGAGGCACTGGGAAACGCCCCTCCGCCCGACGCCGTTCCACGCCCGGACGGCGACCCTGAACCGGCTGAACCGCTGGGGCGCCTGGGCGGGCTGCACCACCGCGCTCTGCTTTGGCGATACGGCGATGGAGCATTCGGCGATCCGCAACGGCGCCACGCTCTATGACCTCTGCCCGATGGTCAAATACCGGATGAGGGGGCCGGAGGCGGAAGCCTTTCTCAACCGCCTGACGGTGCGGGATGTGGCGATGATGACGCCCGGCGGGGTGCAGTACACGATCTGGTGCGATGACGAGGGCCATGTGCTCGATGACGGCACGCTCTTCCGCCTCGGCGCCGCCGACTACCGGCTGACCTGTCAGGAGCGTCACCTGCCCTGGCTGCTCGATTCGGCGGCGGGTTTCGATGTCGCCATCGCCGACGAGACCGAGGCGCTGGCGGCGCTCGCCCTGCAAGGGCCGTGCGCGGCCTCGGTCCTGCGTGCGCTCGGCTGCGGCATCGAGGGGCTGAAGCCGTTCCGCTTCGTGACCGTCAGCATCGCCGGGACGCAGGTGCTGCTCTCCCGCACCGGCTTTACCGGCGATCTGGGCTATGAACTCTGGTTCGATCCCGCCGCCGCCCTGCCCGTCTGGGATGCGCTCATCACGGCGGGCGCGCCCTGGGGCACCCGGCCGGTCGGGTCGGATGCGCTGGGCCTCGCCCGGCTGGAGGCCGGGTTCCTGATCGCCAACCAGGATTTCACCCCCGCCGAACAGGCGCTGCGCGAGGATCGGGCCCGCACGCCCTGGGAGCTGGGCCTCGGCTGGCTGGTCGATCTGGAGAAGGGCCCGTTCACCGGCCGCCGGGCGCTCGCCGCGAAGAAGGACAGGCCGCGCTGGCTGACGCTGGGGCTCGATGTCGCAGGCAATGTTCCGGCCGAGGGCGCGGTTCTCTACCACAACCGCAAGACCGAGGCCGGCGTGGTCACCGCCGCCGCCTGGTCCCCGGTGCTCAAGGCCAATATCGCCATCGCCCAGGTGGCCGCGCGCCATGCCGGAGGCGAGAACCTCTGGGCGGAAATCTACGCCCTGCGCGAGTTGCGCTACGAGAAGCTGATGGTTCCCGTCCGCCCGGTGCCGCGCCCGTTCTTCAACCCCGCCCGCCGCCGGACGACCCCGCCGGAGGCCTTCTGATGTCGCCGCGCCTGCCCGCCACCCGGCCCGGCCTGCCGCGATCCGCCTATGTCTCGCCCCAGGCCTTCGCCGCCGACCAGCGCCTGTGGCAGCGGGAATGGGTCTCGGCCGGGCGGCTGGCGGACCTGCCCCCCGGCACCATGCGCGGGATCACCATCGGCGGGGCGCCGGTGTTCCTCGTGCGCACGGCCGACGGGGTGCTGCGCGCCTTCCACAACACCTGCCGCCACCGGGGCGCCGAGATCTGCACCGGCGAGCGGCAGATGGGCCGGCTCATCACCTGCCCCTACCATGCCTGGGCATATGACACCTCGGGCCGGCTGGTCTCCACCGGCCCGGCGACCCCGGCGGCAGATTTCGACCGCGCCGCCCATGGGCTTAAGCCGGTGGCGCTGACCGAATGGGCGGGGTTCGTCTTCCTCTGCCTCGCCGACAGGCCGCCACCCTTCGCCCCCGATCTCGGCCTTGCCGCGCTTGATCCCTGGCCGATGGAGACCCTCGTCACCGGGCACCGGCACGAGCAGGTGATCGCCGCCAACTGGAAGGTGTTCTGGGAGAACTACAACGAATGCCTGCACTGCCCCGGCATCCACCGCAGCCTGACCGACATGGTGCCGGTCTATCGCCGCGGGATCATGTCGGAGGCCGAGGCCCCGGGCTGGGTGCCCGGCACGCCCCCCGGCCCGGCGCTGAAACCCGGGGCGCGGAGCTGGACCACGGACGGCAAGGCCTGCGGCCCGGAGTTTCCCGGGCTCGGAGAGGCCGAGCGGGCGGAGGGCTTCCGCTTCGTCACCGTCCTGCCCTCGACCTTCATCGTCGCCCATGTCGATTACGTCCGCGCCGTCCGCCTGACGCCGCTGGCGCCGGACCGCACGCTGCTGACCGCCGAATGGCTCTTCGCCCCCGAAACGCTGGCCCAGCCCGGCTTTGACGCCGCCGGAGTCGCCGCCTTTGCCCTGACGGTGCTCGCCGAGGACGCCGCCGCCTGCGAGATGAACCAGCGCGGGCTCGCCTCCCCGGCCTTCGAGCGCGCGGCGCTGATGCCGGAGGAATTCGACATCGCCAACTTCCACCGCTGGCTTGCCGACCGCGAGGAGGGAACGTCATGACCGGGATCGACCGTCACATCGTGGCCCCGCCGCGCCAATGGGACCGCAAGGGACTGCCGGGCTGGACCTACCACTCGCCCGCGCTCTTCGCGCTGGAACGCGAGACGGTGTTCCTCACCCATTGGCAGGTGGCCGGGCATGTCTGCGACCTGCCCGAACCCGGCGACTGGCTGGCCTTCGATCTTCTCGGCGAGCGCGCGGTGATCATGCGCGGGGCGGACGGCGAGGTGCGTGCCTTCATGAATCTCTGCCGCCACCGGGGCGCCCGGGTCGTGGACGGGGTGCAGGGCCATTGCAAGGGCGCGGTCGTCTGCCCCTTCCATGGCTGGGTCTATAACCTCGACGGAAGCCTGCGCGGCGCGGCGCGGCCGGAAACCTTCGGCGGGCTCGACCGGGCGGAATTCGGGCTGAAGCCGCTCGAATGCCAGGAGTTCCACGGCTTTCTCTTCCTGCGCTTCGCGCCCGGGCCACAGCCGGACGTGGCGGAATGGCTGGCGCCCTTCGCCGCCGATTTCGCCGCCTACGGAGCGGCAGGGATCGCGCCGGCGCGGCAGGCCACCAAGCCCATCGACCTGCCGGTGAACTGGAAATCGGTGCGCGATGTGGACAACGAAGGCTACCACGTCGCCATGGCCCATCCGGCATTGCAGGATCTCTACGGACGCAGCTACCGCGATCTGGCGCTGGACCAGGGCCTGTCGCATTCCATCGGCGAGTTCGGCGACCGGCCCGCACGGCGCTGGTCGGTCCGCCGCTATCTTGCCCTGCACCGGCCGCGCCCCGACCTGCCGCAGCGGCTGCGCCGGTCCTGGACCTACTACGGACTCTTTCCCAATGCCGTCATCGCCTTCACCCCCGAGGCGGTGCAGTTCTACCAGGACATCCCCCTCGCCCCGGGCCGGACCCGCCTGACCGGACGGTCCTACCGCCGGCCTCAGGAAACCCGCAACGAAGCGGCCGCGCGCTACCTCGCCGGCCGGATCGACCGCGACACTTCGGCCGAAGACCGCCAGTTGTCGATCTGGTCGAACGAATCCATGGCCTCGGCGGCCTTCGAAGGCTTCCACCTCTCCGATCTCGAATGGGGCCTGCGCCGGCACCACGATCGCTTGCGGGCCCTCGTGCCGGTGATGCGGCTGGACGAGCCGCCACCGGAGGCCGAGATCGCCGCACGGAACGCCGAAATGATTTGCGCTGCGGCCGATGCTGGCTGAACCATCGAAAAAAACGGGAGGACACCATGAGACTGACCCGACGCCAAGGCCTGACCCTCGCCGGCGCGGCGCTGGCCACGCCCTATGTCCGCCCGTCCTGGGCACAGGGGGGCTCGGTCAACATCTACAACTGGGCCGACTACATCGGCGAGACGACACTGGCCGATTTCGAGAGCGAGACCGGCATCTCCGTCGTCTATGACCTCTATCCCTCCTCGGAGGAAATGGAAGCCAAGATGCTGGCCGGGTCCAGCGGCTATGATGTGGTCCTTCAATCCGGCCTCGCCTTTCCCCGACTGCTGCAGGCCGGCGTCTATCGCGAGCTGGACAAGTCGCGGCTGAAGGGTTGGGAAAATCTCGACGCGCTGATCCTTGCCATCCTCGACGGCTGGGATCCCGGAAACACCCACCTCCTGCCCTACATGTGGGGCTCGGTCGGCTTCACCTTCAATCTCGACATGGTGAAGGAGCGCCTGCCCGGCGCCGATCTGGAAAACCTCGACACGGTCTTCCTGCCGGAAAATGCCGAGAAACTCGCCGATTGCGGCATATCGATCCTCGACAGCCCGACCGACATCATGCTGATCGTGCTGCGTTATCTGGGGCTGGACGGCGACACGACCGATCCTGCAGACTATGACAAGGTGGCAGCCGCCTTCGCCCGCATCCGGCCGCATATCCGTACCTTCGACAATGCCAATTACCTCAATGCCATCCCGAACGGCGAGCTTTGCGTCGCCAACAACTGGTCGGGCGACTACGGTGTCGCCAAGGCGCGGGCTGCCGAGGCGGGGATCGAGATGAACCTGGCCTATTTCGTGCCGAAGACCGGGGCGCCGGCCTGGGCCGACGGCTGGGCGATCCCGACCGACGCCGCCAATGTCGATGGCGCCTATGCCTTCCTGAACTACATGCTGCGGCCGGAGGTGATCGCCGCCTGCACCGATTACACCGGCTATGCCAATGCCAATGACGCGGCCACGGCGCTGGTGGACGAGGCGATCCGCAACGATCCGGCCGTCTATCCGACGCCCGAGGTGATGTCGCGGCTCTGGGCGCCCCAGCCGCTCAGCGACGAGCTGGAGCGGGCGCTCCTGCGCGCCTGGACCGCGATCAAGGCCGGGTGAGGGCATCGTGGCGCCGCTGATCGCCATCGAAGGCGTGCGCAAGCGATTCGGCAGCGTCGAGGCCCTGCGCGATGTTTCCCTGACCATAGAGCGGGGCGAGGTCTTCGGCCTGCTCGGCGGCTCGGGCTGCGGCAAGACCACCCTGCTGCGCCTGCTGGCCGGTTTCGAGACGCCCAGCGCCGGGCGCATCCTGATCGACGGGCAGGACATGGCCGATGTGCCGCCCTGGGACCGGCCGGTCCACATGATGTTCCAGTCCTATGCGCTCTTCCCGCACATGACCGTCGCGCAGAACATCGGCTACGGGCTGAAGCACGAGCCGACCACCAGGGCTGCCCGCGCGGCGCGGGTGCGCGAGATGCTCGATCTGGTGCAGCTCACCGGGCTCGACAGCCGCAAGCCCCACCAGCTCTCGGGCGGGCAGCGGCAGCGCGTGGCGCTGGCCCGGGCGCTGGCCCGGCAGCCGAAGCTTCTGCTTCTGGACGAGCCGCTGGCGGCGCTCGACAAGAAGCTGCGCGAACAGACGCAGTTCGAGCTGATGCGCATCCAGGAGACCACCGGCGTCACCTGCATCGTCGTCACCCACGACCAGGAGGAGGCGATGACGCTCTCCGACCGGATCGCGGTGATGGACCGGGGCGAGGTGCGCCAGATCGGCCGGCCCTCGGATGTCTATGAAGCGCCGGCCAACCGCTTCGTGGCCGGTTTCATCGGCGCCATCACCTTCTTTTCCGCCCGTGTCGCCTCGGTGGACGGCGCCCGGGCCACGGTGGACTGCGCCGACCTCGGCCTGGTGCGTGCCCGCGCCCGGCCCGGCCTCGTGCCCGGACAGGAGGTGACACTGGCCCTTCGGCCCGAAAAGCTCCTCCTCGGCGAGGAAGGCGAGAACCGCATCCGGGGCCGCGTGAAGGACCTCGCCTATTTCGGCAAGGATTCGCTCTACCGCGTGGCGCTGCCCTCCGGCGCATTGCTGGCCGTGCATCGCGTCAACGCCAACCCCGCAACGCCGGCGCCGGACTGGGACGAGGCGGTAACGCTGAGCTTCCCGGCCGAAGCCGCGATCCTGTTGACGGAATGAGGCGATGATGGCGGAGGCAAATTTCTTCCAGAAAGAAATTTGCAAATTCCTTGCTGCAAGGAATTTGCTGCCCGGGCGCGGGGCCCTGCGCGGGGCCGCGCGATGAGCGGGCTGGCGCACTGGTTCCACCGCCGGGGCTGGGCCGATCTGGTGATCGGCCTGCCCTATCTGTGGCTTGCACTCCTCTTCCTGCTGCCCTTTCTCATCGTCGTGGCGATGAGCCTGGCCACCCGCACCCCGACCCAGCCGCCCTTCGGCTTCGGCGGAGACAACCCGCCCCTGAACCCCGAGGGCTATCTGCGGCTTGTTGCCGACCCGCTCTACCTGCGCGCCTTCCTCACCTCGCTCGGCAATGCGGCGCTGGCGACGCTGACCTGCCTGCTGATCGGCTATCCGATGGCGCTGGGGCTGACCCGCGTCGCGCGAGGCTGGCGGACGGTGCTTCTGATGCTGGTGGTCCTGCCCTTCTGGACCTCGTTCCTGCTGCGCGTCTATGCCTGGATGGGGATGATGGGCTCGAACTCCTGGTTCAACCGGGGGCTGACCGCCGCCTGGAACTGGCTGGTGCCGACCGACTGGGCCCTGCGGTCGATCCCGATGATGAATTCCGATTTCGCCGTCGTCCTGGTCATGACCTATACCTATCTGCCGTTCATGG
The DNA here is from genome assembly GCA_964602115.1 of uncultured Rhodobacterales bacterium. Classification (GTDB taxonomy): domain Bacteria; phylum Pseudomonadota; class Alphaproteobacteria; order Rhodobacterales; family Rhodobacteraceae; genus JANOGU01. The sequence continues at coordinate 11,405 of CAZRQN010000061.1, forward strand.
TCCTGCCGCTCTATGCCAATCTCGAACGGCTGGACCCGGCGCTCGACGAAGCGGCGATGGATCTCGGCTCGCGCCCGGGGCGGGTCTTTCTCGACATCACCCTGCCGCAGTCGCTGCCCGGGATCATTGCCGGCGGGCTTCTGGTGTTCATCCCGGCGATGGGCGAGCTGGTCGTGCCGACGCTGGTGGGCGACGCCCGCTCGCCGATGATCGGCCGGGTGATCGCCGACGAATTCGCCGTGGCGCGCGACTGGCCGATGGCCTCGGCGGTGGCGGTGGCGCTTCTGGTGCTGATGGTGCTTCCGACCATGGCCTACAGCCATTTCCAGGCCCGGGCGGAGGGGTCGAGATGACCCGGCGCAGCTGGTTTCTCAAGCTGATGCTCGGGGCGGGGCTGGTGTTCTTCTATGTCCCGATCCTGTCGATGGCGTTCTATTCCTTCAACGCCTCCCGCCTGGCCACCGTCTGGGGCGGCTTCTCGGTGAAATGGTATGCGAGCCTGATGCGCAACGATCAGGTCCTGGAGGCCGCCTGGCTTTCCCTGCGCATCGCGCTTCTTTCCGCCACGCTCGCCACGGTACTGGGCACCATGGCCGGGATCGCGCTGGCCCGGTTCCGTTTCCGGGGCCGGACGTTCTTCTCCGGCCTTGTCACCGCACCGCTCGTCATGCCCGAGGTCATCACCGGCATCTCGATGCTGATGCTGTTCATCCTGATGGCGGGCTGGATCGGCTGGCCGGGGACGCGCGGTTTCACCACGGTGTTGCTGGCGCATGTCACCTTCTCGATGGTCTATGTCGCCACCATCGTCCAGGCGCGGATGCTGACCGCCGACCGGGCGATCGAGGAGGCGGCGATGGACCTCGGCGCGCGGCCCTGGCAGGTCATGCGCGACATCACCCTGCCGGTGATCTCGCCCGCCATCCTGGCCGGCTGGCTCCTGGCCTTCACCATCTCGCTCGACGACGTGGTCATCACCCAGTTCACCACCGGACCGGGCTCGACCACCCTGCCGCTCTTGATCTGGTCAAAGGTCAAGCTCGGGGTGACGCCGGACATCAACGCGCTCGCGACGCTGATCGTGCTGATCGTCGGCACCGGCGTTGCTGCGGCCGGCGTGCTCTTGACCCGGGCCGAGGCGCGGCGGCTGCGCGAGACGGCGCTGGCCTATCGCGAGAACGCGGCATGAGCGGGACCTGGCGCGAGGCTCTGCAGGCGCTGACCGTGCCGCCGGGGCAACCCGGCTCCGGGCGGCAGCGCTACGGCGCGGCGATGACGCTGTGGCGTGATGGACTGATCCCGCCGGATGTGCTGGAGGTCTATCGCATCGCCTCGCCCCTCGATGGGCAGGACCCCGCGCCGATGCTGGCGGAGGCGGGCCTGCCGCAGCCGGGCAGCGAGATCGCCGCCCTGGTCCGCGCCGCCGCTGCCCGGATCGCGGCTTGCGCCGGGCCCGGGATCGCCGAGGTGCTCGATGGGCTTGCCAGAGCCCGGCCCGCCGCGCCCGAGCCTGGGCCCAGCCCCGTGGTCGCGGCGCATCTCGCCACGGCGCTCTCCGCCATGGGCGAAGACGCCGTCACGCCGGCCATCAGGGCGGCCGCCCCCTGGCTCTGCTGGACCACCTATGACCTCTATTCCCCCGCCGAGATCGGCGCCACCTTTTCCACCGGCCATGCCTTCGCACCGCTGGCCCATGGAAACGAATTCGAGCTTGGCCTCTTCCTGATCGCGCCCGGCGTCTTCTACCGCGACCGCGCCCATGCGGCGGCGGAGCTGTACCTGCCCTTGACCGGCCCGCATCTCTGGCGCTTCTCCCCCGGCGCACTGCTTGAGACCAGGCCGGCAGGAGAGCCGGTCTGGAACCTCCCGCACCAGCCTCATGCCACAAGGGTCGGGGCGGTTCCCTTCCTCGGCTTCTATGCCTGGACGCGGGATATCGACGAAGCCGCCTATGTCCTGCCATCGCCGGACTGGGCAGAGATCGAGGGCAAGCCATGATCCCCGACCTGATCCTGCTCGACGCCCGCATCCGCACGATGGACCCGGCCCGGCCCCGGGCGCAGGCGCTGGCGGTGAAGGACGGCCGCGTCCTCGCCATCGGCACGGATGCGGCGATCCGGGCGCTCGCCGGTCCGGGCACCCGGCGCATCGATGCCGGCGGAAGGCTGGTTCTGCCCGGGTTTCAGGATGCGCATATCCACCTCCTGAACGGCGGTACCGACCTGGTGGAGACGGCGCAGCTTTACGACTGCACCACGCTCGACGAACTGCGCGACACCCTCGCGGCCCATGCCGCGCGTCTGCCGGGGCCGGTGGTCTGGGGCGCGGGCTGGCAATGCGGCTTCTTCGGCGATGCCAACCTGACGCATGCGGTGATCGACGCGGTGGTGCCGGACCGGCCCTGCCTGATCTACGATGCCAATTTCCACAATGCCTGCCTCAACGCGGCGGCCATCGCCCGCATCGGCCTGAGCGACACGACGCCCGACCCGGTGAACGGCCATTTCGTCCGCGACGCGCGGGGCCGCGCCACCGGCATGCTGCACGAGGATGCAATCTACTGGGCCACGGACCGCCTCCCCGCCACCTCGGACGCAACCCTGCGCGAGGGCCTGCGCGCCGGGCAGGCCCATGCCAACCGCCATGGCATCACCGGGGTCATCGACCCTTCGGTGCATGACGAGCAGCGGCGGACCTATGCGGCGGCCGAGGAGGCGGGCGAGCTGACGCTGAGGGTCGGCGGCGCGATCCACATCACCGCCGGCGAACCTCCCGGCGAGGCGCTGGCGCGCGCCGTGGCCTGGCGGGCGGCGCATCGTTCGGAGGATTTCCACCTCCATTCGGTGAAGTTCTTCATGGATGGCGGCTTCGAGAACCGCACCGCCGCCACGATTGCCCCCTATGCCGATGCGCCGGGCGGCATCCCGCCGCTGATGTTCCCGCCCGATCATGCGGCCGCGCTCTTCACCGCGCTCGACGCGGCACGGTTCCAGATTCACGTCCATTGCATCGGCGATGCCGCGACCCGCAACACGCTCGACGGGCTGGCGGCAGCGCGGGCGGCCAATGGGGCCTGGCCTGCGCTGCACCAGATCGCGCATTGCCAGCTTCTCCACCCCGACGATCTGCCCCGCTTTGCCGCCCTCGGGGCGATGGCCAATCTCCAGCCGCTGTGGGCGATCAACGATCCGGTGATCCCCGACGACACCCAGGCGATGATCGGTCCCGACCGTGCGCCCTGGACCTATGCCTTCCGCTCGCTGATCGACGCCGGCGCGCCCATCTGCCTGTCCTCGGACTGGTCGGTGACCACGCTCAACCCGTTCGAGATCATCGCCACCGCCGTCACCCGCGAGCCGCCGCGCCGGCGCGGGCGGTCGGCGCCGTTCTTCCCGCAGGAGCGCCTGACGGTGGAGGAATGCCTGCTCGGCTATACGGTGAACGCCGCCGCCGCCTGCTGGCGCGGCGCCACGACCGGGGCGCTGCGGCCCGGCTTCTCTGCCGACCTGATCCTGCTCGACCGCGACATCACCGCCTGCGATCCCCATGAGATCGCCGAAACGCAGGTGGACCTGACCCTGTTCAAGGGGCGCGAGGTCTGGCGCGCGCCGGGCTTCGGAGGCTGACCGATGGACCACGAGGGCGATCTCTACCCCGCACGGATGATCGCGATGCTGGAGGCGATCTGGGGCGAGGGCTTCCTCTCGCCGGGCGGAGCGGAGGAAGTGGCCCGCGTCATCGGGCCCCATGACCTCACCGGCCTTTCGGTGCTCGACATCGGCTGCGGCGCCGGCGGCATCGACGTGGCGCTCGTCGCCCGGCACGGCGCCGGCTATGTCACCGGCATCGACGTCGAGGACCCGGTCCTCGCCCATGCCCGGGCGCTGGTCGCCCGCCATGGCCTGACCTCCCGCATCGGTCTGGTGAAGGTCGCGCCCGGCCCCCTGCCCTTTCCACCGGCGACGTTCGACGTGGTCTTCTCCAAGGATTCCATCGTCCACATCCCCGACAAGGCGGCGCTGATGGCGGAGGTGTTCCGCGTCCTGAAACCCGGCGGCCGCTTCCTCGCCTCCGACTGGCTGATCGGGCACGACGGCCCGCCGTCGCCGCAGATGGCCGCCTATATCGCAGCGGAGGGTCTCGATTTCGGCATGGCCTCGCCCGGGCATTACCGCGAGGCGATGGCTTCGGCGGGTTTCGCCGAGATCGGCACGACGAGCCGCAATGCCTGGTACCGCGAACAGGCGCGGGCCGAACTGGCCCGGCTCCGGGGAGCGGCGGGAGCCCGGGCGGCGGCAGTGGTCGGGGCGGATTTCGTGGAAAGGAACGCCGCGATCTGGGAACGGATGATCCCGGTCCTCGATACGGGCGAGCATTGCCCGACCCATCTTTCCGCCCTGAAGCGCTGAGCCCCTCCCGCGCGGCTTTGCCGCTTGGGGGAAGCAAGGGGGCGGCTTCCCGCCCCCTTGGACCCCCTCGCCGAGGAGGCGGAGAGGGTGACGCCTGTCCTGTCTTGCGCCCTGGCGGGCGCGCCTCGTGTGGCGCTCATGTCTGGTCGGTCTGCTCTGGTGGAGAGACCCGGGGCGCTGCCCCGGGCCCCGGG
>CAZRQN010000062.1:0-15939 GCA_964602115.1 uncultured Rhodobacterales bacterium
AGCGCCTTGCAGGCCTGGGCGCCGGAATAGTCGAACTCGCAGGCCTGGCCGATGACGATGGGCCCCGCACCGATGATCATGATCGAGCGGATATCGGTGCGTTTCGGCATCGTAGGAACCCCCGGGCGGCGCGGTCTTGGGCGCAAATTGACCGCGCTTATAGTGGGGGAGCGGGGGGGTGCAAGGGGGCGGGCTCAGCCCCGCAGCAGCAGGGACAGGGTCAGGAGGTAAAGTGCGACGGTCAGCGCGGTGCCGCTGCCGAGGCTGGACCAGAAGCCCCAGCCGCTGCGCAGCATCAGCGGGATCAGGAGGAACATCGGCAGCGAGGGCAGGACATACCACAGCGTCGCCTGGGCATGGTCGGCCAGCCGCTGGGGATCATGCGTGTCGCGCCAGAGCCAGATCATCCCCAGGATCGACACCAGCGGCAGCGAGGCGACGAGCGCCCCGAAGCCGGCGTTGCGCCGGGCGATCTCGGAGACGAGTGCCACGATCAGGCCGGAGATCGCTGCCTTCAGCAGGAGATAGGTCATGGCGGCAGCCTGGGGCCGGACCGGCGCGCCGTCAACGCCGGCAAATGCGAAGGGCGCCCGGAGTGCTCCGGGCGCCCTACCTGCCGGTCAGGCCGGGTTCAGCCGGTCTCGCCCACGGCCTTTTCGGCCGCCGCGATCACCGCCTGGCGCTGCTTGATCCGCTCGCCGGTCGGCGGTCCCTGGAAGCGGCGGCTCTCCACCAGCACCCAGAGGGCCACGGCGACGACAAGGAAGCCCACCACGACATAGAGCACGCGCTCGTTCGGCGGGGCCACGGCGATATAGAGGATGACCGCCATGCCGACCACGGAGAGCACCGTCACCAGCTTGTACAGCCCGGCGCTCATCGCCCAGGGGCCAGGGTTCGGCCATTTCGGACCGCCATAGGCGAAGAGCCCGGCGACCAGCGGCACGGTGAAGGACAGGAACAGGAAGACCAGCGTCGAGTTCACCACGATGACATAGATCGAGGTTCCCTCAAGCTTGATGGTCAGCGCCAGAAGCACATAGAGGATGCAAAGCACCGTCGCCGTCCAGATCGCGTTCACCGGGGTGCGGTACCTCGGCGACACGGTGGACAAGGCCTTCGAGGCGAAGGGCACGCCGTCATCGCGCGAGAAGGCGAAGAGCATCCGGCTGGCCGAAGTCACCGTGGCCAGGCCGCAGAGGAGCTGGGCGATCAGGATGCCGAGATAGAGGATCTTGGTCAGGCCTGCCGGCATGATCGCGTTCAGCGTGCCGAAGAACATCCCCCAGCCCTGCGCCGCTGCGGCATTCATGTCCGGGATGGCGAGCGTGATCGCGCAGATCATCACCCAGCCGGCCAGCGAGGACCACATGACCGACGAGACGATGCCTTCCGGCACCGAATGGGCGGCGTTCTTGGTTTCCTCCGAGGTATGGGCCGAGGCGTCGTAGCCGGTGATCGTATAGACCGGCAGCAGCAGGCAGAGCAGGAAGAGGTAGCCCATGCTGTCGGACTGCGGGAAGACGTTGCCGCCAGCCTCGCCCGAGTAGTTGGTGAAGGTCCACAGCCGCGAGATGTCGATCGCCGGCGCGTAGTAGAGGCAGGCGACGACCAGGACGGCGGTGGTGGCGAAGATGATGTAGCCGGAGATGTCGGTCAGGAAGGTGGTGGCCCTGATGCCGACATGGTTGAAGACCGCCTGAAGGACGGTGACGGCAGCCACGAAGACCACGACCTGCATGTCGGTGCCGGTGAAGCCGAAGCTCGGGCCGAAGGTGCCGGCGAAGAAATAGGCGGTGCCGATGTTGATGGCGCCGAGCACGGTGATGAGACCCAGAAGATTCAGCCAGGCGGTGATCCAGCCGACGAAGCGGTTCCCGAGGATCGAGCCCCAGTGATAGAGCCCGCCCGCCGTCGGGAAGGCCGAGGCGATCTGCGCCATGGACAGCGCGAACATGCCCGAGATGACGCAGCCGACGATCCAGCCGATGCCCGCACCGGCGCCGCCGACCGAGGAGATCGCCTGGGCAAAGGAGTTGATCCCGCCCGACAGGATGCAGATGATCGAGAAGGAAATGGCGAAGTTCGAGAACTTCGACATGCTTCGCGACAGTTCCTGGGCATAGCCCATGCCGTGGAGGATCTTGAGGTCCTCCTTCTTGTCCTTGTCCGAATAGTCCGACATTCCGATCCCCCTGGAGCCTGTTGGCGATCCGGTCCTGCCGGTCGGGCGGGGTGGCTCGCGCCCCTGCGCTGCACGGAGCCTAAGCGCGGGGAGGCCATTGCCGCAAGCCGGACGAGCGGCCGTCGCGCGCCTTGGCGGGGTTCGGGGCTCGACTTCTCACGCTTTGGTTGCGAAATGCGCGAAAAACGAACGAGGGTTGCGGTGATCGCATGGCGAAACTGGCGGCGGAGTGTCGCGGGCGGCGCCTCGCCGGGGGGATGGCCCCGTGCTAGACCTGTCGGGGAAGGCCCGGGGGCGCGCGCGTGATCCTGATCGAGAACGGACCGGAGGGGCGGGCGGCGGGCTTTCTGGCGCCCCGCGCGCTGGTCGTCGCCCGCCAGCCGGAGGAGGTCGTCCCCGCCCTGGCGGCGCTCGATGCGGCGCGCGCCGATGGCGCCTGGGTGGCGGGGGTGATCGGCTATGAGGCCGGCTATGCGCTGGAGCCGCGCCTTCTGCCGCTGCTGCCGGAGGGACGGCGCGGGCCGCTGCTGGCCTTCGGTCTTTATGACGGGCCGGTCGCGCCGCCGCCGCTGCCCGACACTTCCGGCCTGTCGCTGGCCCAGCCCGAGCCGGTGATCGCCCGCGCGGACTATGACCGCGCCTTCGCCCGCGTGGCGGATTATATCGCCGCCGGCGACTGCTATCAGGTCAACCTGACCTTTCCGATGGCGGCGCGGCTTTCGGGCGGCGGGGCCTTCGCGCTTTACGCCCGGCTGCAGGCACGCGGCGCGGTGCGCCATGGCGGCCTCGTCGATCTGGGCGTGGGGCCGGCGGTGGTGTCGCGCAGCCCGGAGCTGTTCTTCACCGTCGATGCCGGCGGAGCGATTGTGGCGCGGCCGATGAAGGGCACCGCCCCGCGCCATCCCGACCCGGAGGAAGACCAGCGGCTCGCCGAGGAATTGTTCGAAAGTTTCAAGGCGCGGGCCGAAAACCTGATGATCGTGGACCTTTTGCGCAATGACATTGGCAGAATATCGCAAGTCGGCTCGGTCCGCGTGCCGGAGCTTTTCGCGGTGGAGAGCTTCACCACCGTGCATCAGATGTCCTCGACCGTCACCGGAAGGCTGGTGGGCGCACCGGGGATGGCCGGGCTGATGGCGGCGCTCTTTCCCTGCGGCAGCGTCACCGGGGCGCCGAAGATCCGGGCGATGGAGATCATCCGCGCGCTCGAACCCGCGCCGCGCGGGGCCTATTGCGGGGCGATGGGCTGGATGGCGCCGGACGGGCGCGCCGGTTTCGCGGTGACGATCCGCACCCTGAGCGTCTTTGCCGACGGGGAGGTGACGCTGAACGTCGGCGGCGGGGTGGTGGCCGACAGCACCGCCGAGGGCGAGTGGGAGGAGGCGCTGTGGAAGGCGCGTTTCGCCCGGGGCTTCTAGAAACGCCCGGGGTCCGGCTGATCGAGACCATGCTGTGGGACGGCGCTGCCTATCCGCGCCTCAACGCGCATCGGGCGCGGCTCGCCGCCTCGGCGGCGCGGCTGGGTTTCGCCTTCGATGCCGGGGCTTTCGACGCCGCACTGCCGGCGCCTCCGTCTGCCGCGCGGGTGCGGCTAACGCTGGGGCGCGAGGGACCCTTGGCAGAGGCCCATCCCCTGCCCCCGCCGGCGCGGCTGTGGCGTCTCGGGCTTGCGGGAGAGCGGCTCCGGTCGGACGATCCCTGGCTCGGGGTGAAATCCACCCGCCGCGCCAGCCATGACCGCGCCCGCGCCGCCCTGCCGTCGGGACTGGACGAGGTGCTGTTGCTCAACGAGCGCGGCGAGGTCTGCGAGGGCACGATCACCAATGTCTTCTTCGACCGGGGCGCCGGGATGCGCACCCCGCCCCTGTCCTGCGGGCTGCTGCCCGGGGTGCTGCGGGCGGAACTCGCCTTGCCGGAGGAGGTGCTGGCGGCCGAGGACCTGCCCGGGGTGCGGCTCTGGGTGGGCAATGCGCTGCGCGGGCTGATCCCGGCGGTCTGGGTGCCCGGGGCGGGGTGAACGTCGCCTCCGGGGAGGGGACGGAGAGTCGGGGTGAACCCCGACCTACGCCAGGAGGCGTTGCAGCGCGGCCAGGTCCTCGCGGAAGACGCCGTGGCCGCTGCCGGGGACGACATGGGTTTCCACCCGCGCGCCCATCGCGGCGAGGACGCGGGCGCTGTCTTCCACCCGTTTCAGCGGGATATGCGGGTCCTGCGTGGTGACGGAGAGCCAGGCGGAGGCGCCGTCGCGGCGGCCGGGATAGGTGAAGCGCTTGTCGGCATGGCCATGGAGCGCCGGCGAGGGGTCGCCGTGGTCGGCGGTGCCAAGCAGGCCGCCAGAGAAGGCGAGTACGCCGCCCAGTCCCGCACCGATGCGGGCGAAGCTCTCCAGCGCCAGGCAGGCGCCCTGGCTGAACCCGGCGAGGAACAGCCGCCCGCGCGGCAGGCCCTCGGCCTCCAGCGTCCGCAGGGCCTGTTCGACTGCGCCGACGGCATGGGCGACATAGGGCGCCATCGTCGCGGCGGGGGCGAGAAAGCTCGTCGGCCACCATGTGCCCCCCGGCGCCTGCGGCGCGATCACCGCCAGATCGGGAAGCACCACATGGGCGAGAAGGCCGAGAATCTCCTCGGCCCGGCTGCCGCGACCGTGCATCAGCACCAGCCCGGCGGTCGCCCGGCCGGCGGCGGCGCCGGCGCGGATCATGCCGTCACCTTCAGCGGCGGCAGGCGGCGCTCGAGCTCGGCGCGCAGCGGTTCGTGCTGGGGCGGCAGCTTGAGGGCCTGGCCGAGCGCCGAAGGGTCTTCATCGACGGCAAAGCCCGGCGGGTCGGTGGCAATTTCGAACAGCACCCCGCCGGGCTCGCGGAAGTAGATGGACTTGAAATACTGCCGGTCGATCACCGGGGTGGTGGGGCGGCCGATGGCGGCCAGGCGCTCCATCCAGCCCAGTTGTTCCTCGCGGTTGCGGGCGCGGAAGGCGACGTGGTGGATGGTGCCGGCGCCGGGGACGCCGCGCGTTGTCCCGTCGCGGCGCAGGATGTCGATGATGCTGCCGCGCCCCGCCCCGGGCGCGGCGAAGCGCAGGCGCTCGACCCCCGGGCCGCGTTCCGCACCTTGCAAGGCATAGCCGAAGACATCGGTGAGCAGCCGGCCGGTCGGTTCGGGGTCGCGTTCCCAGAGGGTGACCGAATGGAAACCGTGGGCGTCCGGCGCTTCCGGGGTCTCGATCAGCTCCACCGGCGCGCCGTCGGGGTCGTGCAGGGTAAGGACCGGGGCGCCGAAGCGGTCCTCCGCGCCCCGACCGTCCGCCCGTGCCGCGAAGGCGGCAAAGGTCGCGGGCGGAACGGCATAGGCATAGGCCTGCGCCATGCCGGGGCCGGCGCGGCCGGGGGCGGCGCCGGCGAAGGGGAAGAAGGTCATGATCGTGCCGGGCGTGCCGGCGGCGTCGCCATAGTAGAGGTGATAGGTGTCCGGCGCGTCGAAGTTCACCGTCTTCTTGACCAGGCGCTGTCGCAGCACGCCGGTGAAGAAATCGACATTGGCCTGGGCCGGACCCGAGATGGCGGTGACGTGGTGGATGCCGGGGATCGCGGTCATGCCTGCCTTCCTTCGCCTTGGCTCTGCTGCGGAACCGTCGTGGCAGTGCTGTCGCGCCGGGCCCGGGCGCAACGTCCTGTCTAGGCAAATTTGTTGAAAAAACAAATTTGCAAATTCCTTGCTTCAAGGAATTTGCCGTTGCTTCCTGCCTTCGCCCCGGCCGGGCGGAAGAGCGGGGGTTTCACACCCCCGCGCCCCCGTGGGGTATTTCGCCAAAGGTGAAGCCAGGCGCGGGCTTGACTTCGCGGGGGGCGCGGGCTTTAGCCCTGCCGTTCAATGCCCGAGGTCCTGTCCATGCACGCCTATCGCAGCCATACCTGTGGAGCCCTGACCGTCGCCGACGAAGGCGGCGAAGTGCGCCTGTCGGGCTGGGTCCATCGGGTGCGCGACCATGGCGGGGTGCTGTTTCTGGACCTGCGCGACCACTATGGCATCACCCAGGTGATCGCCGATGCCGACAGCCCCGCCTTCGCGGCGCTGGAGAAGGTGCGGGCCGAATGGGTGATCCGCATCGACGGGCGGGTGAAGGCGCGGGACGCCGCGCTGGTCAACCCCAAGATCCCGACCGGCGGGATCGAGGTCTATGCCCTGGCGGTCGAGGTCCTCGGCCCGGCGGAGGACCTGCCGCTGCAGGTCTTCGGCGATCAGGACTATCCCGAGGAGACGCGGCTGACCTACCGTTTCCTCGACCTGCGGCGCGAGAAGCTGCACCGCAACATGATGCTGCGCTCCAACGTGGTGCGCTCGATCCGGGGCCGGATGTGGGACCAGGGTTTCACCGAGTTCCAGACGCCGATCATCACCGCCTCCTCCCCCGAGGGCGCGCGCGACTTCCTGGTGCCCTCGCGGCTGCATCCGGGCAAGTTCTACGCGCTGCCCCAGGCGCCGCAGCAGTTCAAGCAGCTGATCATGGTGGCGGGGTTCGACCGCTATTTCCAGATCGCCCCCTGTTTCCGCGACGAGGACCCGCGCGCCGACCGCTCGCCGACGGATTTCTACCAGCTCGACCTGGAGATGAGCTTCATCGAGCAGGAAGACGTCTTCGCCGCCGTCCAGCCGGTGATCCAGGGCCTGTTCGAGGAATTCGGCGGCGGGCGCCCGGTCGATCCGGTCTGGCCGCGCATTCCCTACCGCGAGGCGCTGCTGAAATACGGCTCGGACAAGCCCGACCTCAGGAACCCGATCGAGATGCAGGTGGTTTCCGACCACTTCCGCGGCGGCGGCTTCGGCCTGTTCGCCCGGGTGCTGGAGCAGGAAGGCACCGAGATCCGCGCCATCCCGGCGCCGGGGGGCGGCAGCCGCACCTTCTGCGACCGGATGAACGCCTTTGCGCAAGCGCAGGGGCTGCCGGGGATGGGGTATATCTTCTGGCGAGACCGCGGTCAGGAGGCCAGCGAAACTCAACGATTTGCACCGATCGTAGCGGCCCTTATGGGCGCCAAAGCACACGAACTCGAAGCGCTTGCCGAGCAACTCAGAGCAGCAAAGGCGAAAGCCGCCGAACTCAGTAACGCGATTGGCGTGGCTGAAATCGAACTTGCTCTTCTAAGTGGGGACCTAGAACGAGTTCGATTCCTCACTCAGGCCTATTTCGGACCATTTGAAGCCGCCGGACCCATCGCCAAGAACATCGGCCCCGAGCGCACCGAGGCGATCCGTCAGCAGCTTGGCCTCAAGGCCGGCGATGCCGCCTTCTTCCTCGCCGGGGCGCCTTCGAGCTTCGAGGCCGTCGCCGGCCGGGCCCGCAACGAGATCGGGCGGGAGCTGAAGCTGACGCAAGAGAACCAGTTCCGCTTTGCCTGGATCGTCGATTTCCCGATGTTCGAGAAGACCGACGAGGGCAAGATCGACTTCTCGCACAACCCGTTCTCGATGCCGCAGGGGGGCATGGCGGCGCTGGAGGGCGATCCGCTGAAGGTCCATGCCTACCAGTACGACCTCGCCTGCAACGGCTATGAGCTGATCTCGGGCGGCATCCGCAACCACACGCCGGAGATCATGTTCAAGGCCTTCGAGATCGCGGGCTATCCGAAGTCGGAGGTGGAGAAGCGCTTCGGCGGCATGGTCAAGGCCTTCACCTATGGCGCCCCGCCGCATGGCGGCTGCGCCATGGGGATCGACCGGGCGGTGATGCTTCTGGCCGACGAGGCCAATATCCGCGAGGTCATCATGTTCCCGATGAACCAGCGCGCCGAGGACCTCTTGATGGGCGCGCCCAGCGAGCCCACAAACGAGCAGATGAGGGAACTCAGGCTCAGGGTCCTGCCCAGGGAGGGCTGATGCTGGAGAGGTTGCGCGCTGCCGGCTTCGATGTCGCCGCGCGCAACCATGCCGAGGCGATCCTGCTTGGCGATTTCGCCCCGGATCTGGCGGCGCTCTGCGACACGCTTCTCGGCTTCCGCCTGACGGCGCGGGAGATCATCGCCTCGGGCGGCGGGCAGGCGGCTTCGACCATGCGGCTGCGCGACGGGCTTTATGCCGCAGGCTGGGCCAAGCATGTCTTCAGGGTCGCCACCGTGGTGGACGGGCGCGAGCGGGTGGCGACCAGCCACGAGATCGACCATGTGCGGCGCTGCGCTTCCGGGACGCTGGCGCTGGAGATCGAGTGGAACAACAAGGATCCGTTTTTCGACCGCGATCTGGAGAATTTCCAGCGCCTGCATGCCCAGGGGGCGATCTCGGCCGGGATCCTCGTGACGCGCGGGGCGCGGTTGCAGGCGGAGCTGGCGGAGATCGTCGCCGATGCGCTGCTGCGCGAGGGGATCCGCGAGCCGGCGGCGCTGCGCGGCTGGGGGGTGAAGGCGCGGACCGAGCGGCAGATGGCGGCGCTTGGCCAGGCGATGGCCAAGGGCGAGAGTTTCGCCGGCGCCTTCGCCCATTCCTTCGTGGCCGACAAGTTCGGGGCGGCGACGACGCATTGGGCCAAGCTTGACGACCGCATCCGGCGCGGGGTGGGCAATCCCTGCCCGATGCTGCTCTTGGGCCTGCCGCTCACGGCGGTGGAAGGCTATTCGGCGGCGAGCCCGGAATTTTAAGTAGGGCGGGGTTCACCCCGCCTGTCGCCCGGTCGGCGGGGTGAACCCCGCCCTACGGCACGGCGCCTGGCCGCCGTGGACGGCTATTCGGCGGCGAGCCCGGAGTTATAGGCATAGGTCGGCCAGTCGGGCCGGTAATCCTCGTCCGCCTGGTTGCCCCAGACCGTCCAGCCCGGCCGGACGCCCCGGCCGAAAAGCTCCAGATAGGGCCCCCAGGAGCAGGATTCGATCAGCGCATACTGTTCGTCGGGCTTGCGGGAATGTTCGCGCTTGCGGGTGGAGAGGAAGTTCACCTGCCGCCGGCCCGGCGCCAGGGTGCGGGCGTTCCTGCCCCGCGTGCCGAAGAGGATCACTTCCGTCACGTTGCGGAAATAGAAGCCGACGCCGCGCCCGTCCGAGCCGCCGTCCTTGCGCTCCTTGTGCCAGATCAGGTTCGACTTGTAGTCGAAACCCCAGGCGGCAAGCACCTTCAGCCCGTCCGGCAGCAGGGCGTTGGGCACCCAGAGATAGCAATGCGCCCGCTCGGCCAGATGCCCGGCCACCGGCAACGCGCAGATTTCCGCGACCGACAGGGTGGGGTAGCGTGACAGGCGGCGGTGTTCCGGGGCAACCTTGCCCGTCCGGTTGTCGAATCGCCACGGCGGATCGGCGAGCACGCAGCCGAAACGCCCCGCGTCGAGGAACCGGGTCAGATCTTGGGCGGGTGTCGGCTGCATGTCGAACATGGTGCTGGCGCGGGCCTGCGAGTCAAGGGGCGGCGTTTCTTGGCCATCAAACGTGAACGTTAGGGGAACGAAAGTAAAGGCCGGATGAACGAACCCCCGCTCTACCAGGCGTCGGTGCCGGTGTTCCGGCACTATCTCGGCCAGGTCACGGCGATCGTGGACCGGCTGGCGCCGCAGGATCTGGAGGCGCGGCTGGCCGATGCCATGCCGGTGGGGCAGCAGTTCTCCACCGCCGCCGGTTTCGCCCTGCGCGTCGCCTGTCCGCTGGCCGGGCGCGACATTCCCGGGCTTCCCGGTTCGCTCGGGCCGCGCCTTGCGGTGGCCCGCGCGGTGCTGGGGGCGATGCGGCCGGGGGATTTCGAGGGGGCGGAGGCGCGGCAGATCAGCCACCAGGCCGGCGAGGCCTGGCTGACCCATGCGGCGCCGGAGTTCCTCTACCGCTTCGGCCTGCCGAACTTCTTCTTCCATCTGACGATGGGCTATGCCGCCCTGCGTCAGGCCGGAGTGCGGCTCGGCAAGGCCGATTTCGACGGCCAGCATGTCTATGCCCCCGATCCCGATCCCGCGCCGCGCTGAACGCAGCGACGGAATGCCGCGCTGCCGGCGTTCAGACGGGGAGAAGGTCTTGTCCGGAGGAAGGCGATGATCCCGCGCCCCGTTCTCGCCGCGCTGCGGTTCGGCACCGGACTGCCCTTGCCCGAGCAGGCGCCGAGGGACCCGGAGGCGATGCTCGCGGCCCTGGCCGGGCCCGACCGGGCTGCGCAGCGCCATCCGGTGGCCGGGGCTGCGGCGGCCTGGCCGGCGCTCGCCGCCGCCTATGCCGCGCGGGCCGAACGCCGGCAGGCGCGCGATGCCGGCAAGACCACCGACGAGGCGGGCATGGACGCCGCCCGCCGCGCCGTGCGCGACCTCGCCGAGGCGGGGACCCGGGCCGGCGTCCTGCGCGAGGTCACCTCGGCGGACGGGTTCCGCGAGCGGCTGGTGCGATTCTGGGCCGATCACTTCACCGTCCGCGCGAAGCGCGCCTTCGACCTGCCGCTGGTCCTCGCCTTCCCCGAAGACGCGATCCGCCCGCATCTCAACGCCCGTTTCGCCGACATGCTGCGGGCGGCGGTGCTGCATCCGGCGATGCTCACCTCGCTCGACCAGGCAAGCTCTGTCGGGCCGAACAGCCGCGCGGGGCAGCGGCGCGGGCGGGGGTTGAACGAGAACCTGGCGCGGGAACTGATCGAGCTGCACACGCTGGGGGTGGGCGCCGCCTACAGCCAGACCGATGTGCGCGAGCTGGCCGAACTGCTCACCGGCCTGTCGGTGGGCGAAGGCGGCATGGTCTTCCGCCCGGACTGGGCCGAACCGGGGGCGGAGACGGTGCTGGGCCGGCGCTATGACGGCAAGGATCTGGCGCCGGTGCTGGCGCTGCTGGACGACCTCGCCGCCCGGCCGGAGACGGCGGCGCATCTGGCCCGCAAGCTCGCAGTGCATTTCGTCGCCGACGATCCGCCGCCTGCACTGGTCGAGGCGCTGGCCGGCGCCTGGCGGCGCTCGGGCGGGTCCCTGCCCGAAGTCCATGCCGCGCTCCTGTCCCATGACGCCGCCTGGGAGGGCGAACTGAAGAAGGCGCGCCGCCCCTGGGATTTCGTCATCGCGGCGCTGAAGGCCCTGGAGATCGGCGAGGCCGGGATCGGCGGGCTGTCCGCCGGCTGGTTCCGCCGCAGGGTGATCCTGCCCATGGCCGGGATGGGCCAGACCTTCGCCAGCCCGCGCGGCCCGGATGGCTGGGCCGAGGAGGAAGCGGCATGGATCACGCCGCAGGGCCTCGCCGCCCGGGTGGCCTGGGCGATGACCCAGCCGCAGGTGCTGACGCGGGGGCACCTTCCCGACCCGGTGGCGCTGGCGGAACGGGCGCTGGGCCCTGCGGCCGATGCGCGGCTGCGCCGGGCGGCGGCGCGGGCGGAAACCGTGGCGCAGGGGGTGGGGCTGGTCCTCTCCTCCCCCGCCTTCAACCGCAGGTAAGGGGGGCGACATGGACCGGCGGGTCTTTCTCAGGGGGCTTGCGGCGCTGGGTTGCTCGGCAGCGGCGCATCCGGCGCTGACCACGGTGACGCTTGCCGCCTCGGGTGGCGGGGCGCCGCTGGGCGAGAACCGGCTGATCGTCGTCATCCTGCGCGGCGCGATGGACGGGCTGGACGTGGTGCGCCCGGTGGGCGATCCCGGCTATGCCGCGCTGCGCCCCACGCTCCCCGGAACGGATCCGTCGCTGCCCCTGACGGAGCGCTTCGCGCTGCATCCCGCACTGGCCGGGCTTCACGGGCTGTGGCAGGCGGGCGAGGCGGGGTTCGTCCATGCCGTCTCCACCCCCTACCGCGACAAGCGCAGCCATTTCGACGGACAGGACCTGCTGGAGGCCGGCACCGGCATGGATCTTCCGCCGCAGGCGCGGCGCGACGGCTGGCTGAACCGCATGCTGCAGGCGGTGCCGGGGCTCAGGGCGGAGACCGCCTTCGCCGTGGGCCGCGAGGCGCTGCCCCTGCTGGCGGGCCCGGCGCCCAGCCTGAGCTGGACACCGGAGCTGCGTCTCGACCTTTCCGCCCAGGCGCGGCGGCTTCTGGAGGATGTCTGGCACGACGATCCGCTGTTCCGCGACAGCGGGCTGGCTGCGCTCGACCTCGCCGCCGAGACCGGGGCCGAAGCGCTGGAGGCCGGGCAGATGCCCCAGGCCCCCGCCGGGCGCGGCATGGCCGAGATCGACGGCCTGGTGGATTTCGCCGCCGGAAAGCTGCTGGAGGACACGCGCATCGCCGCCTTCTCTCTGTCGGGATGGGACACGCACCAGCGGCAGGCGGCGGCGATCCTCGGGCCGCTCGCCCGGCTGGAGCGGATCGTGCTGCGCCTTCAGGAGCAGCTCGGCCCCGGGGTCTGGGGCAGGACGGCGCTGCTCGCCATGACCGAGTTCGGCCGCACCGTGCGCGAGAACGGCTCGCGCGGCACCGATCACGGCACCGGCGGAGTGATGCTGACGGCGGGAGGGGCGCTGCGCGGCGGGCAGGTCCTCGGCCGCTGGCCGGGCCTTGCCGAAGCCGATCTCTACGACCGGCGCGACCTGATGCCGACCTCCGACGTGCGGCTCTGGGCTGCCTGGACCATGGCCGGGCTCTACGGCTTCGACCGGGGGCTGCTGCAATCGACCGTCTTCCCGGGTCTCGACATGGGCGCGGACCCCGGATTGATCCGCTGACCCTTGCCCTTCGCCGCCCGCCGGCCCAGGAAGGCGCGGGAGGACGACCGATGCGTGAACTTGGCGAAATCGTTGCGAACTGGACCCCGCCGCCGCGGCCGGGACCCGGGGTGCTGGAGGGGCGGTTCGTCCGGCAGGAGCAACTCGACGCCGCGCGCCATGCCGCCGATCTCTTCGCCGCCTTCGAGGGCGCGGACTGGGTCTGGGACTACATGCCCTATGGCCCCTTCGCCGACCTCGCCGCCCATCGCGCCTGGGTGGAAAGCGTCGCAGGACAGCCAGACCCGTTCTTCTATGCGGTCTGCGATGCCGCAAGCGGCAAGGCCATGGGCGTTGCCTCCTTCCTGCGCATCGACCCGGCCAATGGGGTGATCGAGGTCGGGCATATCAACTTCTCCCCCGCGCTGCAGCGCAGCCCGGCGGCGACCGAGGCCATGGCGCTGATGATGGGCTGGGCCTTCGGCGCCGGATACCGCCGCTACGAATGGAAGTGCAACGCGCTGAACCTGCCCTCGCGCCGGGCGGGGCAGCGGCTGGGCCTGAGTTTCGAAGGCGTGTTCCGCCAGGCGGTGATCGTCAAGGGCCGCAACCGCGACACCGCCTGGTTCGCGCTGATCGACAAGGACTGGCCCAGGGTGCGCGACGCTTTCGCCACCTGGCTCGACCCGGCCAATTTCGACGCCGGGGGACATCAGCGGCGGAGCCTGTCGGCTCTCACCGCACCGGCGCTCGCCGGAAAGGATCCGGCGCTGGCGCCCGGCTGAAGGCGCCGTCAGATGGCGAGAGGCGCGGCCAGGGCGCCCCGCTCCAGCCGTTCGGCCAGCGCCCGGGCCAGCGGTCCGCACCGGCCCGGCCCGCTGCGCATGGCATTGGCCGCCGCTTCAAGCGCCGGATCATGGCTCGACCGGGCAAGGCCCGACACGAAGCCGGCGAGGTAGCGGCGCCCCTCCTCGCCCCCCGGCTGTGCCAGCCAGCGCGCGGCCGCCGCCAGGTCGTCGCGCAGGGCAAGGGGATCGGCGGCGCCCGGGGCCCTTTCGGCGAGCAGTGCCGCGAGATGCCCGCGCCCGGGCAGGAGCGCCAGCAGCGCGCGGCAGATCGCGGCCATCCCGCCCAGGGGCTTGGCCAGAAAGGCCGCAGCGCCGGCACGCCGGGCGCGGGCGAGCCCGTCATCGTCGCCGGAGATGGCCAGCGCCGGCGGTCCGCCGAGGCAGGCAAGTTCGGCGATCAGATCCTCGCCCCGCCCGTCCGGCAGGCCGAGATCGACGATCACCGCATCCGGCCGGTAGGTGCCCAGGTGCCGGCGGGCCAGGGCCAGCGTCTCCGCCCGGCGCAGCCGCCCGCCCGCCCGTTGCACGACCAGGCGCAGGGCGTCGCTGGCGAAACGGCTGTCCTCGACCAGGAGGAACGTCAGCCCCGCCAGCGGCGCCTCGGCCGAAGGTTGCGGCGGCAGGGCCGGACAGGGCGGGGCGGGCAGGTCGGACCAGGGCGTGGGGGCGGCGGGCATCGGACACTCTCGGCGGCAGGCAGCAGGTCGGCTCCCAGTGAGGGCGCAAAGGATTGACGCCCGGTTAAGGCCGCCGCCGCTTGCCCTCGCCACCGCAGCCATGGCATGCGCGGAATGCGCGGCGGAGGACGAGGATGATCGGACGTCTGAACCATTTGGCCATCGCGGTGCCCGACCTGGCGGCTGCGGCGGCGCAGTATCGGGGCGTCCTCGGCGCCGCGGTCGGCCCGCCGCAGGACGAGCCGGACCACGGGGTGACGGTGGTGTTCATCACGCTGCCCAATACCAAGATCGAGCTGCTTCACCCCCTGGGCGAAGGCTCGCCGATCGCCGGCTTTCTGGAGAAGAACCCCGCCGGCGGCATCCACCACATCTGCTACGAGGTCGCCGACATCCGCGCCGCCCGCGACCGGCTGAAGGCCTCCGGCGCGCGGGTGCTGGGCTCGGGCGAGCCGAAGATCGGCGCCCATGGAAATCCGGTGCTGTTCCTGCATCCGAAGGATTTCAACGGCTGCCTGATCGAGCTTGAGGAGGCGCGGAGATGACCGTCACCGCCGCCCTGGTGCTCTATTCGGTCACCTGGTTCGTGGTGTTCTTCGTCGTCCTGCCGCTGCGGCTGACCACGCAGGGCGATGCCGGCAGCGTCGTGCCCGGCACGCCGGCCTCGGCCCCGGCGGGCGAAGTCGTGCGGCGCAAGGCGCTGATCACCACCGCCGTGGCCACGCTGCTCTGGGCGCTGGTCAGCGGTGTCATCATCTCCGGCTGGATCACCATCGACGACATCGACTGGTTCGACCATTACACCCCGCCGGGGTGACAGGCTCAGACCCGGCTGAGGAGCCGGGCCAGATCGGGACGCGGCCGGTCCGGCGTCTCGATCGCCACGCTGCCCATATGGACGACGCCCGCCACCCATTCCTCGGGCGCGAGGCCAAGGCCCGATTCGACAAAGCCCCGGTCATAGACCGGCCAGCCGGTCAGCCAGTTCGCCCCCCAGCCCGCCGCCTCGGCGGCATTGACCAGCCCGAAGCACAGGGCGCCGGCACTCAGCGTCTGTTCGAGGAGCGGGATCTTGGGGGAAGGCTTCGGGCTTGCCACCACCACCACCGCCAGGGGAGAGCCCGCCCAGGTGGCGGCGGCCTTGGCGATATCCGCCTCCTCCTTGCCCAGCACCGCGCCCCTCTCGCGGATCAGGCCGGCGAGGCGGTCGCGGGCCGCGCCCTCGCACAGGATCAGCCGCCAGGGTTCAAGCTTGCCATGGTCCGGCACCCGCAGCGCGGCCGTCAGGATCGCCTCCAGCGCCGCCCCCTGCGGGGCAGGCGCGGCCAGGGTCTTGGCCGGATGCGACCGGCGGGCGGCAAGAAAGGCGAATGCGTCCGACATGGCGACCTCCGGCGGTCAGGTCTCCCCCGGATCACGCCGAGCGTCAACCGCTGTGCAAGGCGCCCCTCCCGCGCGGCTTCGCCGCGCGGGACCAGGCAAAGGGGGGCCAGCGGCCCCCCTTTGCATCCCCGCAGCGCTCCTGCGGTGAGGACAGCACCTCCGACTGTCTTGCGCCCTGGCGGGCGCGCCTCGTGTGGCGCTCATGTCGGTTCGGTCTGCTCTGGTGGAGAGACCCGGGGCGCGGCCCCGGGCCCCGGGGTATTTGTCCAAGGATGATG
>CAZRQN010000063.1:0-15744 GCA_964602115.1 uncultured Rhodobacterales bacterium
CCGGCGGAGCGGCCCACTTCGGGCCGCGACAGAGGGCGGGAGGGCGCGGGTTCGGGAGAGGTGATCCGGATTCCCACGGGATCCCGGGAAACGGACTGAGGCGCGGAATCGGGAACCGACCCACGCCATCGTGACCCCGCAGCCCCCGTGACGGCGGCGGCGCGGCGGGCTACCAAGGCCGCATGTTCGGGATCGACATCATCGACGCCGCCCTTCTGCCCGCCATGGCGGTGGCCCTTGCGGCAGGGGTCCTGTCCTTTCTCTCCCCCTGCGTCCTGCCGATCGTGCCGCCCTATCTCGCCTATCTGGGCG
This sequence comes from uncultured Rhodobacterales bacterium, assembly GCA_964602115.1. Lineage (GTDB taxonomy): Bacteria > Pseudomonadota > Alphaproteobacteria > Rhodobacterales > Rhodobacteraceae > JANOGU01. The sequence continues at coordinate 313 of CAZRQN010000063.1, forward strand.
GGCTGACCCTGACCGAGGCGCGCGCCGGGGCGGCGGGGGCGCGGCGCCGGCTCCTGTTGCCGGCCCTGTCCTTCGTCCTCGGCCTCTCGACTGTCTTCCTCCTGCTCGGCTTCGCCGCCTCGGCCCTCGGCACGCTGTTTCTCAGCCATCAGCTCGCGCTCCAGCGCCTGTCGGGCGCGGTGGTGATCCTGTTCGGACTGCATTTCCTTGGCCTCTTCCGCATCCCGCTCCTGGATCGCGAGGCGCGGCTCGATGCCGGCGAGCGCGGCGGCTCGGCCTTCGGCGCCTATCTGCTCGGCCTGGCCTTTGCCTTCGGCTGGACCCCCTGCATCGGCCCCCAGCTGGGCGCCATCCTGTCGATGGCCGCCTCGGAAGGCGATGTGGCCCGGGGTACCGCGCTCCTCGGCGTCTATGCGCTGGGCCTCGGCCTGCCCTTCCTTCTCGCGGCGCTGTTTCTCGACCGCGCCAGCGGGTTGATGGCGCGGCTGAAGCGGCACATGCGCTGGATCGAGCGCGCGATGGGCACGCTGCTCGTTCTTGTCGGGCTGGCGCTGGTCACCGGCGCCTTCTCCGCCTTCTCCTGGTGGCTGCTGGAAACCTTCCCGGCCTTGGCGACCCTCGGCTGACCCGCCATACTCGCGGCGCGAAGTGGCGGAGTGGGGCATGCAGAAGACCGAGAGCAAGGCCCCGGTCTTTCGCCGCAAGGTCTTCACCGTCCCCGGATTCGACCCTTTCCCGCCCCGCCGCTACCGCGAGCTCTACCGCCGCGAGGGCGCGGCGCAGGCGGCGCTGTCGGGCTATGCGCTGAGCCTGGAGGCCGTCCCCGGCGACGGCGGGACCCGCTGGCGGGCAAGCAGCGATTTCGCCGGCCTGCGGGGCCAGGCGGATATCGAGGTCCTCGTCTGGTCCGACCTGGTGCAGGCGGCGATGGGCCGCAGGCTGTTCGGCGCCTGGACGCTGCTGCCGCGCACCGCCTGGACCTATCTGGGCACCGGCACGCTGCGCCGGCTGGCGCGGCTGCGCAAGGGCCCGCTGCTGGCCGCTGCCTATCCGGTGGCGATGCTTCTCCTCCAGGCGGTCGTCGCGCTTCTGGCAGGTCTTGCAGCCGGGCGGCTGGTCGCCGGTCCGGCCGGAACGGGCACCGGCTGGCTGGCGGGCGGGGGCATCGCCCTGGCGATCCTTGCCGCCTTCGCCCGGCTCGACCGGCATCTCTATGCCCATTACCTGCTGCACGACTATGCCTTCTGCGCCCGGGACGCCGGCGCCTATCCTCCCGAACTGGCGCGAAGGATCTCCGCCTTCGCCGTCCGGCTGCGCCAGGCGCTGGCCGAGCCCTGGGACGAGGTGCTGCTGGTCGCCCATTCCTCCGGCGCCCAGGTGGCGGTCTCGGCACTGGCAGAGGCACTGGCGGCCGATCCGCCGGCCCGCCACCCGCCCCTCGCCTTTCTGACCCTTGGCCAGGCGATTCCGATGGCGAGCCTCCTGCCCCGTGCCACCCGGCTGCGCGCCGACCTGCAGGCCCTGTCGCGGCACCGCAGCCTCACCTGGGTGGATGTCTCGGCGCCGGGCGACGGCTGTGCCTTCGCGCTCTGCGATCCGGTCGCCGTCAGCGGACTGGCGACGCCCGAGCAGCGCGGGCCGCTGATCCTCTCTGCCGCCTTCCGCCAGACCCTGCGGCCGCATACCTGGCGCCGCCTGCGCTGGCGCTTCTTCCGCCTGCATTTCCAGTATCTCTGCGCCTTCGACGCCTTGCCGGGAGAGCGCTGGGACTACGACTATTTCCGCCTCACCGCCGGTCCGCAGACGCTGGCCGCCCATTTCGCCGGCCGGCCCGCCTCGCCCCAGGCGATCCGCACCCCGCAATTGCCGCCGTCCGCATGACCGCTTTGCCCCCCAAACCGCCCGCCCGGCCCGAGCGCGTGTCCTTCTGGCGCCACCTGCGGCTCTTCCGCGCCGATATCCTCTCCGCCCAGCCGGCCCGGCTCTACCGTGCCTGGATGGCGGAGTACCGCACGCCCTTCTTCCGCTCCTTCCTCTGCAACGACCCTGCGCTCCTGCAGCTGGTCCTCTCCGAGCGGCCGGCGGACTTCCCCAAATCGGACCGCGTCGGCGAAGGACTGCGGCCGCTGCTGGGGCGCTCGGTCTTTGTCACCAACGGCGCGGAATGGAGGCATCAACGCCGGATCATCGACCCGGCTTTTGCCGGCGGTCGGCTGCGCGAAAGCTTCCCGGCGCTGCGCGAGGCCGCCGGCGCGGCGGCGGCACGCCTGGAAGAAGGCCCTTTCGAAGTCGAGGAAATGGCCAGCCGGGCGGCGGCGGATGTGATCTTTCGCAGCCTCTTCTCGATCCCGATCGAGGATGTGCTGGCCGCCGAGGTTTTCGCGGCTTTCCGCGCCCACCAGCGCAGCCAGCCGATCCTGAACCTCGCCGCCTTCCTGCGCCTGCCGCGCTGGTTCCCCCGCCTGCACCGCCGCCGCACCCGCGCGACGGCGCGGCAGATCCGCGCCCTGATCACCCGGCTGACCGAAGCGCGGGCAGCGGAGATCGCGGCAGGGACCGCGCCCGACGACCTCGCCACCCGGATCATGACCACGCCGGACCCGGAGACGGGCGTGCCCTTCTCCACCGCCGAGATGGTGGATCAGGTGGCAATCTTCTTCCTGGCCGGGCACGAGACCTCGGCCTCGGCCCTGGGCTGGGCGCTCTACCTGCTGGCGACCCATCCCCTGGCACAGGACCGCGCGGCGGCCGAGGCGCTGGCCCTGCCGGAGGTGCCGGACTTCGCCGATCTCGCCAGGCTGCGCTTCACCCGCGATGTGTTCCGCGAGGCGCTGCGCCTCTATCCGCCGGTGCCGATGATGGTGCGCCAGGCGGCGCGGGCGGAGGTCTTCCGCGACCGCCCGGTGCCCGAGGGCAGCCAGATCGTGCTCTCGCCCTGGCACCTGCACCGGCACGAGCGGCTGTGGGACAACCCCGATGCCTTCGATCCCGACCGCTGGCAGACCGAGGCCGGGCGCGCCTCGGCCCGCGACGGCTTCCTGCCCTTCAGCGCCGGGCCGCGCGTCTGCCCGGGCGCGGGCTTTGCCATGGCCGAGGGGGTGGTGATGCTGGCGGCGCTGCTGCGCCGGCATGCCTTTGCCGCCGATCCCGCCAGGGTGCCGGTCCCGGTCGCGCATCTGACGGTGCGGGCGCGGGATGGCATCCACCTCTCCGCCCGGCCGCGCGCCACGCGGCAAATTCCTTGAAACAAGGAATTTGCAAATTTCTTTCTTGAAGAAATTTGCCCCGGCGCAGACGCCGGTTCAGACGTAGTCCCCCCGGGTCAGCCCGTATTTGGCCATCTTCTCGTTCAGCGTCCGGCGCGGCAGGCACAGCTCGTCCATCACCGCGACGATCGAGCCCTTGTGGCGGCGCATCGTGTTGTCGATCAGCATCCGCTCGAAGGCTTCGACATATTCCTTCAAGGGCTTGCCCTCGGTGGTCATCGCCGGGCCCGAGGCCTCGTTGTCGGCCATCAGCAGGGACGCAATCGACCCCGACCCCCGCCGGTTCTGCAGCACCGCCCTTTCCGCGATGTTGACGAGCTGCCGCACGTTCCCCGGCCAGGGCGCCTGAAGGAGCTGCGCCGCCTCCTGCGCCGTCACCTGCGGCGCCTCGCAGCCGTATTCCTCGGCGAACTGCTCGGACATGCGGGTGAACAGCGTCAGGATATCCTCGCCCCGCGACCTGAGCGGCGGGCAGAGGATGGTCATCGCCCCCAGCCGGTAGAACAGGTCGGGACGCAGCTGCGCCTCCAGCGTCTTGTCGGGCGCATGCGAGTTGCAGATGGCGATGATCCGCGTCTCCGGCGGCGTCGCCTGCTCGTTGATCAGCGTCAGCAGCCGCGCCTGAAGCGCCGCCGGCATCGCCTCGATGTCCTCCAGAAGCAGCGTGCCGCCGCGCGCCTCCTCGACCAGCGGCAGCCCGCCCTCCTCCACCGGACCAAAGAGCTTGGCCGAAAGCTGCTCCTCGCCCCAGGCCGCACAGGAGATCGAGACGAATTTCCGCGAGGCGCGCGGCCCCACCGCATGCAGTGCATGGGCCACCAGCGTCTTGCCGGTGCCGGTCTCGCCGTCGATCAGCACATGGCCGTCGGCCTGGCCAAGATCGAGAATGTCCTCGCGCAGCCGCTCCAGCGCCGGCGAGCCGCCGATCAGCTTCTTCATCACCTGGCCCCCGTCGGCCAGTTCGCGCCGCAGCGCCCGGTTGTCGAGCACCAGCCGCCGGGCCTGGGTGGCCTTCTGGGCCAGTTCGGTCTGCCGGTCGGGGTTGAAGGGCTTTTCCAGGAAGTCATAGGCCCCGACCCGCATGGCCTCCACCGCCATCGGCACATCGCCATGGCCGGTGATCATGATGACCGGCAGGCCGCTGTCGAGGCTCATCAGGCGCTTGAGAAAGGACATCCCGTCCATCCCCGGCATCTTGATGTCCGAGACGACGACCCCGGGGAATTCGGAACCGATCCCCTTCAGCGCCTCCTCGGCACTGGCATAGGTCTCGGTGTCGAAACCCGACAGCGCCAGCCACTGGCTGATCGACTGGCGCATGTCGGCCTCGTCATCGACAATCGCCACTTTCATCGCTCGAACCATGGTTCACTCCGCTGCTTGCATGTCCTGGGCCGGCAGCGGCAGTTCCACCGTGAAGGCGGCCCCGCCGCCCTCGGCATTCTGCGCCGTCAGCCTGCCGCCGAGATCGGCGACGATCCCGGCCGAAATGGCCAGGCCGAGCCCCACCCCCTCGCCCGGTTCCTTGGTGGTGTAGAAGGGCTCGAACAGGTTGCCGATGTCCTTGATCCCGTGCCCGTTGTCGCGCACCGTCAGCCGCACCGCCTCGGCCTGGGTGATGGTCAGGTCGATGCGCGGCTCGGCCACGCCCTTGGTGGCGTCGAGCGCGTTGCGCAGAAGGTTGATCAGCACCTGCTCCAGCCGCAGCCGGTCGGCATGGACCGTCACCGGCTGGCGCGGGACAGAACGGGTGATGCGCACCACGCGCGCCTTGAGCTGCGGCTCCATCATCGCCAGCGCCGAGGACAGCGCGGCGCGGACATCGACATCCTCGAAGGCCTCGCCGCCCTTGCGGGCATAGGACTTGAGCTGCCGGGTGATCGCCCCCATGCGCCCGATCAGGTCGTCGATGCGCTGGAACGAGGCCAGCGCCTCTTCCGGCCGGCGGCGCTGCAGCAGAAGGCGGGCCCCGGCGAGATAGGTCTTCATCGCCGCCAGCGGCTGGTTCAGCTCGTGGCTGACCGCCGCCGACATCTCGCCCAGCGCCGCCAGCTTGGAGGACTGCGCCAGCGTCGCCTCGGCCACGGCCAGGTCCTTGCGCACCTTCTCGCGCTCGGCGATCGCGCGCTGCAGGCGGGAGTTCAGCAGCCGCAGCTCCGCCGACTCGCGGCGGAAGCGGTTGGTCATCGACCAGGCGCGGCGCGACAGGACATAGAAGGCCCCGGCCAGCAGGATGGCGAATCCCATGATCTCCAGCGCCAGCACCGTGTTCACCCGCTCGCGCACCTGGTCGAGCGCGGTGAAGGTAACGATGCGCCAGCCGCGGAAGGCGACCCGCGCCTCGGCCCGCAGCACCGCCTGCCCGCCGAGATAGGCATCCGGCGGACGGCCGGCCCAGTCGGTCGTGGCCTGGAAGGCACGGCTCAGCGCCGAGGGCGCCGGCTCGACCGCCAGCGCCTCCTCGACCACCAGGCCACGCCAGCGCGGCTCGGTGGACAGGATGACCCGGCCCTCGCTGTCGGTCACCAGCACCGCATCGGTCAGCCCCGCCCAGGAGCGTTCGTATTTCAGCAGGTCCACCTCGACGACGATGGCACCCTGCATCTTGTTGCCCGACCAGAGTGCCCGGGAATAGGTGAAGTCCATCGTCGTGCCGTCGCGCTCGCCGGAGGTGAAGACCGTCTCGCGGCTGCGCTGCGCCTCGATGAAATAGGGGGCCTGGCGATGCTGGGTGCCGATCATGTTGCGGTTGGTGGCCGCGACGGTGCGCCCGTCGCGGTCCAGAAGCAGCACCGAAGCCGCGCCGACATCGCCCTGGAACGAGATCAGCCGTTGCGAGGTGGTGGTGTAGATGCCGGTTTCCAGGGCCTGGATAAGCTCCGGGTCCCGCGCCAGCAGCAGCGGCACGACGGCGGTGCGCTGCAGTTCCGAGACCAGGTTGCCGGCGTAGAGCGCCAGACGCACCTCCGCCCGGTTGCGGGTGGTTTCCGCAAAGCGGTCGGTCAGCCAGACATTGGTCACCAGCACCACGGCCACCGCCGCCAGCGAGGCCACCACCGCAGCCAGACGCAGGCCCCAGCGCCGGGGGCGCGCAGGCTCGGCGGCGGTTGACGGCAGGGAAGCCGCCGCTCCGCCCGTCTCTTGCGGCTCTTCGGTCATGCCGGAAGTCTAGGCTCTGGCCGGACGGGGCTCAACCCTTGCGGCCTCTCGGCAGGGTCACGGTGGCGCGAACCCGCGCAATCCCGGGGCCGGGCAGGTGCCCAAGCGCGGCATCCGTGGCCTGAATCCGCAGTCTGAATCCGTGGCCTGAATCCGTGGTCTGTATCCATGGTCGGGGCGACAGGATTCGAACCTGCGACCTGCGGTACCCAAAACCGCCGCGCTACCAGGCTGCGCCACACCCCGACGCCGCCCCTCTATCCCGCAGCGCCGGAAGGCGCAAATCAATCGGCACAGGGCCAGGCGGCCTTGGCCTGATCGATGCCGGGATGCCGCAGCACCGCACCCGGCACGATGCCCAGCGGCCCGGCCAGCCCGCCGTTGATCTCCAGCACGAACTGCACCCCCTCGCCGCCGTCGATCGGGGTGCGGTCCATCGGCACCGCCCCGGGATGCACGCGGGTCACGGTCCCGCTGGCATCGGCGAAGATCATGTCGAGCGGGATGCGGGTATTCTCCATCCAGAAGGTGACGCGGCGCGGCGCGGGATAGGCGAAGAGCATCCCGGCGGAGCGCGCCAGCTGGTCGCGGAACATCAGGCCGCGCGCCATTTCCTGCGGATCGTCGGCGATTTCCACCGTGAAACGTGCCCCGCCGGCCCCCTCCGCCGGACGGATCTCGACCTGATCAGGACGGCAGCCGGCGGAAGCGGCTCCCGCCGCGATCAGCGACAGGCTCAGCCCTGCCGCGAGGCGCTTTCCCATGCCAGCACCTGCGCCGCCATCCGGCCGCGCTTTCCATCGACCGTGCGCAGCACCACCGCCTCGCCGGCAGCGAGATCGGCCAGCCCCGACTGGCGCAGCACCTCGACATGGATGAACACATCCTCGGCCTTGCCGAAGATATTGGCAAAGCCGAAGCCCTTGCTCTTGTCGAACCATTTCACCCGCGCCGGCTCGAGCGGCAGTGCCAGGATATCGTCGCCCGGCGGCACCGCCGGCCGCTCCGTCACCCCGGGCGGAGGAGGCTCGATCGACAGGACCTCGACCGCCTGCACCCCGCGCCCCGTCTGCTGGACGCGCACCGTGACAAGGGAGCCATCGGCCACAGAACCCTGGCCGAAATTGCGCAGCACGTTCGCGTGCAGGAGCGCATCCGTATCAATGCCATCGGCTACGACAAAGCCGAAGCCCTTGACCGGATCGAACCATTTCACCCGGCCCCGTACTACCGACAGGGTACCGCCGTCGTCTGCCATCTCTGAGGCGCCCCCAGAAGTCCCCCTGATCACCATCTGCGCGCAACCTTTCCCTTCGCGCAAGAGGCAGGGCGCGAATTTCCGCGATCGGGACCGAATTTCATGGGTTGAGCCGTGTCACGTTCCAAATCCCGCCATTTCGCACCCAGCGGAAACGGTCGTGCAACCGGAAGGCGCCATCGGCCCAGAATTCGATCTCCACCGGATCGAGGCGGAAACCGCCCCAGAACGGCGGCCGCGCCGGGTTCACCCCGTGGCGTGCAGTCACTTTTGCCACTTCCGCCATCAGCGCCCCCCGGCTGGCCAGGGGCTCGGACTGGCGGCTCGCCCAGGCGCCCAGCCGGCTCTTCAGGCTGCGGCTGGCGAAATAGGCGTCCGCCTCATGCCCCTCTGCCCGCGCCACGCTGCCCCGCACCCGGACCTGCCGGCGCAGGCTTTTCCAATGCATCACGAAGGCCGCCTTGCCGGCGCCCTCGATCTCCCGGGCCTTCGCCGATCCATAGTTGGTGTAGAAGACAAAGGCCCCGCCGCCCCGCCCGTCAGCCTCGATATCCTTCAACAGCACCATGCGCACATTGGGCAGGCCCTGGGCGTCCACCGTGGCCAGGGCGATGGCGTTGGGATCGTTCGGCTCGCTCGCCTCGGCCTCGGCCAGCCAGGACTTCGCGATGGCGAAAGGATCCTCCCCGGCGAATATTCCGCTGCGGTCGGCCATGCTCGCGCTCCCTCTGTCCGGCCCCCGAGCTATCCCCGCCCCGACCGGAGGGCAAGCGCCGCCCTTGAAGCAGGCCAGCCCATGCCCTACACCCGGCGAAAAAGCCGGGATGGGGGATGCGATGGCGGGACTTCTCGAAGGCAAGCGCGGCCTCATCATGGGGCTCGCCAACGACAAGTCGATTGCCTGGGGCATCGCCAGGCAGGCCGCCGACCACGGGGCGGAGCTGGCCTTTTCCTATCAGGGCGAGGCTCTGAAGAAACGGGTCGAGCCGCTGGCCGCCTCGCTCGGCACCCCGTTCCTCGCCGAATGCGACGTCTCCGACGAGGCTTCGGTCGATGCCCTGTTCGAGAAGCTGAAGGCGCAGTGGGGCCGGCTCGATTTCCTCGTCCATGCCATCGGCTTTTCCGACAAGAACGAGTTGCGCGGCCGCTATGTCGATACTTCGGCCGCCAACTTCCGCATGACGATGGACATTTCGGTCTATTCGTTCACCGCCGTCGCCCGCCGGGCAGCGGCGATGATGCCGCAGGGCGGGTCCCTGCTGACGCTGACCTATTACGGCGCCGAGCAGGTCATGCCCCATTACAACGTCATGGGCGTGGCCAAGGCGGCGCTGGAGGCTTCGGTGAAGTATATCGCCGAGGATCTCGGCAAGGACGGAATCCGCGTCAACGCCATCTCCGCCGGCCCGATCAAGACGCTGGCCGCCTCGGGCATCGGCGATTTCCGCTACATCATGAAGTGGAACGAGCTGAACTCGCCCCTGCGCCGCAACGTGACGCAGGAAGAGGTCGGCAAGGCGGCGCTCTATCTCCTCTCCGACCTCGGCTCCGGCACCACCGGGGAGACGCTGCATGTCGATGCCGGCTACCATGTGGTCGGCATGAAGGCGGTGGACGCGCCCGACATCGACGTCGTCACCGGCCGCAAGGACGCCGCGCAATGACCCTTGCGGCCTTTCTCACCGCCTATTTCCTGCATCTCGCGGCGGCGGCCTCTCCCGGCCCCGCCGTGCTGATGACAGCCAAGACCGGCGTGTCGGAAGGCTTCCGCACTGCCGCCCTGCTGGCGGTCGGCATCGGCGCGGGCGCCGTGGTCTGGGCGCTGGCCGCCCTCTTCGGCCTGGCGCTCCTGTTCCAGATCGCCCCCGCCGCGCTCTGGGCCTTCAAGCTCGCGGGTGCGCTGTTCCTGCTCTGGCTCGCCGCCGGCATGTGGCGCCATGCCGCCGACCCGCTCGCCCTGGCCAGCGACGACACCACCCCGCGCAGCACCGCCTCCGCGCTGTGGCTCGGCCTCTTCACCCAGCTCTCGAACCCGAAGCCCGCCGTCTTCTTCGGTGCGGTCTTCGTTGGCACCGTGCCGCCCGGCACCTCGGCCCCCTGGATCGCGGCACTGCTCGCGGCGGTCTTCCTCAATGAACTGCTGTGCAACCTCGCCGTCGCCCGCGCCTTCTCCGTCACCCGCATCCGCAGCGGCTACCTCCGCCTGAAATCGCGCATCGACCGCAGCTTCGCGGGTTTCCTGGCCCTGCTTGGCCTCAGGACCGCTTTGACCTGAGCCCGTTCATCCTTGCCCAAATACCCCGGGGTCCGGGGCGGCGCCCCGGGGGCCCGACACCAGAGGAACGCTCACCATGAATGACCGGCTCCCGCACGAAAAAGGCTTCCACGTCTCCTGGGACCAGATCCACCGCGATGCCCGCGCACTCGCCTGGCGGCTCCAGGGGCGCGGACCGGAGGAAGGCGCCTGGCGCGCCATCGTCGGCATCACACGGGGTGGCCTGGTGCCGGCGATGATCGTCGCCCGCGAGCTGGACATCCGGGTCGTCGATACGGTCTCGGTGAAGTCCTACAACCACCAGTCGCAGATGGAACCCACGGTGACCAAGGCGCCGCAGGCGGAGCTGATGGGCGACGGGTCGGGAATCCTCGTCGTCGATGACCTCGTCGATAGCGGCAAGACGCTGGAACTGGTGCGCCGGCTCTATCCCAAGGCGCATTTCGCCACCGTCTATGCCAAGCCCGCCGGGCGGGCGCAGGTGGACACGTTCATCACCGAGGTCAGCCAGGACACCTGGATCTTTTTCCCCTGGGACATGGCGCTGCAATATGTCCAGCCGCTGCGTGGCAAGGACGACTGACCGGGGAAGGCAAATTCCTTGAAACAAGGAATTTGCAAATTTCTTCCTCAAAGAAATTTGCCTGGCGGAGGCTCCGATGCCCCTACTCCTGAACCCCGCGATGGCCGCAACCGAGGCCCCGCCGGTGATGGAGGCGCGGCGATGGATCGCCGGGCGCAGCTTCCCCGCCGACCGCCCTTTGCTGAATGTCAGCCAGGCGGCGCCGGTCGATCCCCCGCCCGAGGCGTTGCGCCGCGCCATCGCCGAGGCGTCGCTGAACGACCCGGCCGCGCATCTCTACGGCCCGGTCCTTGGCCTGCCCGCCCTGCGCGCGCAGATCGCCGCCGACTGGTCGGCGGCCTATGGCGGGACGGTCTCGCCGGCGCAGGTGGCGATCACCCAGGGCTGCAACCAGGCCTTCTGTGCGGTGATGGCGACGCTCGCCGGCGCGGGCGACGAGGTCATCCTGCCGACACCGTGGTACTTCAACCACAAGATGTGGCTCGACATGTCCGGGGTCCGGGCGGTGCCGCTGCCCACCGGCCAGGGCCTGATCCCGGATCCGGCCGAGGCCGCTTCGCTCATCACTTCAGGAACGCGCGCCATCGTCCTGGTATCGCCGAACAATCCCGGCGGCGCCGAGTACCCGGCCGAGACGCTGCGCGCCTTCCGCGACCTCGCCCGGTCGCGCGGGCTGGCGTTGATCGTCGATGAGACCTACCGCGACTTCGACAGCCGCGAGGGGGCGCCGCATGACCTTTTCGCCGATCCGGACTGGCCCGACACGTTCATCCAGCTCTACAGCTTCTCCAAGGCCTACCGCCTGACCGGCCACCGCGTCGGCGCCATCCTCGCCTCCGAGGCGCGCCTGGCCGAGGTGGAGAAATTCCTCGACACCGTCGCCATCTGCCCCTCCCAGCTTGGCCAGATCGGCGCGCTCTGGGGGATGCGCAACCTCGGGGACTGGGTGGCCGGCGAGCGGCACGAGATCCTCGCGCGCCGCCGGGCGATGACCGAGGGCTTCTCCGCCCTGCCCGGCTGGCGGCTCCTCGGCTGCGGCGCCTATTTCGCCTATGCCGAACATCCCTTCCCCGATCCCTCGCCGGTGATCGCCCGCCGGCTGGTCGAGGAAGCCTCGGTCCTGCTGCTGCCCGGCACCATGTTCCAGCCGGCGGCGCATCCCGCGGGCGCACGCCAGATGCGCATCGCCTTCGCCAATCTCGACCTGCCTGGCATTTCCGCGCTGTTCCAACGGCTTGCCGCCGTCACCGGCTGACCCTTGCCGCTCGCGGCGCGAGACGATAGACCCGCCCCACCCTCCGGCAGGACCCCGACATGGCGCAGGACAGCGACGACACCAAACGCAGGAAGCGGAAGAAGTCCGATCCCATCCTCCTGGGATTCATGGGCCTTCTCGTCCTGTCACTCGGCGGCTTCTCGATCACCAGCTTCGGCTCCAGCCGCCAGGCCATCGGCACGGTCGGCGGCCGCGACATCACCGTCAACGACTATGCCCGCGCCCTGCGCCAGGAGATGGGCGCCCTCTCGGCCCAGGTCGGCCAGACGGTCAACATCGCCCAGGCCCAGGCACTGGGGCTGGACGGCAAGGTCCGGGGCCAGCTTGTCACCGCCGCCGCGCTCGACGACGAGGTTGAGCGCATCGGCCTCTCGGTCGGCGATGCCCGGGTGGCGGCGGAGATCACCCGCATGCCGGCCTTCCAGGGGCTGGACGGCAAGTTCGACCCGTCGAGCTACCGTGCCGTCCTGGACCAGAACGGCCTGACCGTCGCCGATTTCGAGACCAAGATGCGCGGGGACCTCGCCCGCTCGCTGCTTCAGGGCGCCGTCGGATCGGGCCTGGTCGCGCCGGAGCCGCTGACCGGCACGCTCTTTGCCTGGGTCTCGGAGCGCCGGGGCCTGTCGCTCCTTCAGCTTGGCGAGGGCGATCTCGAAGCCCCGCTGGCCGAGCCCGACGAAGCGGCGCTCAAGACCTTCTACGAGGCGAATGTCCCCCGGTTCACGCAGCCGGAATCGCGCCAGGTGACCTATGTGGCGCTGCGCCCTGCGGACATCGCCAAGGACATGCCGGTGGACGAGGAGGAGCTGAAGGCGCTCTACCAATCCCGCATCGAGGAATTCGTCACCCCCGAGCGGCGGCTGGTCGAACGGCTGGTCTATCCCGACGAGGCGGCCGCCGCCGCTGCCAAGGCCCGGCTCGACGCCGGCGAGAGCTTCGAGACCCTGATGGCGGAGCGCAGCCTGACCACGGCCGACATCGACCTCGGCGATGTGGCGCGGGACGAGCTTGGCGCCGCCGGCGAAGGCGTCTTCGCCCTGGCCGAACCCGGCATCGCCGGCCCCCTGCCCTCCGATCTCGGCCCGGCGCTCTTCCGCGTCAACGGCATCCTCGCCGCACAGGAGACCACGCTGGAGGAGGCCCGCGACAGCCTCGTCGGCGAGGTGCAGTCGGATGCCGCGCGCCGCGCCATCTCCGACCGGCTTGAAGGGCTGGACGACAAGCTTGCCGGCGGCGCCACGCTGGAGGACCTCGCCAAGGAAGACGGCCTCACCCTGCGCCAGGTGGTGCTGACCCCCGATGTCGATGACCCGCTGGCCGGCGACAGCGCCTTCCAGGCTGCCGCACAGAAAGCCACGGCCGAGGACTTCCCTGAATTCTTCGTCCTCGATGACGGCGGCGTGGCGGCGCTGCGTCTCGACGCCATCCTGCCCGAGGCGCCGATCCCCTTCGACCAGGCCCGCCCGGCCGTCGAGACCGCCTGGCATGAGGACGCGCTGGCCAAGGCCCTGGGCGAACGTGCGGTGGCGATCAAGTCCGAGGTCGAGGCCGGCGCCGGCCTCGGCACCTTCGGCATCCTCTCGGTCACGCCCAACATCGACCGCAACGGCACCGTCGCCGGCGCGCCGCCCACGCTGATCGAAACCGCCTTCACCATGGCGGCGGGCGATGTCCGTGTGATCGAGGCGCCGGGCTTCACCGGCGTGCTGAAGCTGGACAGCATCACCCCCGGCGATCCCGCTGCCGAAGCGTCGGTCGCCATCCGTGCCGCCATCGCCGCCCAGGCCGAACAGGCCATGGCGGTGGATGCCTTCCAGCTCTTTTCCACCGCCCTGACCACCAGGGCCGGCATCTTCATGGACGAGGCGGTCATCGCCGCCGTCCACGCCCAGATGCCCTGATGGCGCAGCTCTTCCCCGACTTCGCGGCCTTCGAATCCGCCTGGGCGCAGGGCCGGAACCAGCTCGTCTGGGCCCGCCTGCCCGCCGATCTCGACACGCCGGTCAGCCTGATGCTGAAGCTGGGCGAGGCGCGGGCCGATACGTTCATGCTCGAAAGCGTCACCGGCGGGGAGGTGCGCGGCCGCTACTCGGTCGTCGGCATGAAGCCCGACCTGATCTGGCGCTGCCGGGGCACATCGGTGGAGATCAACCGCGAGGCCCGTTTCGACGCCTCGGCCTTCCGCCCGGCGGCGGGCCATCCCTTCGACAGCCTGCGGGCGCTGATCGCCGAAAGCCGGATCGAGATGCCGGAGGGCCTGCCGGCCATCGCCTCCGGCCTGTTCGGCTATCTCGGCTACGACATGGTGCGTCTGGTCGAGCATCTGCCCGACAACCGCCCCGATCCCCTCGACCTGCCGGATGCGGTGCTGATGCGCCCCTCGGTCGTGGCGGTGCTCGACGGGGTCAAGGGCGAGGTCACGGTGGTGGCGCCGGCCTGGGCGGCTTCCGGCCTCTCGGCACGGGCCGCCTATGCCCAGGCGGCCGAGCGGGTGATGGACGCGCTGCGCGATCTCGACCGCGCGCCCCGCGCCGAGCGCGACTATGGCGCCGGCGCGCCGGTCGGCCCGGCGGTCTCGAACTTCACGCCCGCCGCCTACAAGGCGGCCGTGCTCAAGGCCAAGGACTATATCGCCGCCGGCGACATTTTCCAGGTCGTGCCCAGCCAGCGCTGGAAGCAGGGCTTCGCCCTGCCGCCCTTCGCCCTCTACCGGGCGCTGCGGCGGACCAATCCCTCGCCCTTCATGTTCTTCTTCAACTTCGGCGCCTATCAGGTGGTGGGGGCCAGCCCGGAGATTCTCGTCCGCCTGAGGGATGGCGAGGTCACCATCCGCCCGATCGCCGGCACCCGCCCCCGGGGCGCCACGCCGGACGAGGACAAGGCGCACGAGGCCGATCTGCTCGCCGATGCCAAGGAGCGGGCCGAGCATCTGATGCTGCTAGATCTCGGCCGCAACGATGTCGGGCGGGTGGCGCAGATCGGCACGGTGCGGCCGACCGAGCAGTTCGTGATCGAGCGCTACAGCCATGTCATGCACATCGTCTCCAACGTGGTGGGCCAGATCCGCGAGGGCGAGGACGCACTCTCCGCGCTGCTCGCCGGCCTGCCCGCCGGCACCGTCTCCGGCGCGCCCAAGGTCAGGGCGATGCAGATCATCGACGAGCTGGAACCGGAGAAACGCGGCGTCTATGGCGGCGGCATCGGCTATTTCGCCGCCAACGGCGAGATGGACTTCTGCATCGCGCTGCGCACGGCCGTGCTGAAGGACGGGATGCTCTACACCCAGGCCGGGGGCGGGGTGGTCCATGACAGCGATCCCGAGGCCGAGTACCAGGAAACGGTGAACAAGGCCCGCGCGCTGCGCACCGCCGCCGAGGCCGCCGGCCTGTTCTCCGGCAGCGGCAACGGCTGAGGCCGCCGGTCGCCGTTCTGGCGCTGGCGCCCCGGCGCGCGTTGCGTTTACCCCCGGATCGCCGCTCGCCCTGTCGGGACGGAGACCCGACGCAGAACCGACAGGAAACCGACGCGGAACCGACGCCCGCCACCGGCCCTGTCGACAGGGTTAGAGCGTGATCGCCTCATGCTGAAGCATATCCTGCATTGGCGAGGTAGTTT
>CAZRQN010000064.1:0-8469 GCA_964602115.1 uncultured Rhodobacterales bacterium
GCGGGCGAGCGCCCCCGCCCCTGGGCGGGGTCGAGCCCGCCGCTCCTCCCCCCAAACCGAGGGAGCGGCCCCTTCGGGCCGCGACTGAGGGCGGGAGCGCGCCGTCCTTACCGTGCCACCGCCAGAAGCCCGGCAAGGTCGAGATGCGTCTCCAGATGCGCCGCCAGCGCGTCCAGCGCTGCCTCCACCTGGGTTTCGTAGCAGAGGTCCGAGCCCACGCCGAAGCCCGCCAGCCAGGCGCGACGGAAACCGTCGCTGGCGAAGATTCCGTGCAGGTAGGTTCCTGCCACCAGCCCGTCCTCTGACCCGGCCCCCTCATCGGCTCCCGCGACCCGGGCAAAGGGCCGTGCCAGGTCCGGACCTTCACTGCGGCCGATATGGATCTCGTAGCCGGCCAGCGCCTCCCCGCTGGCGACATGCACCCCCGCCACCCGGGTCAGCCGCTTCTCGGGCACCATCTCGGTCACGATCTCGAGAAGCCCCAGCCCGGCCACGCTTCCGGCCGGCCCTTCAATTCCCTCAGGGTCGGCAATGGTCCGTCCCAGCATCTGATAACCGCCGCAGAGCCCCAGCACCCGCCCGCCCCGCCGCAGATGCGCGGCCAGATCGATGTCCCAGCCCGAGGCCCGCAGGGCGGCGAGATCGGCCCGGGTGGATTTCGACCCCGGCAGGATCACCACCGCCGCATCCCCCGGCAGCGGCTGGCCGGGGCGGAGCAGGGTCAGCCGCACCCCGGGCTCCTGCGCCAGCGGATCGAGGTCGTCGAAATTGGCGATGCGGGGAAAGGCGAGCGCCACGACATGGAGCCCCCCCGTGCCGGCGGAGCGCAGGTCGAGCGCGTCCTCGGCCGGCAGGCGGTGGGCCTCGGGAAACCACGGCGCCACGCCATAGCCGCGCCAGCCGGTCCGCGCCTCGATCAGCCGATAGCCCTCGTCGAACAGGCGCGGATCGCCGCGGAACTTGTTGACGAGAAACCCTTCGACCTGCGCGGCATCCAGCGGGTCGAGCACCGCCCGGGTGCCGACGATCTGGGCGATCACCCCGCCCCGGTCGATGTCGCCCACCAGCACCACCGGAACCCCGGCCGCCCGGGCGAACCCCATGTTGGCGATGTCGCCGGCCCGCAGGTTCACCTCTGCCGGCGAGCCGGCGCCCTCGACGATCACTAGGTCATGGCTGGCCTTCAGCCGGACGAAGCTCTCCAGCACCGGCGCCATCAGCGACGGCTTCAGCGCCGCGTAATCCCGCGCCTTCACCGTCGCCAGCCGCCGGCCCTGGACGATCACCTGCGATCCGGTCTCGCTCTCGGGCTTGAGCAGCACCGGGTTCATGTCGGTCATGGGCTCCAGCCCGCAGGCCCGCGCCTGCAGGGCCTGGGCCCGGCCGATCTCGCCGCCATCGGCGGTGACGGCCGCGTTGTTGGACATGTTCTGCGGCTTGAACGGCGCGACCTTGAGGCCCCGCCGGACCGCCGCGCGGCACAGACCGGCGACGATAAGCGACTTGCCGACATTCGAGCCGCAGCCCTGGATCATCAGCGCCGGCACGGGCACCTCTCATCAGGCCCTTGCGGGCCTTCCTCGAGGGGGGCGGGGCGAGGAAAGCCCGCAAGGGCTTGATGAGCCGCAGCGGGCACGTTCAGAACTCCACGCCCTTCTGCGCCTTGATCCCGGAGCGGAACGGATGCTTCACCAGCGTCATCTCGGTGACGAGATCGGCGGCCGCGATCAGCCCCTCCGAGGCATTGCGCCCGGTCAGCACCACATGGGTCAGCGGCGGCTTTTCCTCGGCGAGGAAGGCAAAAACCTCCGCCTCGTCGAGATAGCCATAGCGCAGCGCGATGACGATCTCGTCCAGCAGCACCATCTGCAGGCGCTCGTCGCGGATCAGTTCCTTGGCCTTCTCCCAGCCCGCCCTTGCCATGGCGATGTCGCGGGCCTTGTCCTGGGTTTCCCAGGTGAAGCCCTCGCCCATGGCATGGAACTGGCAGAGATGGCCGAAGGACCCTTCGATCAGCCGCCGCTCGCCGGTGTCCCAGGCGCCCTTGATGAACTGCACCACCGCGCAGGGCATGCCATGGGCGATGGCGCGCAGGATCATCCCGAAACCGGAGGAGGACTTGCCCTTGCCCGGTCCGGTCAGGACGATGACCAGCCCCTTCTCCCCCGACTTCGTCGCCATGATCCGGTCGCGGGCGGCCTTCTTCTTGGCCATCTTGGCCGCATGGCGCGCCAGGTCGCCGGCCCCTTCGCCCGAGGGCTCTTCCGTGTCGCTCGCGTCCGCCATCCCGCCGGTTCCCTGCCTTGACTTTCGCCGGTCCCCGGCGCCTTCTGCGCCGGCATCGGTTCCCGGGGGATACCCCGGGCGAAGAGGGAATGCGACAGGCTTTGCGACGCTTGCCGTCGGGAAGCCGAAGCGCAGCCGCCCCCGCGACCGTGAACGGAAGAGGCCGCCGGCCACTGGGGCAAGCCCCCGGGAAGGCCCGGCCGGGGGGAAACCCGCTTCCGCGAGCCGGGAGACCTGCCGATGGCGAAGGTTGTGACGGGCGGACGGGGTGTGCCGCGACCGGGCCGGAAGGCGCCGCAGCGGCGCCGTTCCGTCTTGGGCCTGCCCCTGCGCCCCCGAAGGGAGAAGGCATGGCCACCGAAGCCACGCTCCATGTCTGCATCTCCTGCCGCGCCGGGCCGCCGGAGGCGGAGGGTCCGCTGGCCGGCGAGCGCCTTTACAAGGCGCTGGCCGCCGACCCTCCCGAGGGCGTCGAGGTCCGCCAGGTCGTCTGCCTCGCCATCTGCGGCGAGGGCTGTTCGGTCGCCCTCTCTGCCCCCGGCAAATGGTCCTATGTCTATGACCGCCTGTCGCCGGAGGACGAGGCCGGCGAGGTCCGGGCCGGTGCGGCCGCCTATGCCGCCTCGGCCGATGGCATCGTTCCCTGGCGCGAGCGTCCGCTCGCCTTCCGCAAGAAGACCCGCGCCCGCATCCCCCCTCTGGAGCCCGCCCATGTCCCTTGAGAAAATCCCCGTCACCGTCATCACGGGCTTTCTCGGCTCGGGCAAGACCACGCTCATCCGCCATCTGATGGCCAATCCCGGCGGCAAGCGCCTGGCGGTGCTGGTCAACGAATTCGGCACCCTGGGCGTGGACGGGGCGATCCTGAAATCCTGCGCCGACGAGAACTGCCCGGAGGAGAACATCGTCGAACTGGCCAACGGCTGCCTGTGCTGCACCGTGGCCGACGAGTTCATCCCGACGATCGAGGCGCTGATGGCGCTGCCGCAGCGCCCGGACCATATCGTCATCGAGACCTCCGGCCTCGCCCTGCCCAAGCCGCTGCTGAAGGCCTTCGACTGGCCGGCGATCCGCTCGCGGATCACCGTCGATGGCGTCATCGCGCTGGCTGATGCCGAGGCGGTGGCGGCGGGCCGCTTCGCCCCCGATCCGGCGGCGGTGGAGGCGCAGCGGCTGGCTGACGAGAGCCTGGACCACGAGACGCCGCTTTCGGAAGTGTTCGAGGACCAGATCGCCTGTGCCGACCTGATCCTGCTGACCAAGGCCGATCTCGCCGGAGCGGAGGGCCTGACCGCCGCCCGCGCCGCGATCGCGGCGGAACTGTCGCGCCCGGTGCCGATGGTCGCCGTCACCGAGGGCGCCGCCGATCCCCGCGTGGTCCTCGGCCTCGGCGCGGCGGCCGAGGACGACATCGCGGCGCGCAAGTCGCACCACGACGGGATGGACGATCACGAGCACGACGACTTCAACTCGCTGGTCATCGCGTTGCCGGAAATCGCCGATCCCGCCGACCTCGCCGCCCGGGTGGTCCGCCTGGCGCGCGAGCAGAAGGTCTTGCGGGTGAAGGGCTATCTCGCCGTCGCCGGCAAGCCGATGCGCATGCTCCTCCAGGCAGTGGGCGAGCGGGTGCGCAGCCAGTACGACCGCCCCTGGGGCACCGAGCCGCGCCTGTCGCGTCTCGTCGTCATCGGCGAGCGGGGCGATATCGACGAAGCCGCAATCCGCGAGGTTCTGCTGGGGTGAGACGGATCGGGCATCGTAGGGTGGGTTTTCAACCCGCCTTGGCGGGGACGGCGGGCCATTTGCCCGCCGGACGCTGATGCACGTCGTCTTCCGCGAAAGCCATGGCCTGGAGGAGACCGAGACCCCCTTCGATCCCGGGCAGACGCCTGCGGATCTCGTGGTCCTGTCCTTTTCCGACAGCGACCTCGGCGCCTTCGCCGCCGGCTGGCACCGGATGGCGGGTCAAGGACCCTCCCTGCGCCTGCAGAACCTCGTCGCGCTGAAACATCCGCTCTCGGTCGATACCTATGCCGAGGCGGTGCTGGCCCGGGCGAAAGGCATCCTGATCCGCCTGATCGGCGGCGAAAGCTACTGGGCCTACGGGCTGGCCACCGTCCAGGACCTCGCCCGCCGCCACCGCATCGCACTCGCCGTCCTGCCGGCCGACGGGCGCGAGGACGGCCGGCTCGACGCGCTCTCCACCCTCCCGGTCTCGACCCTGCGGCGGCTGCAGGCGCTCTGCGATGCCGGGGGTGCGGTGGCGGCCCAGGCGGCGCTGCAGCAACTGGCGCTGGCGGCGGGGCTCTATGCCGGGCCGGTGGCCGGCGAGAAGACGGTGCCCGACTGGGGCTGGTACGACCCCGCGCGCGGCGTGGTGCCGGCGCCAGCGCCGGCGCAGGCCGGCGTGGTGGTGACCTTCTACCGCAGCTATCTCACCGCCGCCGACACCGGCCCGGTGGACGCGCTGATCGAGGCCTTCCGGGCGCGCGGCATCCCGGCGCATGGCCTCTTCGCCGCAACGCTGAAAGGCGCCGCCCCGGTGGCCGAGGCCCTGCGCGCCGCCGCTCCCCGCGCCGTGGTCAACGCCACCGCCTTCTCCGCCCGGGGCGAGGATGGCACGAGCCCGCTCGACGCCCCCGGCTGCCCGGTGTTCCAGGTGGCGCTCTCCACCGCCCGCCGCCGCGACTGGGCCGAGGCCGCCCGCGGCCTGTCGCCCGCCGATCTCGCCATGCATGTCGTCCTGCCGGAGGTGGACGGCAGGCTTTTCGCCGGCGTGGCGAGCTTCAAGAGCCCCGGCAAGCGCGACCCCGAGCTTGAGTTCACCCGCTTCGCCCACCGTGCCGAACCGGGCCGCATCGCCGCCGTCGTTGACCGCGTCGCGGCCTGGCTGCGGCTGGCCGAGACCCCGGCGGCGGAGAAACGGGTGGCGCTGGTCCTGTCCACCTATCCCGGCCAGGGCTGGAACCTCGCCCATGCCGTGGGCCTCGACGCCCTTGCCTCGGCCGAGGCGATCCTCGCCCGGCTGGCGGAGGAGGGCTTCGCCATCCCCGCCGGCGCCGGTTCCGCCGCAGCACCCAGCACGGCGCCCCCCACCCCCATCCCCTCCCCACGAGGGGGAGGGGAGGCGCCGGACACCGCACGAGACCCGGCCGCCGGGCAAGCGCACCGGACCGCCCTCGTACCTCCCTCCCCCCCCGTGGGGGAGGGATGGGGTGGGGGGGCTTCGCCGGATGCGATCCGCGACTTCGCCGTCGCCGCCGCGCCGGCCGCCCTCGCCCCGTCCGACGCGGATGGCGCCTTGCCTGACCCGCTGAGTCCCCCGCCCTCTCCCTCCTCACATGCGGGAGGGGAGCGCAGAAGCCCGGCGGACAGCACGGGGACCGGTGCCGACCCACGGCCCTCAGCGCCTCCCTCCCCCCTCGTGGGGGAGGGATGGGATGGGGGGGCGCTGCCGGATGCGATCCGCGATTTCACTGTCGCCGCCGCGCCGGCCGCCCTCTCCCCGTCCGACGCGGACGGCGCCCTGCCTGACCCGCTGAGCCCCCCACCCTCTCCCTACCCACAAGGGGGAGGAGAGCGCAGAAATCCAGCGGACGGCACGGGGACCGGCGCCAACCAACAGCCTCTCGCGCCTCCCTCCCCCCCCGTGGGGGAGGGAGGGGGTGGGGGGGCGATGCCGGATGCGTTCCGCAGCGCCCCTGTCGCCCTTGCATCGGGCACCCCCGCCCTGCCCTGCGCGTGGGCACCCCAAGCTGACCCGCAGGCCCCCGGCCCGAGCGACGGCCTGGGGGCCGGCGCCGGGCTCGCCCGCCGCCTGGCCACGGAAACCCTTGCCTGGCCGCTCGCGGCTTACCGGACGGCGCTCGCCACCCTGCCGCAGAGCCTGCGCGACGACCTCCAGGCCGCCTGGGGCGCGCCCGAGGATGACCCGGCCGTTGCCCATGGCGCCTTCCGTTTCCCCGCCCTGCGCCTCGGCCTGGCCCTGGTCGCGCTCCAGCCCGAGCGCGGCGAGGCGGCAACGCGCGATCTCTCCTATCACGACCTCAGCCGCACCCCCCGCCACGCCTATGTCGCCTTCCACCTCTGGCTCCGGGGCGAGGGGCTGCACGCGCTGATCCATGTCGGCGCCCACGGCACGCTGGAATGGCTGCCCGGCAAGGCGGTGGCGCTGTCCGAGACCTGCTGGCCCGAGGCGCTGCTCGGCCCGCTGCCCGTCCTCTACCCGTTCATCGTCAACGATCCCGGCGAGGCGGCGCAGGCCAAGCGGCGGCTCGGTGCCGTCACCCTCGGCCACCTGCCGCCGCCGCTGGTCGCCTCCGAGACCCCGGAAACCCTGCGGACCCTTGAGCGGCTTCTCGACGAATATGCCACCGCCGACGGGCTCGACCCCGGCCGCCGCCGCCGGCTGATCGCCGCCATCCGCGACGAGGCCGCCGCCTCGGGCATCGCCGATGACCTCGGCCTGCCCCCGGACGCCAGTCCCGCCGAGGCGATCCCGCGCATCGACCGCTTCGTCTGCGACCTCAAGGACAGCCGCTTCGGCCGGGGCCTGCACATCTATGGCCGGGCCGAGGGCGAGATGGAGGGGCTCATCGCCGGCCTAAGCGGCCGCCGGGTCCCTGCGGGCCCGGCGGGCAGTCCGCACCGGGGGCGAGCCGATGTCCTGCCCACCGGGCGCAACCTCTTCTCCGTCGATCCCCGCGCCGTGCCGACGCAAAGCGCCCATGCCCAGGGGATCAGGCTGGCCGAGGAACTCTTGCGGCGGCATCTCCAGGACCAGGGCGACTGGCCGAGAAGCCTTGTCGTCGATCTCTGGGGCTCGGCCACCATACGAACCGCCGGCGAGGAGTTTGCCATGGCGCTGCATCTCGCTGGCCTCGCCCCGCAATGGGACGCGGCGACCGGTCGCGTCACCGGTTTCGAGATCGTGCCGCTGGCGCTGCTCGGCCGTCCCCGCATCGACGTGACCCTGCGCATCTCGGGCCTGTTCCGCGACACCTTCCCCGGCCTCGGCCAGCTGTTCGAGGCCGGTGCCGCCGCACTCGCCGCCCGCGACGAGGCGGCCGAGGACAATCCCTATCGCGCCGCCTCGCCCCGCGTCTTCGGCCCCCGCCCCGGCCTCTACGGCACCGGGATGGACCACACCGACTATTCCGACGCCGGCCGCCAGGCCGCCGGCGAGGCCTGGCTTACCGGCAGCGAATGGACCTTCGATGCGAAGGGCGAGGCCAGGCAGGACCGGCCGGCGCTGGAGGCGCGGGTGCTGGCGGCGGACGGCTTCGCCCATGTGCAAGACCTTGCCGAGACCGACCTGCTGGTCGCCGCCGACTATGCGGCACAGGAGGGCGGTTTCGCCGCCGCCCTCGCCGCCCTCGGCGGGGCGCCAAGACCCGCCTGGCACCTCGACGCCACAAGTCCCGGGGCGCCCCGGGCCCGGAGCCTGCCCGAGGAGATCGCCCGCGTGGTGCGCGCCCGGGCGGCCAATCCGGCCTGGGCGACGGGGATGATGGAACACGGGTTCCGCGGCGGGGCCGAGATCGCGGCCACGCTCGAACATCTCGCCGCCTTTGCCCATCTGACCCGCGCCGTGCCCGGGCATCTCTTCGACCTCTATCACGAGGCCACCCTGGGCCGGGCCGATCTGGTGGATTTCCTGCGCGCCCGGAACCCCGGAGCGCTGGCGGCGATGGAGGCGCGCTTCGCCGCGCTGGCCGAGGCCGGCCTCTGGACCACCCGCTCCAACTCCCGCGCCATGGGGCTGGCATGAGCCCTTGCCGCCGCCATCCGCTGCAAGGGCGCCCCGACCGCCGGCCGCGCCCGCTGGCTTGTCCCCGCCCCGCTGCGCCGGCGGTGGCCGCCTGCCTCATCCGGCCCCCCGCCCGCTTTCAATCCCTCCTTTGGGCAGAGGCGGCGACCGAGACGACCTGCCGCCCCTGCGGCCGGCGGGCGACGCTTCCGCCCGCCCGCGGCCCGCGCCTCCCTCCCCCCTTCCGGGGGAGGGATGGGGTGGGGGGCGCAGCGCGAGCCACCCCCTTCTGGCCCTTCCGCATCGCCCCCGTCACCAGACCTGTCGCCCGTCCAACCTCGCCGACGGCAAGCCCGGGAGGCGCGCATGACCGCCCCCAAGATCAAGAGCTGCTGCCCCGGCACGCCGAAGCCGATGCGCTCCGGAAACCCGCG
>CAZRQN010000064.1:8569-12589 GCA_964602115.1 uncultured Rhodobacterales bacterium
CATCGCCCCCGGCACCAGACCTGTCGCCCGTCCAACCTCGCCGACGGCAAGACCGGAGAGCGCGCATGACCGCCCCCAAGATCAAGGGCTGCTGCCCCGGCACGCCGAAGCCGATGCGCTCCGGAAACCCGTGTCCCGCCCGCCGCAAGCGCCTCCCTCCCCCCTCGTGGGGGAGGGACGGGGCGGAGCCACGCGGCGCGGAAAACAGACATCCAGCTCCGGCCTGCGCCCCCCTAGGCGCGGATCGCCGTTCCACCACCTCCATGGCCTGCACCCCCAGCGCGCCCCCCGCCCCCATCCCCTCCCCACAAGGGGGAGGGGGGACGCTCGCGGCCTCCCTCCGCCCCGGAGCGCGACCGGCGGTCCGGCGACATCCGGATCGCAGGCACCTCCCTCCCCCCTCGTGGGGGAGGGATGGGGTGGGGGTGCATGGCGCGGGCAACCGACACCCTGCCCCGGCCTGCGCCTCCCGGCGCGCGGATCGCCGTCCCGTCATCTCCATGGCCTGCACCCTTGGCTTACCCCCCACCCCCATCCCCTCCCTGCAAGGGGGAGGGGGGGCGCTCGCGGCATCCCTTTGCCCCGGCGGGCGAGCGCCAGCCTTGCGACATCCGGATCGCAGGCGCCTCCCTCCCCCCTCGTGGGGGAGGGATGGGGTGGGGGGGGCCTGGCGCGGGCCGCCGATGCCTTGGCTGCTGCCTGCAGCGCGCCGCCCGGCCCGGTCCGCCATGGCCACCCCGGGAGGCCCACGATGACCGCCCCCGAGATCAGGGGCTGGTGCCCCGGCGCGCTCCGGCCCATGCGCTCCGGCGACGGCTGGGTCGCCCGCATCCGCGCCCGGGGCGGGCAGCTGACGGCGGCGCAGGCCGCCGGCATTGCCGCGCTGGCGGCGGACTGCGGCAACGGGCTGCTCGACCTCTCGCAACGCGCCAATCTGCAGATCCGGGGCGTGCGCGAGGACCGGCTGGCCGAGCTGACCCGGGGACTCGACGCGCTGGGCCTGCTCGATCCCGATCCTGCAGCCGAGGCGCGGCGCAATGTCACCGTCACCCCGTTCTGGACCGAGGGCGACGGGACAGCCGACCTGGCGCTGGCGCTGGAGGCAGCCCTGACCGATGCCGCCGACCTGCGCCTGCCCGGCAAGTTCGGCTTCGCCATAGACCCCGGCGCGGCGCCGGTCCTCACCACCACCCCGGCAGACATAAGGCTGGAGCGCAGCGCCGAGGGCCTGATCCTGCGCCCCGACGGGTCGGCGACCGGCCGGCCGGTCACGCCGGAGTCTGCCGTGGCCGAGGCGCTGGCGCTCGCCCGCTGGTTCCTGGCCACCGGCGGGGCGCCGGACGGGCGCGGCCGCATGGCGGCGCATCTCGCCCGCCTGGCCCTCCCCCCGGGCTTCGACACGCCGGCGGCGCCGACGGAGGGGCGCCCCCCCTCCCCATCCCTCCCCCACGAGGGGGGAGGGAGCCGCACCCTCCCGACGCGGGGCGCGGAAGGCGCGACCGGACGGCCCCCGGCCCCCGGCCCTCATCCCGCCGGCGCGCTGGTGGCGCTCACCCTCGGCCAGACCGGGGCCGCGACCCTGGCCGCGCTGGCGACCGGCCCGATCCGCCTCACCCCCTGGCGGATGCTGCTGCTCGAAGGACGCGCCGCCCCCGCCCTGCCCGGGCTGATCGCCGACCCCGCCGATCCGCTGCTGCGGGTGGTGGCCTGCACCGGGGCGCCCGGCTGTCCCCAAGCCCTGGGCGAGACCCGGGCCCTGGCCCGCGCCCTCGCCCCCTCGCTGCCGCCCGAAGGCTTTCTCCATGTCTCGGGCTGCGCCAAGGGCTGCGCCCATCCCCGCCCCGCCCCCACCCTTGTCGCCACCGCGCAGGGCTGGTCCTTCACCCGCCACGGCACCGCTGCCGACCCCGGCACCGCCCTGCCGCCGGGCCTTCCCCTGCCCTCCGTCCTCTGGCATCCGCATCCCGATGAAGCACCTCTATGAAACCGACGGCGCGGCGATCTACCGCGCCTCCTTCGCCATGATCCGGGCCGAGGCCGATCTCGCCCGGTTCGACCCGGACGAGGAGCCGGTCGTCGTCCGCATGATCCATGCCGCCGGCATGGTCGGGCTGGAGGCGCATGTCGCCTTCACCCCCGGCATGGCCGCCACCGCCCGGGCGGCGCTGGCCGCCGGCGCCCCGATCCTCTGCGACGCGCGCATGGTCTCCGAAGGCATCACCCGTCCGCGCCTGCCGGCGGCGAACCCGGTGATCTGCACCCTGCAGGACCCGGCGGTGCCGGCCATGGCGGCGGCCATGGGCAACACCCGCTCGGCGGCGGCGGTGGAACTCTGGCGCCCGCATCTTGAGGGCAGCATCGTCGCCATCGGCAACGCGCCGACCGCTCTGTTCCACCTCCTCAACATGCTGGAAAACCCCGCCTGCCCGCGCCCGGCGGCGATCATCGGCTGCCCGGTGGGCTTTGTCGGCGCCGCCGAGTCCAAGGCCGCACTGATCGAGGCGCCTCCCTGCCCGGCGCTGGTCGTGCGCGGCCGGCTCGGCGGCTCGGCGATCACCGTGGCCGCCATCAACGCCCTAGCCAGCCGGAGCGAGTGATGGCCCGCATCCTCTGTGCCGGTCTCGGCCCCGGCGACCCCGGACTGATCTCGGTGAAGGCCGACCGCGCGGTGCGGGCGGCGACGCAGGTCGCCTATTTCCGCAAGGCCGGCCGGCGCGGCCAGGCGCGCAGCATCGTCGAGGGGATGCTGGCGCCCGGCGTGACCGAATACCCGATGGACTATCCCGTCACCACCGAGCTGCCCTTCGACAGCCCCGCCTATGTCGCCGCACTCGCCGCCTTCTACGACGCCTGGGCCGAGCGGCTGGCGGCGATGGCGGGCGAGGTGGTGGTGCTGTGCGAGGGCGATCCGTTCTTCTACGGCTCGTTCATGCACCTCTTCGAACGGCTCAAGGACCGGGTGGAGGTCGAGGTCATCCCCGGCATCCCCGGCATGGTCGGCTGCTGGAACGGGGTGGGGCCGATGACCTGGGGCGACGATGTGCTGTCGGTGCTGATGGGCACCCTGCCCGAGGACGATCTGGTGCGCCACATGCAGGGCGCCCACGCGCTGGCGATCATGAAGACCGGCCGCAACCTGCCCCGCGTCCGCGCCGCGCTGGCCCGGGCCGGTCGGCTCTCCGAAGCGGTGCTGGTCGAGCGCGGCACCATGCCCGGCGAACGCATCCTGCCCCTGGCCGAGGTCGATGGCGCCGACTGCCCCTATTTCGCCATCGTGCTGGTGCCCGGCCAGGGCCGCCGGCCGGAGGCAGCGGAATGAGCGCCCGTCCGCACCAGGCGCCTCCCTCCCCCCGCGTGGGGGAGCGATGGGGAGGGGGGGCGCCCGGCACCGCCGCCTTCCGGCAAGTGAACGCGCACAACCCGAGCCAGCCGCCAGCCGGCAACCCCGCCCCGGGCCCGACCCGGGGCCTCTCTCCCCGCCAACCCCGCGCGAGACGGGAAAGGTCCCCCCGGGTCAAGCCCGGAGCAGGCTGCCTGGGGTACGGAACGGGACTTCCCTTCCCCGATCGGTCGCCCGCCGGAGGCAGCGGCATGAGCACCCGTCCGCACCAAGCGCCTCCCTCCCCCCTCGTGGGGGAGGGAGGGGGTGGGGGGGCGCCCGGCACCGCCGCCGCGCCGCTACTTGCCCTGCATGCCCAGATGCGGACGCCAGCCGGCAACCCCGCCCCGGGCCCGACCCGGGGCCTCTCTCCCCGCCAACCCCGCGCGAGACGGGAAAGGTCCCCCCGGGTCAAGCCCGGAGCAGGCTGCCTGGGGTACGGAACGGGACTTCCCTTCCCCGATCGGTCGCCCGCCGGAGGCAGCGGCATGAGCACCCGTCCGCACCAAGCGCCTCCCTCCCCCCTCGTGGGGGAGGGAGGGGGTGGGGGGGCGCCCGGCACCGCCGCCGCGCCGCTACTTGCCCTGCATGCCCAGATGCGGACGCCAGCCGGCAACCCCGCCCCGGGCCCGACCCGGGGC
>CAZRQN010000064.1:12689-15157 GCA_964602115.1 uncultured Rhodobacterales bacterium
CTCTCTCCGCCAACCCCGTGCGGCACGGGAGAGGTTCCCGCGCATGGCCCGGACGGGACTTCCCTTCCCGCATGGGTCGCCGCCTGATCCCACCCCGGAGGTGCCCCGATGACCGGCTGGGTGGTGGTGGCGGGCCTCGGGCCCGGCGATCCGCAACTGGTGACGCCCGAGGTGACGGCGGCGCTGGCCGAGGCCACCGATGTCATCGGCTATTTCCCCTATGCCGCCCGCGCTCCTGTGGCCGAGGGCGTCACCGTCCATGCCTCCGACAACCGGGTGGAGGGCGAGCGGGCGGCGCTGGCCCTTCGGCTGGCGGCCGAGGGGCGCAGGGTGGCGGTGGTCTCCTCCGGCGATCCCGGGGTCTTCGCCATGGCCTCGGCGGTCTTCGAGGCGGCGGAGAGCCACCCGGGCCCCCTGCCCGAGATCCGCGTCCTGCCCGGCGTCACCGCCATGCTCGCCGCCGCCGCCCGTGCCGGCGCGCCGCTCGGCCACGACTTCTGCACCATCAACCTCTCCGACAATCTCAAGCCCTTCGAGACGGTGCTGCGCCGGGTACGGCTGGCGGCGGAGGCCGATTTCGCCATGGCCTTCTACAACCCGCGCTCCAGGGCCCGCCCGCACCAGTTCGGCGCCGTCCTGGCCCTCCTGCGCGAGACCTGCGAGGCGCAGCGCCTCGTCACCTTCGCCCGCGCCGTCACCACGGCGGAGGAGCGGATCGTCACCGTGGCGCTCTCCGAGGCCAGCGAGGAAATGGCCGACATGCGCACCGTGGTGATCGTCGGCTCCTCGGCGACCCGCCGCGTCGGGCCCTTCGTCTATACGCCGAGGCGGGCATGAGGCAGCCAGTCCAGCACCTCGCCCACGGTGGACACGACCGGACGGGCCGGGATCACCGGCCGGTCGATCAGGATCACCGGCAGGCCCAGCGCCCGGGCCGCATCGAGCTTGGCCCGCGCGCCCTGGCCGCCGGCATTCTTGGCGACGACAAGTCCGATGCCCCGGCCCTTCATCAGGGCAAGGTCGCCCTCCAGCGTGAACGGCCCCCGGGCGATCACGCAATCGACCTGTGTCAGGGGCAGCGGAACCTCTGGCGGATCGACGAGGCGCAGGAGGTAGCGGTGCTC
The DNA here is from genome assembly GCA_964602115.1 of uncultured Rhodobacterales bacterium. Classification (GTDB taxonomy): domain Bacteria; phylum Pseudomonadota; class Alphaproteobacteria; order Rhodobacterales; family Rhodobacteraceae; genus JANOGU01. The sequence goes on from CAZRQN010000064.1 coordinate 13,814, forward strand.
CGGCCGGCCGGCGAAGGCCGCGAGTTCCAGCCGGCCGATGGCGAGGAAGACCGCCGTCGGTGCCAGGGGCAGGGCGGCGGCGGCGGCCTCCATGTCGGGCACCGGACGCCAGTCGTCTCCCGGCCCCGCCACCCAGGCCGGCCGCTCCAGCGCCAGGAGCGGCACGCCGGCGGCGGCGCAGGCCTCGACGGCATTGCGGCTCATCTGCGCCGCGAAAGGATGGGTGGCGTCGATCACCCGGGTGATGCCGGTCTCGGCAAGATAGGCCCGCAGCCCCGCAACCCCGCCGAAGCCGCCCACGCGGAAGGGCAGCGGCGGCGCCAAGGGTGCGGCGGTGCGCCCGGCAAAGGAATAGACCGCCGGCACCCCGGCCGCCGCCAGCGCCCGGGCCAGATCCATCGCCTCGGTGGTCCCTCCGAGAAGGAGGACGCGCATGTCTGATCCCCGGCCCGCGCTGACTGAACGCCCGCAGGATGGCCCGCGCCGCCCCCTCCTGCAAGCCGGGTCCCGGCGTGCCCGGCTGCACGGGAGAATGGCCCGCGTCGCAGCCGCCGCATTCCGCTGCCCCGGATCCGCATCGCCCCGGGCGGAAGCCGCCACAGTCCGGCGCGCCCCGCCCTCCGCCATGGGAGCAGGCGGGGACCGGGGTCCTGCGCGGCCGGGCCGGCGGCCCCCCACCCCCCTCCCCTCCCCACAAGGGGGAGGAGAGGCGCCTGACCGCGCCCCAATCGCCAGGCACGATCGCGTCCGGGATCGTCCCGAAGTGGATCGGCCAGTGGCTGGCGTCTCCCTCCCCGATGTCGGGAAAGGATGGGACGTGGGGGCCCCGGACACCAGGCACGCCCCCGAACCCGGCCAAACGCTCCCTGCGCCTCTCCCGCCCCACGCGGGCGAGGGGAACACCCCCGCCGGCGGCAACCGGGCGGAGCGCGCCGGCGCCCCTTCCCGCATCATCTGCCCGCAGCACCGGGACGATGCCACGCGCCTCCCTCCTCCCTCGCGGGGGAGGGATGGGGTAGGGAGGCGCCCGAGCCACGAAAACGTCCCCCAACCCTGCCAAGCCCTCCTTGCACCTCTCCCGCCCTGCGCGGGCGAGGGGAACACCCCCGCCGGCGGCAACCGGGCGGAGCGCGCCGGCGCCCCTTCCCACATCATCTGCCCACAGCACCGGGACGATGCCACGCGCCTCCCTCCTCCCTCGTGGGGGAGGGATGGGCTGGGGAGGCGCCCGAGCCACGGAAACGTCCCCCAACCCTGCCAAGCCCTCCTTGCACCTCTCCCGCCCCACACGGGCGAGAGGAACCTCCCCGCCCCCAGCGCCCGGGCGGAGCGCGCCGGCGCCCC
>CAZRQN010000065.1:0-14916 GCA_964602115.1 uncultured Rhodobacterales bacterium
GCTTCGGGGCTCATCGCCTCGTTTTCGCCGGTCCGGCGCGAGGTGAGCTCGACCTTGCCTTCAGCCAGGCCGCGCGGGCCGACGGTGATCCGCCAGGGCAGGCCGATCAGGTCCATGGTGGCGAACTTCGCCCCCGCCCGCTCGTCCCGGTCGTCGTAAAGCGGCTCCAACCCTTTGGAAAGCAAGGCCTTCTCGATCCCGGCGCAGGCGGCATCGGCGGCGCCGTCGCCCTGCTTGAGGTTGACGATCCCCACCGGGAAGGGCGTCACGCCCTCGGGCCAGATGATCCCCTTGTCGTCGTGGCTGGCCTCGATGATCGCACCGAGAAGGCGCGAGACGCCGATGCCGTGACTGCCCATGTGGACCGGCACCCGCTCGCCCCTGTCGTTGACCACCACCGCGCCCATCGGCTCGGAGTATTTGGTCGAGAAGTAGAAGATCTGCCCCACCTCGATCCCCCGCCCGACCTTGCGATGCGCCTCCGGGATGCCGTCGAACAGCCCCGGATCATGCGTTTCGTCGGTGCGGGCGTAGAGTGTGGTGAATTCCTTGCAGACGGCCTCGACCTGCGTACGGTCGTCATAGTCGATGTCGCGCTGGCCGAGTTTCAGCCCCGTCACCCGGTCGTCGTAGAAGACCTCGCTCTCGCCCGTCTGGGCAAGTACCAGAAATTCATGGGTATTGTCGCCGCCGATCGGGCCGGAGGCGGCGCGCATCGGGATCGCGGTCAGGCCCATGCGCTCGTAGGTGCGCAGGTAGCTGACCATGTGGCGGTTGTAGGCGTGCAGCGCCGCGTCCTTGTCGATGTCGAAGTTGTAGCCGTCCTTCATCAGGAACTCGCGGCCGCGCATGACGCCGAAACGCGGGCGCATCTCGTCGCGGAACTTCCACTGGATGTGGTAGAGCGTCAGCGGCAGGTCCTTGTAGCTCGACACATGGGCGCGGAAGATGTCGGTGATCATCTCCTCGTTGGTCGGCCCGTAGAGGAGATCGCGCTTCTGGCGGTCGGTGATGCGCAGCATCTCTTCGCCATAGTCGCCGTAACGCCCTGATTCCCGCCACAAATCCGCCGGCTGGATCGTCGGCATCAGAAGCGGGATATGGCCGGCACGCACCTGTTCCTGATGCACGATCTCCTCGATCCGGCGCAGGACGCGGAAGCCGAGCGGCAGCCAGGAATAGATGCCGGCCGCCTGTTGCTTGATCATGCCCGCCCGCAACATGTAGCGGTGCGAGACGATCTGGGCCTCGGACGGATTTTCCTTGAGGACGGGCAGGAAGTAGCGGGTCAGGCGCATGGGCGGAGCCTCTTGGCAGGATCCCGGGGTTCCTAGCGGGAAGCCCGCAGGGCGGCAAGCGCGCGTCTGGTTTCCGTCCCGCCGGCGTCCCGCCCGCGTCGGTCTTCTGTCCCGACAGCGCGTGCGCCGGGTTCAGCCTTCGGCAACGGTACCGAGCCCCTGCCCCAGCAGGTCCTCGACGAAATGCGCCGCGAACTGGGCGCGTCCGGAGACGCCGGCCTTGGCATAGATGCGCGTCAGCTGCGCCCTGACCGTTCCCTGCGCCGCGCCGCGCAGGGCGGCGATCTCGGCCACGTCCAGCCCCTTGAGCGCCAGCATGCCCACGTCGCGCTCCGCCGGGGTCAGGCCCCAGTCGGCGAACTGGGCCTCCACGACATCGACCAGCGCCCCGGAGGCGACGGCCAGGGCCATTTCCTGCGCCTTCATCCGTGCCGCCGCCGAGCGCAGCGCCCGCAGCCCGAAGGCGATGGCCAGCACCAGGGCGAAGGTGACGAAGGCCTCCAGCAGCATATGCCCGCGATCGGCACCCTCGCGCAGGTCGCTGATCACGTCGAAGACAAAGAAAGCCCCGGCAAAGGCCTGCACCGAGATGAAGACGACGAGGGCCGCGCTCTCCGGCCGGCGGAGGTCGGAGAGTGCCGGGATCATCCGCGCGGCCTGCCCCGGTCCCCGCGCAGCATCGGCGCGATGAGGCTGCGGCGCAGGGCGCGGGTCTCCGCCGCGACCCCGCCCAGATGCAGGACAACCAGGATCAGGATCAGGTTTGCCGCCACCACATGCACCTCTTCCGCCGCATCCTTGAGGGCGCGGTCGCCATCCTCGCCGCTCTCGCCCCGCTTGACCAGAGCCGACCAGTCGCCCTCGGCAACCGCCTGCCGATCCGCCGCCACCTGCATCGGCGTGGCGCCGCCGGTCACATAGAGCCCGGTGGCGATCACCAGCGCCAGGAGCGCCCAGAGCGCATAGGCCATCATCGCTCCGGCGGGGTTGTGGCTGGGATAGTCCCGGGGTGTGCCGCGCAGGAGTTCGCGCAGATGCGCCAGCGCCCGGAACGGCCGGGGCGGAAAGGCGCTGAACCGCGCCTCCCGCGCGCCGACCAGGCCCCAGACGAGGCGAAGGGCCAGAAACGTCATGCCGATCCAGCCGAGCGTGACGTGAAACGTGCCGCCCCCTTGCGTGACCACCGCGTTCAGGAGGACGACAATGGCGATGGTCCAGTGCGTCAACCGCACCACCGGATCCCAGAGACGGACCGGACGGGAGGGGGCGGCCATGGATCAGTCCTCCGCCTTGATCGCGGTCACGGCGCCGGTCGCCGGGTCGATATAGACCTCCATGTCGGCGCCCGAGGCGGTGTCGGTGCATTTCGCCTCGATCTGTCCGTCTTCGGGCTCGAAGTCGTTGACGGTGCAGCCCTTGTCGGCCAGCGCCGCCTTGGCGGCCTCGGGATCGGTGCCGATGACGTCGCCGACCGCAGGCATGGCAAGGGCCGCGACCGGACCGGAGAGGGCGAGGATCAGGGAGAGGAGGATTTTGTGGGTCATGGTCAGCCTTTCGGATCATCCGTGCCGGACACCACGCCCGGCTCGATGACGGCTGACTGGCCGGGGCAAGGGTCCAAGTCCATCCGACCCGGGCTTACGGGCCGGGGGTAAGCGCCTGCTGACAGCGGAATTCCGCACGCCCGGCTGGAGGCCGCGCCGCCGGCGCAGGTGCCGGCGTCACTTCAGGCTCTTCTCGACCTTGTCGAGATTGGTCCAGACCGTGTCGCGTTCGCCCCCGCATGCAGCCGGCAGGGCGCGGCGCATGGGGGATTCGGTCGTGCCGTCAGAGGCCTGGCATGGCCATCATTGCGACGTCGCGCAGGTTCCCGGGACTTGGCCCGGCCTCACGCCGTCCGCCGTCTGGAACCAGGCGCGGTCCCGGGATCATCGGGGCCCGTACCGGCCGCGCCCGGCGTCAGCCGCGCCCGCGCGACTTGCCCATCATGCTGGTGATCTTGCCCCCGCGCAGCGGCTTGCCGCCGGGGTGCTTGCCGCCCTTGATCGAGGCCGGGTCGAAGCCCCTCTTCGTGGGGGGAAGGATGATCTTGGCAGGCTTCGGTGCGGCGGCCTCTTCGCCCTCGGCGGGGCGGTCGGTCTCGTCTTGCATGGCATTGTCTTTCATCGCGGAGGAAGTTCTGGGCCGGCCCGCGAGGGACCGCCCGGCGAAACCCGGCGGGATCAGCCGCGCCGGCGGAGGTAGATCACGGTCCTGTCCACCGTCGGGGCACTCCTCTGTCGAGACCGCGAGGATAGAGCCGCCGCCGCCCTGCGGTCAACGCCGCGCCCTTGCGCCATGACGGGGCTTGCGCCATGTGAAAGGCAAAGGGAGCGTCGGGCATGGCCCTGCCGATACGACAGCAGGCGCGCTACTGGGGGATCGCGGCGGCGGTCTTCCTGCTTGCCCTATGGCTCCTGGGCAGCGTGATCCTGCCCTTCGCCGTCGGCGGCGCCATCGCCTATCTGCTCGATCCCGTGGCCGACCGGCTGGAGCGTCTCGGCCTGTCGCGGACGCTGGCGACCATCGCCATCGCGCTTGCCGGCCTTCTGGTCGTGGTGCTGCTGGTGCTGGCGGTCATTCCGCTGCTGATCCAGCAGCTTGTGGCGCTGGCCAATGCGGCGCCGGCCTATTTCCAGAGCCTGCAGGCCTTTCTGGTCGCGAAGTTCCCGGCGCTTCAGGACGAGACCTCGGCCATCCGCCAGACGATCCTGTCGATCGGCAACACCATCCGCGCCAAGGGGGGAGAGCTGGCCAACATGCTGCTCGGCTCGGCGCTGGAGGTGATCAATGCCGTCGTCTTCCTGGTGGTGGTTCCGGTCGTCTCCTTCTACCTGCTGCTCGACTGGGACCGCATGATCGCCCGCATCGACGCGATGCTGCCGCGCGACCATGCGCCGGTGATCCGCCACCTCGCCCGCGAGATCGACGCCACGCTGGCCGCCTTCGTGCGCGGGCAATTGTCGGTCTGCCTGATCATGGGCCTCTACTATGCCATCGCCCTGACACTGGTCGGGCTGCAGTTCGGGCTGATCGTCGGCGCCATCGCCGGAGCGATCACCTTCATCCCCTATGTCGGCGCGCTTCTTGGCGGGGCCATCGCCATCGGTCTGGCGCTGTTCCAGTTCTGGGGCGAGTGGGTCTGGCTCGGCGCGGTGGTGGCGATCTTCGCCCTCGGCCAGTTCCTGGAAGGCAATGTCATCACCCCCAAGCTGGTGGGGGAATCGGTCGGCCTGCATCCGGTCTGGCTTCTGTTCGCGCTCTCCGCCTTCGGCTCGCTTTTCGGCTTCCTCGGCATGCTGGTCGCGGTCCCGGTCGCGGCGATGCTGGGCGTGCTCGCCCGTTTCGGCATCGAGCGATACCACGAGAGCCTTCTCTACCGGGGCGAAGCCCTGACGGAAGAGATCGCGGCCGAAGCCGAGGCCCTGCGGGACGGGACGGAGGAGTGAGCCGCCAGCTGATCCTCGACCTGCCGGTGCGTGTGGCGCTGGGACGCGGCGATTTCCTCGTCGCCCCGGCCAATGCCCTGGCGCTGGCCGCCGTGGATGGCTGGCGCAATTGGCCGGCGGGCCGGCTGCTGCTGACAGGGCCGGCAGGCGCGGGCAAGACCCATCTCGCGCGGCTCTGGCAGGGCGACCGGCCGGGAACCGCCTGGATCGAGGGGAGGTCGCTGCCGCTGGGCGACATCGCCGCTCTTGCCGGCGCAGGCGCCGTGGTGGACGGGGCCGAGGGCGTGGCCGGCGATCCTGCGGGGGAGAGGGCATTGCTCCACCTACTGAACCTCGCGGCCGAAGCCGGCGCGCCGGTGCTTCTGACGGCGCCCGGCGCCGTGCGCGACTGGGGCGTCGGGCTCCCCGACCTTGAAAGCCGCCTTGCCGCCGCGCCGCGTGCGGAACTGGACCCGCCTGACGACGACCTTCTCGCCGCCGTGCTCGTGAAGCTCTTCGCCGACCGCCAGGTCACCGTCGCACCCGAACTCATCGACTGGCTCCTGCCGCGGATGGAGCGCAGCCTTGCGGAAGCGGGGCGGCTCGTCGCCCGTCTCGACGCCGAGGCGCTGGCGCGCGGGCGGGCGATCACTCCCAGACTGGCCGCCGAGGTCCTTTCCGGCGGCGCGTGATCTGGCATCGGGGCTGAAAAGGAAATTGTCCCGGCCGCCGGCATGCGCAACAGTGCTGTGACAATTCGTGGATAGCCCTGAACCGCCATGACCGAAGCCGATTTCCTGCGCGCGCCTTTCGCCGAACCGGCGAAACTCGCCGCCTTCGACCCCAAGAGCCAGCGGCGCTTCTTCAATCGCGAGCTGTCCTGGCTCGCCTTCAACTGGCGGGTGCTGGACGAGGCCTCAAATCCCCGCGTTCCGCTTTTGGAGCGGCTGCGCTTCCTGTCGATCTCGGCCACCAACATCGACGAGTTCTATACCGTCCGGGTGGCGGGCCTGATGGCCTTTGTCCGCTCCGGCAATCCCACCCGTTCCGAAGACGGGCTGAGCGCCGCCGAACAGCTCGAACTGATCAATGCCGAGGCGCGGCGGCTGATGCAGACCCAGCTCACGGTGCTGAACCGGCTGAAGCGGGACATGGAGACCGAGGGGATCGTCATCCTGACCCGCTCCAAGCTCACCGCCCGCGACCTCAAGCACCTGGACGACTACTTCCTCTCCCAGGTCTTCCCGGTCCTGTCGCCGCTGGCCATCGACCCGGCCCATCCCTTTCCCTTCATTCCCAATACCGGGTTCTGCCTGGCGCTGGAACTGGAGCGCGCCACCGACGGGCGGCCGCTGCAGGCGCTGCTGCCCATCCCCCAGCAGGTGGCCCGCTTCGTGCCGCTGCCGGCCCGGTCCGGCGAATACCGGTACCTGCCGCTGGAAGAGCTGCTGCTTCTCCACCTCCACCGGCTGTTTCCCGGCTATACTGACAAGGGCCACTGCGCCTTCCGGGTGCTGCGCGACAGCGATCTCGAAGTCGAGGACGAGGCCGAGGACCTGGTGCGCGAATTCGAGACGGCGCTGAAACGGCGGCGGCGGGGAGAGGCGATCCGGCTGAAACTCACCGCCGGCGCCCCGCCGGCGCTGAGGGCGCTGATCATCGAGGAACTCGGCGTCGCCGACAGCCAGGTGGTGGAGGTGCGTGGCCTGCTCGGCATCGCCGATCTCAAGGAGCTGATCCTGCCCTCGCGCAAGGATCTCCTGTGGCCGCCGTTCACCCCGCGCGTGCCGGAGAGGGTGGAGGATCACGACGGCAACATCTTTGCCGCCATCCGGCAGAAGGACATGCTGCTGCACCACCCCTACGAAACCTTCGACATGGTGATCCGCTTCCTGCAACAGGCGGCCACGGACCCCAATGTGCTGGCGATCAAGCAGACGCTCTACCGCACCTCATGGGACAGCCCGATCGTCACCGCGCTGTGCGAGGCGGCAGAGGCCGGAAAATCCGTGACGGCGCTGGTCGAGCTGAAGGCGCGCTTCGACGAGGCCGCCAACATCCGCCAGTCGCGCCGGCTGGAACGGGCGGGGGCGCATGTCGTCTATGGCTTCGTCCAGTACAAGACCCATGCCAAGATCTCGACCGTGGTGCGCCGCGAGGGCGAAAGCCTCGTCACCTATACCCACTACGGCACCGGCAACTACCACCCGATCACCGCCCGCATCTACACCGACCTGTCGCTGTTCACCTGCGATCCGGCTCTGGGGCGCGATGCGACCAAGGTGTTCAACTACCTCTCCGGCTATGTGCAGCCCGACGGGCTGGAAAACCTCGCCATTTCGCCGATCTCGCTGAAATCGCGGCTGCTGGAGCTGATCGCGGCCGAGGCGGAGTTCGCCCGCAAGGGCAAACCGGCCGACATCTGGGTCAAGCTCAACGCCCTGATCGAGCCCGATGTGATCGACGCGCTTTATGCCGCGAGCCAGGCGGGGGTGAAGATCAACCTCGTCGTGCGCGGCATCTGCGGGCTTCGTCCCGGGATCAAGGGGCTGAGCGAGAACATCCGGGTGAAGTCCATCGTCGGCCGCTTCCTCGAACACAGCCGCATCGTCTGCTTCGGGGCCGGCCACGGCCTGCCGTCCAAGAAGGCGCGGGTCTTCATCTCGTCCGCCGACTGGATGGGCCGCAACCTCACCAGGCGCGTGGAAACGCTGGTCGAGGTGATGAACCCGACCGTCAAGGCACAGATCGTCAGCCAGATCATGGCCGCCAACCTCGCCGACACCGCGCAGAGCTGGATCCTCCGCCCCGATGGCCATTACGACCGGATCGAGCCCGAGGGCGAGGGCTTCTCCTGTCATCGCTTCTTCATGGAGAACCCGTCGCTTTCCGGCCGAGGCACTGCAGGGATCAAGGATGCGCCGCGACTGGCGGCGCTGCGCGACGAGAGCGGGGGATAGCGGGGCGCAGGGTGGGTGCAACCCACCACCGCCGGCAAGCGGAGCGCGCGAGCACGCGCCCTGCCCCGGATTGACCCATGGCGCCCGGCCGGTCATGGTCCGCGCCAAGCAGACCCGGGGGGTGTCCATGCACGGACAGGATTCGCAGGACGACCTCTCCCCCTTCTTCGGCCGGCCGCTGTTCGAGGACCCTTCCGCCCGCGCGCTGAGCCGGGTGGGGGTGATCGACGTCGGCTCGAACTCGATCCGCATGGTCGTCTTCGACGGTGCCGCGCGCTCGCCGGCCTATTTCTACAACGAGAAGGTCATGGCCGGGCTCGGCAAGGGCCTGGCCCAGACCGGACGGCTGAATCCGCGCGGGCGGGAGAGGGCGCTGGTGGCGTTGCGCCGTTTCGCCATTCTCGCCCGCAGCATGGATGTCTCGCCCTTCGTCGCCGTGGCCACCGCCGCCGTGCGCGAGGCCGAGGACGGGCCGGAATTCCAGGCGCTGGTCGAGGCCGAGACCGGGCTGAAGCTCTGGGTCGTCGATGGCGACGAGGAGGCGCGGCTCTCGGCCCAGGGGGTTCTGCTCGGCTGGCCCGACGCCAAGGGCATCGTCTGCGACATCGGCGGCAATTCCATGGAACTGGCGCGCATCGGCGAGGGCCGCGTCGGCCGCCGCGCCACCTCGCCGCTCGGCCCCTTCCGCCTGATGCAGATCGAGGGCGGGGCCGAGGCGCGGCGCGAGCATATCCGCAAGGTGCTCAAGGGACTGAAGGAGCAGATCAAACCGGACGGCGACCGCATCTATCTGGTCGGCGGCTCCTGGCGGGTGATCGCCCGGCTCGACATGGACCGGCGCAGCTACCCGCTGACGGTGCTGCACGAATACCGGATGATGCCGCAGATGCTTCTGGACACGCTGGACTGGATCGGCACCCAGGACCAGGCGCTGTTGCGCCTGCGCACCGGCACCTCGGCTGACCGGATGGATCTGGTCCCGCTGGCGGTGGAGGTGCTGCGCGAGCTGGTGTTGATGTTCAAGCCGGGGGAGATCGACGTCTCCTCCTACGGCATCCGCGAGGGCCTGCTCTTCGAGCAGATGCCCGAGCGCCTGCGCGCCCGCGACCCGCTGATCGAGGCGGCACGGGCGGCGGAGATGACCTCGGCGCGGATGCCGGGCTTCGGCAAGAAGCTGTTTGCGTTCCTGGCGCCGCTCTTCCGCGATGCCAGCCCGGCGCGGCTGCGGCTGATCCGCGCCGCCTGCCTGCTGCACGACACCACCTGGCGGGCCCATCCCGACTACCGGGCCGAGGTCTGCTTCGACAATGCCACCCGCGCCAATCTCGGCGGGCTCGACCATCCCGGGCGGGTGTTCCTCGGCCTGGCGCTGCTGCACCGCTACAAGAACAGCCGCGCCGGCTCGCGGCTGGAGCCGCTGTTCCGCCTGCTGCCGGACGAGGAGATCCAGGATGCCGAGGTGTTGGGCAAGGCCATGCGGTTCGGCGCCATGTTCTGCACGGCCGATCCGGCCGAGGCCGGGTCGCTGCACCTGCGCGCGAAGAAGCGCGAGCTGGAACTGCGGCTGACCCCGCTCGGGGAAGGGCTTTTCGGCGAGGTCGCCGAGGCGCGCTTCACCGCCCTTGCCGCCGCCATGCGGGCCTTGCCCATCGTGACCCGTGCCGGGGCCGATGCTGTCGCTTGACCACCTGGCGATCACCGCCCCAGCCTCGACGCAGGCGCGGCGGTGGTCGAGGCGGCACTGGGCCTGCCGCTCGGGCCTGTCGGCCACCATCCGGCGATGGGCACCCACAACCGCCTGATCGGCTGCGGCGATCTCTATCTGGAGGTGATCGCCATCGACCCCGGGGCCACCGCCCCGCACCGCCCGCGCTGGTTCCGCCTCGACGAACGGCAGGGGTCGCCGCGCCTGACCAACTGGGTCGCCCGCACCGGCGATCTCGATGCCGCACTGGCCGGGGCGCCTGACGGCGCCGGCCGGCCCTTGGCCCTGGCGCGCGGCCCCTATCGCTGGCGCATCGCCGTGCCCGAGGACGGGCGCCTGCCCTTCGACGATGCCTTCCCGGCGCTGATCGAATGGCAGGGTCCGGCCCATCCCGCCGCCGCCCTGCCCGATTCCGGGCTGCGCCTGCGCCGGCTGACCGTGACCCATCCCGAAGGCGCGGCGCTGGCCGCCTGGCTCGCCCCCCGCCTGACCGACGACCGGCTGCGGGTGGAGACCGGCCCTTTGGGCCTCGCAGCGGAGTTTGACACGCCGCGAGGGCCGCGCGCACTCACCTGACGCCTCATCAAGCCCTGCCGGGCTTTCCTCGGCACGGCGGCGTCGCGCGCGAGGAAAGCCCGCCAGGGCTTGATGAGCGCCCGGCAGGCGCCAACGCCCGCCCTTGCGCCTCCCCGGCGGCACGCTTAGAAGCCCGCCCCGGACGCCAACGGGGCCAGCGACATGCCGCTTCTGGTGATGAAATTCGGCGGCACTTCGGTGGCCGACCTCGCGCGCATCGAAAACGCCGCCCGCAAGGTGAAGGCGGAGGTCGAGCGCGGCTATGACGTGATCGTCATCGTCTCGGCCATGTCGGGCAAGACCAACGAGCTGGTGGGCTGGGTGGAACAGACCTCCAAGCTCTACGATGCCCGCGAATATGACGCGGTCGTCTCGGCCGGCGAGAACGTCACCGCCGGGCTGATGGCGCTGCGGCTGCAGGAAATGGACGTCCCCGCCCGCTCCTGGCAGGGCTGGCAGGTGCCGATCAACACCACCGCCCAGCACGGCCAGGCGCGCTTTGTCTCGATCCCGCGCGAGCATATCGACGCCAAGTTCGCCGAGGGCTTCAAGGTCGCGGTGGTCGCGGGCTTCCAGGGCGTCTCGCCCGAAGGCCGGATCACCACGCTCGGCCGCGGCGGCTCGGACACCACCGCCGTCGCATTCGCCGCCGCCTTCGGGGCGGAGCGCTGCGACATCTATACCGATGTGGACGGCGTCTATACCACCGACCCGCGCATCGTGAAGAAGGCCCGCAAGCTCGAAAAGATCGCCTTCGAGGAAATGCTGGAGCTGGCCTCGCTCGGCGCCAAGGTCCTGCAGACCCGCTCGGTGGAACTCGCCATGCGCTACAACGTGCGCCTGCGGGTGGTGTCGAGCTTCGAGGACGTCACCGACACATCCGGCACGCTCGTCTGCGCCGAGGAGGAAATCATGGAATCGAAAGTGGTCTCCGGGGTCGCCTTCTCGCGCGACGAGGCGAAGATGACGCTCCTGAAGGTCGCCGACCGCCCCGGCGTCGCCGCCGCGATCTTCGGCCCGCTGGCCGAGGCGGGGGTGAACGTGGACATGATCATCCAGAACATCTCGGAGGAGGGGTTCACCGACATGACCTTCTCCTGCCCCACCAACCAGGTGGCACGGGCCGAGCGGGCCATCGCCGAGGCCCGCGCCTCCGGCGCCTTCACCTTCGAGCGCGTGGTGGTGGACGACGACGTGGCCAAGGTCTCGGTCGTCGGCATCGGCATGCGCAGCCACGCCGGCGTGGCCGCGACGATGTTCAAGGCGCTGGCCGCCGAGAACATCAACATCAAGGTCATCACCACTTCGGAGATCAAGATCAGCGTCCTGATCGACCGCAAGTACATGGAACTCGCCGTCCAGGCCCTGCACGACACCTTCGCGCTCGAAAAGGCCTGACCGCCCGCGCGGCCGAAAGCTCCGGGCCGGCGCTTGACCGAGGTCATGGCGGGCGCCCCCGGCACCGGGCAGGTTCGGGGCAGGACCGCCGGATCGTGCCGGCGGCCCCGGAGAGCCCGTGAAGCGCGTCTGCATCCTCGGCATTTCCGGCAGGCTCGGCCAGTACATGGCTGGCCACGCCCTGGCGCGGGGCTATGAGGTCCGGGGCGTCTGCCGGCCGCAGAGCCTGGGCAAGCTCGCCGCCTGGGGCGACCGCATCCGCGTCTTTCCCGGCCGCACCGACGACCGCACCGTGGTGGCGGAGGCGCTGCGCGGCTGCGACGGCGTCCTCGCCGTTCTCGTCCCCTGGGGCGTCCGGGGCTATGCCACCGGCACCGCCCGGGCCGTGCTCGATCTTGCCGAGCCGGGCGCGCGGCTGGTCTTCTCCTGCGGCTGGCACATCAGCCGCGACGGGCTGGACCGCTATTCCGCGTCGCTTCGGCTGCAACTCCTGCTGATGCGCCCGCTGCTGCGGCTGCTGCGCATCGCCGATATCGGCGATCAGGAACGCGCCGCCGCCGCGATCTTCGCCTCGCCGCGCGACTGGACGCTGGTGCGCGGCAGCGATCTGGAGGAGGGGCCCTCGGAGGGCCTGCCGCTCTGGGCCGAGCATGTGGGCGACCCGGTCCTCGCCGCCAACCGCACCCGGCGCACCGATTTCGCGCTGTTCATGGTCGAGGCGCTGACCGACCCCGCGCTGATCCGCCACGCCCCGGCGATCGTCAGCCGGGCCTCGGCCGGCGCATGAACCGAAGGCAGCCCCTGACGGTCAAGGCAGACCGGGATGACGTCCAGGCCCGGCACCGCCGCGTTACGGGGCAGCGGGGCCTTTGCCCCGGCGCGCCGCTGTGATCTAACGGCCGCAACAACCGCCGCGAGAAGTGGGATGTCCGACCGGAGCGAAAGCGAAAGCCGCAAGCTGCTGCGCCGCCTGCGCGACTCATTGGCGGCCTCGGTCGGCGGCCAGGACCGGCTGGACCGGATCGTGAAGCTGATCGCGGATTCGATGCGGACCGAGGTCTGCTCGATCTATCTCTTCCGCGATGCCGAGACGCTGGAACTTTGCGCCACCGAAGGGCTGCGGCGCGAATCCGTGCATGTCACCCGGATGCGGCTGGGCGAGGGGCTGGTCGGCCGCGTCGCCCGCACCGCCACTGCGGTCAACACCGCCGACGCCCCTTCGGAGAAAGGCTTCCGCTACATGCCGGAAACGGGGGAGGAGATCTATTCCTCCTTCCTCGGCGTGCCGATCCAGCGCGTGGGCGAGAAGCTCGGCGTGCTGGTCGTCCAGTCCAAGGAGGCGCGGACCTATTCGGACGACGAGATCTATGCGCTGGAAGTCGTGGCCATGGTGCTGGCCGAGATGACCGAGCTCGGCGCCTTCGCCGGCGACGAGGGCGGCATGCGCGCCCTGCACCGCCGCCCGGCGATGTTCCGGGGCGGTACCGGACAGGAGGGCGCGGCCGAAGGCAGGGTCTGGCTGCACGAACCGCGCGTGGTGGTGACAAATCCGGTCGCCGACGATCCGCTGACCGAGATCGACCGAATCCGCGCCGCCGTGGCGGAACTGCGGGTGTCCCTCGATGACCTGCTGGCGGTCGAGATGCTCGACAAGGAGCAGAAGCAGGTCCTTGAAGCCTATCGCATGTTCGCCAATTCGCGCGGCTGGCTCAGGCGGATGGAGGAGGACATCGCCCGCGGCCTTTCCGCCGAAGCGGCGGTGGAGAAGGAACAGTCCGCCGCCCGCGCCAGGATGGAACAGGTGCCCGACGCCTATCTGCGCGAGCGGCTGCACGATCTCGACGACCTGTCCAACCGCCTGCTGCGCATCCTGACCGGCCAGGGCGGGGATACCGGGGCGGAAATGCCGGACAACCCGGTGCTGGTCGCCCGCAACATCGGGCCCGGCGAGTTGCTCGACTACGGGCGCAAGCTCAAGGGCGTGGTGCTGGAGGAAGGCTCGGTCGGAAGCCATGCGGCCATCGTCGCCCGGGCGCTGGCCATCCCGCTCGTCATCCATGCCGAACGCATCACCACCGAGGCGCTGAACGGCGATCCGATCCTGGTCGATGGCGACCAGGGCATCGTCCACCTGCGCCCGGAAGACAGCGTCGCCTCTGCCTTCCGCGACAAGATCGCCATGCAGGCCAAGGCGATGGCGCGCTATTCGGGGCTGCGCGACCTGCCGGCAACCACCCGCTGCGGCACGACGATCGGCCTGCACATGAACGCCGGGCTGATGGCCGACCTGCCCTCGCTCGTGGGCTCGGGGGCGGAGGGGGTGGGCCTCTTCCGCACCGAACTGCAGTTCCTGATCCGCAACAAGATGCCCAAGCGCGACGAGCTGGCCCGGCTCTATGCACGGGTGATGGACGCCGCCCAGGGCAAGCGCGTCGCCTTCCGCACCCTCGATGTCGGCTCCGACAAGGTCCTGCCCTATATGAAGCCGCAGGTGGAGCCCAACCCGGCCATGGGCTGGCGGGCGATCCGCGTCGGGCTGGACAAGCCGGGGGTGCTGAAGATGCAGGCCCAGGCGCTGATCCGCGCCGCCGCCGGCCGGCCGCTGACGGTGATGTTCCCCTTCATCGCCGAACAGGCGGAGTTCCGCAGCGCCCGCCGCATCTTCCTCGACCAGCGCAGCCGCGAGATCGACCTCGGCCATCCGGTGCCTTCGGTGCTGGAGATCGGCGCCATGCTGGAGACGCCCAGCCTCGCCTATGCGCCGCGCAGCTTCTTTGCCGAGACCGATTTCGTCTCGATCGGCGGCAACGATCTCAAGCAGTTCTTCTTTGCCGCCGACCGCGAGAACGAACTGGTGCGCCGGCGCTATGACGTGCTGAACGCCTCGTTCCTGACCTTCATCGAGCAGATCGTCGCGCGCTGCGCCGAGACGGGCACGCCCCTGAGCTTCTGCGGCGAGGATGCGGGCAAGCCGGTCGAGGCCGCCTGTTTCGCCGCCCTCGGCCTGCGCACCCTGTCCATGCGCCCGGCCTCCATCGGCCCCGTGAAGGCATTGTTGCGGCGGCTCGACCTTTCGGCGCTCTACCGCGTCATCGATGCGTCGCGGGCCAGCGGCGCCGAAACCGTGCGCGGCGCGGTGATGGACCACCTGGCCACCCTGCCCGACTGAACAGGCAGAGGAAACCCCGCCGGGCGGACCCGGCGGGGCTGGGGTGGTGTGGGTTTCAGTCAGCAAGCAGCACGCCGGTTTCCCGGCCTCCAGTGCTTAGACCGATTCAGGTTTCCCAATCCTTAACGCGAACCCTGACCCGCCCCTCCCGCGCGGCTTTGCCGCTTGGGGGAAGCAAGGGGGCGGCTTCCCGCCCCCTTGGACCCCCTCACTGCTCCTGCGGAGAGGGGAGCGCCTGCCCCCGTCTTGCGCCCTGGCGGGCGCGCCTCGCGTTGCGCTCATGTCGGTTCGGTCCGGTCTCGTGGAGAGACCCGGGGCGCTGCCCCGGACCCCGGGGTATTTG
>CAZRQN010000066.1:0-14910 GCA_964602115.1 uncultured Rhodobacterales bacterium
CCCGGGGCCCGGGGCAGCGCCCCGGGTCTCTCCACAAGACCGGACCGACCAGACATGAGCGCCGCACGAAGCGCGCCCGCCAGGGCGCAAGACAGCAGCAGGCGCCATCCTCGCCGTGGGAGGGGTGCGGGGATGCAAAGGGGGGCCATGGCCCCCCTTTGCCTGGTCCCGCGCGGCGCAGCCGCGCGGGAGGCGGCCTCAGCTTCGCGCCAGGATTGCGTCGATCTCGGCGCGCGAGGGCATGGAAGGAGCCGTGCCGGGGCGCGTGACGCTGATCGAAGCGGTTGCGCAACCGAAGCGGACCGCCTCTGCCGGCGTCCGGCCCTCGGCCAGCGCCACGGCGAAGCCGCCGTTGAAGGCATCGCCGGCGCCGGTCGTCTCCACGACCGGCCCGGCCTTGAGCACGGGCTGGTGGGTCGAACGGCCGCCGCGCTCGCGCAGGAGGGCGCCATTCGGGCCGAGCGTCACCACAACCGCGCCGACACCACGGGCGAGCAGCGCGTCGGCCGCCGCCTCGGCTTCGGCCAAGGTGGTCACCGGCAGGCCGGTCAGGCTCTCGGTCTCACTTTCGTTCGGGGTCACATAGTCGCAGAGCGCGAGGATCTCGTCGCCCAGCGCCGCCGCTGGCGCGGGGTTGAGGATGGTGATCGCCCCGCCGGCCCGGGCGATCTCCAGTGCGCGCTGCGCGGCCGGGATCGGCTGTTCGAGCTGGGTGATGAAGACCTTCGCCCCGGCGATCAGGTCGCGCTGCGCCTCGACATCGGCCACCGAGATCCGCCCCGCCGCACCGGGGGCGATGATGATGGCGTTGTTGCCCGTCTCCTCCTCGACGAAGATGAAGGCCGCGCCAGTGTAGCTTTCGCCATCTTCCACCACATGCGGGACCACACCCGCACCGGCCCAGGTGTCCCGTGCGATCTTGGCGAAGTCGTCGCGGCCAAGCCGGGTGACGAGATGCGCCTCGCCCCCCGCCCGCGCCACGGCCACCGCCTGATTGGAGCCCTTGCCCCCCGGACCCAGCACGAAGCGGTTGCCGAGCACCGTCTCGCCGATCCTGGGCATGCGGCCGGCGCGAAAGGACGTGTCGGCGACAAAGACGCCGAGGATGACGATCTTGGCCATGCGCTCCTCCGGTGGATCAGGCGTCGGGCGGGATGACGCCCTTGCGGAACATGAAACAGCCGTAGAAGCGGCGCTCGCCGGTCTGGATCACCGCATAGGCGCGCCGGGCCAGATCATAGAAGGCGAAGCGCTCGATGCCGGGCATCGGCCGCGACCGGCCCTCGGCGCGGTCGATCTCGGCCTGCACCTCCTGCTGGACGGGCGGGATGTCGTCAGGCTTGCCCACGACCTCCATCCGGCCGGCGAAATCATCGACGAAAGTATCGAGCGGATAGACGGAAAGCACCGCCTGTGCCGCCTGCGCCGATGTCAGGTTCTCCATCCGCAACAGCCGGCCGGCCACCGTCTGCCGGGCAATGGTGTCGCCGGGAAAGTTGGTGTCGGCAAGGATCAGCATGTCGCCATGGCCCATGGCCCGCAGGCAGGAGAGCACATCGGCGTTCAGTCGGTGGTCGATCCCCTTGAGCATGGCGCTCTCCCTGCCGAAGCGATCCCTGCCGAAGTGGTAGCCGAGCGAGAGCAAACCTGTCCATCCTGCGGGCAGCGCCGGGGCCTCGACCCTCACCCCCCCGCCAGCCCGATCTTCTGCAATGCACCCCGCAACTCGTCGAGGATGGCGGGGTCGTCGATGGTGGGCGGGACCTTGACCGTCTCGCCGGCGGCGATCTTGACCATGGTGGCGCGTAGGATCTTGCCCGAGCGGGTCTTGGGCAGGCGCTCGACCACCAGGGCGCGCTTGAAGTCGGCGACCGGGCCGATGCGTTCGCGCACCAGCGCCACGCATTCCCTGACGATCTCGTCCGCCGGCCGGGCCGTGCCCTTGTTCAGGCAGAGGAAGCCCAGCGGCGACTGGCCCTTGAGCGCGTCGGGGATGCCCACCACGGCGCATTCGGCCACGTCGCGGTGCGAGGCCAGCACCTCCTCCAGCGCCCCGGTCGAAAGGCGGTGGCCGGCGACGTTGATGACGTCATCGGTGCGGGCCATGATGTAGAGATAGCCGTCGGCGTCGATCATCCCGGCATCGCCGGTTTCGTAATAGCCGGGGAAATGCGCCAGATAGGACTTGCGGTAACGCTCCTCGGCGTTCCACAGGCCCGGCAGGCAGCCCGGCGGCAGGGGCAGGCGCACGGCGATGGCGCCCAGCGTACCCGGGGCGACGGGATGGCCCTCGTCGTCGAGCACCTGGACATCGAAGCCGGGCATG
This sequence comes from uncultured Rhodobacterales bacterium, assembly GCA_964602115.1. GTDB lineage: Bacteria > Pseudomonadota > Alphaproteobacteria > Rhodobacterales > Rhodobacteraceae > JANOGU01. Next base: position 2,327 of record CAZRQN010000066.1, read on the forward strand.
GGAAGCCCGGGGCTGCCGATCTTGACCGGCAGCAGGCCCAAGCCGACGGGATTGGCGGCGATGGCCCATCCGGTCTCGGTCTGCCACCAGTGGTCGATCACCGGCACGCCCAGCGCCCGCCCCGCCCACATGACGGTGTCGGGATCCGCCCGTTCGCCGGCGAGGAAGAGCGTGTGGAGGGAGGAGAGGTCGAAGCCGGCGGGCAAGGCGCCTTCCGGATCCTCGCGCTTGATCGCCCGCAATGCGGTCGGCGCGGTGAAGAGCGCCCGCACGCGGTGCTTCTCGATCACCCGCCAGAACTGCGCGGCATCGGGCGTGCCGACCGGCTTGCCCTCATAGACAAGCGTGGTGCAGCCGGCCAGCAGCGGGGCGTAGCAGATGTAGCTGTGGCCGACGACCCAGCCGACATCCGAGGCCGCCCAGAAGACCTCGCCCGGACCGACATTGTAGATCGCCTTCATCGTCCAGTTGAGCGCCACCATATGGCCGCCGGTGGCGCGCACCACGCCCTTGGGCTGGCCGGTGGTGCCGGAGGTGTAGAGGATATAGGCCGGGTGATCGCCGCGGACCGGGGTGCAGGGCGCTTCGGGCGCGCCCTCCTGGAAGGCCTGCCAGTCGTGGTCTCGGCCCTCGGTCATGGCGGCGGCGAGCTGCGGGCGCTGGAGGATGACGGTGAATTCGGGCTTGTGGCGGGCAAGCTCGATCGCTTGGTCGAGCAGGGGCTTGTAGGCGACGGTGCGGCTGGGCTCGATCCCGCAGGAGGCCGAAAGCACCGCCTTGGGCTGGCAGTCGTCGATGCGGACGGCAAGTTCGGGTGCGGCGAAGCCGCCGAAGACCACCGAATGAACCGCGCCGAGCCGGGCGCAGGCCAGCATCGCCACCAGCGCCTCGGGCACCATCGGCATATAGACGATGACCCGGTCGCCGGCGCCCAGGCCGCGCGCCGCCAGGGCCCCGGCCAGCCGCGCCACCCTGCCCTGCAGTTCGCCAAAGGTGATGCGGGTCTCGCTGCCGGTCACCGGGCTGACATGCAGGATCGCCGCCCTGTCGCCATGGCCGGCGGCGACATGGCGGTCCACCGCGTTCCAGCAGGTGTTGGTCATCCCGTCGGGGAACCAGGAGAAGAGCGGATCGCGCGAGCGGTCGAGCGTGGTCGCGGGCGGCCGGGTCCAGTCGATGGCCCTGGCGGCTTCGGCCCAGAAGCCCTCGGGGTCCGCTTTCCACGCGCCATAGGCCTCTGCATAGGACATTGCCGCCTCCCTCAAGGTCATGCGCAAGGGTTACGGTTCCCTCTCGCCTCGACGCAAGATCTCCGTGGTGTTCCGCCCCCGGACCTGCCGGCGCAAGCCTCAGCGCCCGGCCTCCGCCAGGATTGCCCGGGTCAGGCTTCCGCTCGCGGGATAGAGCGGGATCAGGCAGGCCTGGAGCGCGTGGTAGATATCGCCCTTGCCAGGGAAAAGCAGGTGCGAGGGCTGCAGATCCTCGGTCAGTTCCTCGTGCCAGCCGCCGTGCCGGCGGTCGAGGAAGCGGGCGGCGATCAGATCCCAGATGCGGCGATAGGCCTCCTCCCATTCCGGCGCCGGGCGAAGCTCACCCAGCACATGCGCCGCCGCCGCGCCCTCGCACATGGGCCACCAGAGTTTCATCCGCTTCTCCGGCCGGTCGTCCCAGTCGAGCGTGTAGAAGAAGCCGCCCTTCCCCGCGTCCCATCCCAGCGCCATCGACTGGCGGAAAAGCCCCTCGGCCGCCTCGGCCATCCAGGCGTCGCGCTTCCCGTCCAGCACCCAGAGCTGCAGCATCAGCCGCGCCCATTCCAGCCAGTGGCCGGGGGTGGTGCCCGCCGGGCGGAACATCTCGTTGGGGTGGTAATAGGCGCGGTCGATCACCCAGCCGGTGTCGAAATGCTCGGCCACCCGCCAGCCGACCGAACGCGCGGCGCGGTCGATCACCCTTTCGGCGATGGATTTTGCCCGGTTGAGGTAAAGGCCATCTCCGGTGGCCTCGAAGGCGGCCATCAGGGCCTCGGCCAGATGCATGTTGGAGTTCTGGCCGCGATAGGTGCCGCCATCGAGCGGCTGCCAGTCGGCGGTGAATTCCTCGGCGATGGCGCCGTGCCGCGCCTCCCAGAAACGGGTTTCCAGAACCTCCGTGACATCCGCAAGCATCGCCCCGGCCAGCGGATGGCCAAGAAGGCTGGCCGAGGAGGCCGCAAGCAGGACGAAGGCATGGCCATAGCCCTGCTTGGTCGCATCGACCGGCTCTCCGTCGCGCATGGACCAGTGGTAGCCGCCATTCGCCCGGTCGCGGTGCTGGTTCCACAGGAACTGCATCCCGTGATCCACCACCTCAGCGGAACCCGGCCGCCCCATCAGCGCGGCGATGGCGAAGCAGTGGACGGCGCGGGCCGAGACATGGATCGGGTGGACCTGGCCGTGCGGGTCGAGCGGCGTGCCGTCCGCCGCCAGATCGCGGAAACCGCCCTTGGGGTCGATGAAGGCGGGGTGGAAGAACGCCCACAGCCCTTCCGCCTGACGGCGCAGCCAGTCCCGATGGGTGGCGCGCTCCGTCCAGCGCAGGGAGTCGGCGGGCGGCAAGGTCGATGCCATGGGCGAAGCCTCTCACGATCGTCCGCCAGCAAGGGCCGCAGCGGATTTCCCTGTCAAGGCCTGGCGCAGTCAGCGCAGGGCGCGCCAGTCGCGCAGGAACAAAAGGCCGAAGGCGAGGTCGCCGAGCGAGATAACGAGCATCGTGCCCAGTTCCGTGTGGCGCAGCCAGACGAAGACGACAATGAGGAAGAACAGGGTCTTGGCAAGGATCGCGATGCCGAGGAAGGGGCGGTAGGCCGCAATGTCGCGGCCGATGGTCAGATAGAACCAGCCGAAGAGCAGGACCGCACCGCCCACCGCCCGCGCATGAAGCTCCCCGGTGCCGCCCTGCGGTGCCGCCAGGCCGATGCCCGGCATCGCCAGTTCGGGCACCAGAAGCAGCGGCAGGCCCCAGAACAGGTTCCAGGCAAAGGCGGACTTGTAGAGGAGGGACGAAGCCTTCGGTCCTGCCATGGCATGCCTGCGGAAGGGTGGTACCGCCTCCCCGGCTCGAACGGGGGACCCCCAGATCCACAATCTGGTGCTCTAACCAACTGAGCTAAGGCGGCACTCGCGGGGGCAGATAGCGCCGGTCGGTGCGGTTGGCAAGGGTTCGCTCTCTGCGCTAGGAGGGGGACGGGCGATGGCCGGGGAGGGTCTGGTGGCGGGCATGGCAGAGAGCGAAGAGAGCTGGGACCTGCGGGTCGGACCGACGACGCTCGGCATGGTGCGCCTGTCGGTGGAGCGGGAGGGGCAGGAGATTCCGCTCGACTTCGATCCCGACGAGGCCGAGGCCATCGCCGAGGAACTGCGCGCGGCGGCGGCGGCGGCGCGTCAGGCGGGGCTCATGCCCAGACCGAAATCCCGCTGAACCCGGGATCGCGCAATCCCTGCAGCCGCAGAGCGGCGTGGCGTGCGAAGCGCTGGGTGATCGCCTTGCGCCTGGCGCCGGCGAGGAGAACCTCCGGACCCATGCGCTGCACTTCGGCATCGAAGTCGTCGGCGAGGATCAGCCCGGTCTCGGCGGGCAGGATCGAGACCGGAAAGTCGCCATCCACCGCCCAGAAGAAGCGGTCGCAGAATTCGAGATAGCCATGCCACTTGCGGTCGGCGGCGAAATCGGCCCGGCCGGACTTGCATTCAACGACCCAGATCTCGCCCTTCGGCCCCAGCGCCATCACATCGACCCGCAGCCCGTTCGGCAGCGGCAGTTCCTCGACCGCCGCAAAGCCCGTTGCCGCAAGATGGCGGCAGACACCGCGCGCAAGGCGCTGTCCGGGGGTGGGAGGGAGGTCGAGGCCCATGCCAAAAGAGTGAACGATAAGTGAACATCTGTCCAGCCTTGCAGGGACCGGACCCGGGGCCTATCTTCCCCGGTGGCGGGTTCTGCTCTTCGCGTGCGAAAGCCCTATTCCAGTGGCCGATAAGCAAACGAATGGGGGCTGGCTCTGGCAGGGTCCTGGCCCTGCTACCTGGTTCCCACCTGAGACCTCTGGCTCTCGGGAACAGAACGCCTTCCACGGTCGCTGCGGGCCCGCCGCCCCTTGGCTTCCACCGGGACAAGGACCGGGGCCCTCGTGCCGCCGGGGGGACGATTGCGGCCCTCCCCGTCCTCGGCCAGCCGGATCACCGCGATGCCGAACTGCACGCCGGAAAAGACGATGCCGTTGAAGACGAGGAGCATCAGCCCGCCGATCCAGCCTGCGGCGGTTTCCAGCACCAGATGCCGCAACCCCGCGACATCGAGGCAAAGCAGGAGCGCCACGAAGGCCAGCGAGGCGGCAAAGCCTGACGCGATGCTGGAGAGATAGAGGCGGACGAGTTTCGGCATGGCGCACCCCGTCTGGCGGCGGGTCCGAGGCTTGCACGGCCGGGCCCCTCCGTCAATCGCCCAGACGCCGCAGCGCGGCGAGAACGGCCGGTCAGAACGCCTCCGGCCGGGCCTCGCGTGCCATGTGGTCAAGGACGGCGTTGACGAAGCCCGCTTCCTTGCCCTCCGGGAAGAACGCCTTGGCCACATCGACGAATTCGCTGATCACCACGCGCGGCGGGGTGGCGGTCTGGCTGATCTCTGCCCCGGCGGCGCGAAAGAGCGCCCGGATCACCGGGTCGATGCGGGCGATGGGCCAGCGGGCGACCAGGGCCCGGTCGGTCATCTGGTCGATGGCGGCCTGGTTGTTGACGGCGTGGTGGAGCAACGCGCGGAAAAGATCGACATCGCCCTCGGCCAGCGTTTCCTCGCCCGCCTCGTCATAGGCGGTGCCGAAGCGATGGGTCTCGAACTCGCGCACCACCGATTCGACGGTCTGGCCCGCAGCTTCCATCTGGAACAGCGCCTGCACGGCATAAAGCCGGGCGGCGGACTTCATCTGGCGTTTGGGCGTACTCATGCTTTGGCGGCGCGGAAGCCGATGCCCTTGGACTGGCGCGCCCATTTGCGGCTGAGTGCGATCAGGTGCAGCGCCGCTGCTGCCGCGCCGCCGCCCTTGTCCATGCGCGCCGGATCGGCCCGCACCTCGGCCTGGGCCCTGTTCTCCACGGTCAGGATGCCGTTGCCGATCAGCACGCCCTGAAGGCCGAGCATGGTGATGCCGCGCGAGCTGTCGTTGCAGACCGTGTCGTAATGCGTGGTCTCGCCGCGGATGACGCAACCGAGGGCCACGAAACCGTCGAACTCGGTCTGCCGTGCGGCCATGGCGATGGCCGTCGGAACCTCCAGCGCACCGGGGACCTCGACCACCTCCACCGTCGCGCCGGCCTTCTCTGCCGTGGCGCGAGCCCCGGCGATCAGCATGTCGGCGATGTCGCGATAGAAAGGCGCCACGACCAGCAACAGCGTTACCGGCTTGTCGAAGGCGGGAAGCGGCAGGGCGGAATGGGCTTCGGCGGTGGCCATGGGCTACTCCGAGAGGCGGCGGGTGCCGGTGATGGTGAGGCCATAGGCGTCGAGCCCGATGACCCTGGGTTGCGGCGAATTGGTGAGCAGGATCAGGTCATGCAAGCCCAGCGCCGAGAGAATCTGCGCCCCGAGCCCGTACTGGCGCAGGGTCTGGGGCGACACGTCGCTTGAGGCGGCGATCTTCATCGTCAGGTCGCGCAGCAGCACGAGCACGCCGCGCCCCTCGGCCGCCACCGCCGCCATGGCACGGGTGAATTCATGCGCCCGCCCCTTCTCGCCCGCCCCGATCACATCATGCAGCGGGTCGAGCGCATGCATGCGCACCAGAACCGGCGCGGGCGTAGTGATGTCGCCCTTGATCAGCACGACATGCTCGGCGCCCATGGTCCGGTCGGTATAGATGCGCATCGTCCAGTCGCCGCCGGTCTCGGCGGTGATCACCCGCTCCTCCGACAGGGCGACCAGGTGGTCGTGGCGGCGACGATAGGCGATCAGGTCGCTGATCGTGCCGATCTTCAGCCCGTGCTTCTGGGCAAAGCCCACGAGATCGGGCAGGCGCGCCATGGTCCCGTCCTCGTTCATGATCTCGCAGATCACGCCGGAGGGGTTGAGCCCGGCCAGGCGCGAGATGTCCACCGCCGCCTCGGTATGGCCGGCGCGGACGAGAACCCCGCCCGGCTTGGCGCGCAGCGGGAAGATATGGCCCGGGGTGGCGATGTCGGCCGGGCCCTTGCCCGGGTCGATGGCAACCGAAACGGTGCGGGCGCGGTCGGCGGCGGAGATGCCGGTGGTCACGCCCTCGCGGGCCTCGATCGAGATGGTGAAGGCGGTCTCGTGGCGCGAGGCGTTGTTGGCCGACATCAGATGCAGGCCCAGCGCGTCGATGCGCTCGCCGGTCATGGCCAGGCAGATCAGGCCCCGCCCGTGGGTAGCCATGAAGTTCACCGCCGTGGGGGTGCACATCTGCGCCGGGATGACGAGATCGCCCTCGTTCTCGCGGTCCTCGTGATCGACGAGGATGAACATCCGCCCGTTGCGGGCGTCGTCGATGATCTCCTCCACCGAGGAGATGGCGTCGCCATAGGTCGTCCGCTCTTCGCTCATCGCCATGCTCCGTTGCGGCCCCGCCTTAGCCTCTGGGGCCGGCGAAGGCCAGAGGTCCGCCTGTCAGCCAGTGAAGAAGCGCTGTGCGGAAATGTAGCCGGCAAGCCGCCCGGCGGGGACCCAGTCGGCCTCCAGCGCATGGTCGCCGACGAGGATCGCTGCGTCTGAGGGCACCGTCCCGAGGGCGTCGCGCAGCCGGCTGCGGGTCTCGGCAAAGGAGGAGAGATGCAGCGGCGCGGGATGGGCGGCGTCAAGCTCGGGGGCGAGGCGGTGCAGCACCGGCGGAGACAGCGGCCGGATGGCCATCCCCAGGCGCGATGCCCCGGCGATGGCAGCCAGCCGCGCCCGCTTGCCGGCATCCGGCTGGGTCCCGGCCCGTGCGTCGAGCGCGTTGGAGGAAAAAAGCACCGCGATCACGTCGCGGCCGGTGGTGGCCCGGATGCCGGCATAGGTGCGGTAGTCGAGCCCCAGTTCGGCCGCGCGCCTCAGCCGACCGCGCAAAACCTCCAGGGGCACATGGGGCAGAAGCGTCTCGCGCGCCGCGCTCCAGCAATGCCGCCGCCAGCTCGCGCCCGGCTCCATCGACGGGCCGCCGTTGTGGCCCGGGCCGCTCACCCCTGCCACTCGCGCAGGCGGGCGACATAACGGGCCAGCGTGTCGATCTCGAGGTTCACCCTGTCGCCGACCTCGACCGTGCCCCAGGTCGTCACCGCCCGCGTATGGGGGATGAGGTTGACGCCGAAATCGGCACCGTCCACCTCGTTCACCGTCAGCGAGGTGCCGTTGAGGCAGATCGAGCCCTTGGGGGCGATGAAACCGGCGAGCGCCGCAGGCGCGCGGAAGGTCAGGCGCAGGCTGTCGCCCTCCGCCCCTGCCGCGATCACCTCGGCAAGGCCATCGACATGGCCGGAGACGATATGGCCGCCCAGCTCGTCGCCGACCTTCAGCGCCCGCTCGAGATTGACCCGCCGGCCGGGCGCCCAGAGGCCGAGGTTGGTCTTGGACAGCGTCTCGGCCGAGATCTGCACCTCGAACCAGCCGGGCCCCAGTGCCACGACCGTCAGGCAGACCCCATCGCAGGCGATGGAGGCGCCGAGGTCGATGCGGGTCGTGTCGTACCGGGTGCCGATGCGGGCCCGCAGATCGCCCTGACGTTCACAGGACAGGACCTCGCCCATATCGGTAACGATGCCGGTGAACATGGCTTTCTCCCCTCGCCCGCCCGGGTTAGACCTGCCTTCGTCGCGCCGCAACCCCGCCGGCGCGCCGGGGCGGTGCATGGCAACCGGCAAGGGCCGCAACTTCCTGTTCCTCCAGGGCCCGCACGGACCCTTCTTCCGGCGCCTCGGCCAACAGCTCGCCGCCTCCGGGGCCGAGGTCTGGCGCGTCGGCTTCAATGCCGGCGACCGGGCGATGTGGGGCGGCTCGCGCTACATCGCCTTCCGCCAGCCGCCGGAAGCCTGGGAAGCGGCATTGTCCGATCTGCTGACCCGGCGCGCGATCACCGACATCGTCCTTTATGGCGACACGCGGCCGGTCCATGCCACCGCCGTGGCGCTGGCCCGGGCGCGCGGGATCACGCTCCATGTCTTCGAGGAGGGCTATCTGCGGCCTTTCTGGATCACCTACGAGCGCGGCGGGTCCAACGGCCATTCGCGGCTGATGGCGACGGATCTGGCCGGGATGGCGGCAGCGCTGGGGCCGGAGGCGGAGGACCTGCCGGTCGCCCCGGCACGCTGGGGCGACCTGCGCCAGCATATTTTCTGGGGGGCAGCCTATCATGCCTGGGTGCTGGCCGGCGCCTGGGCCTATCCCGGCTTCCGGCCGCACCGCACCGAAAGCGTGCTGCAGGAGCTGGGCCTCTACCTGCGCCGCATCGCCACCCTGCCGATGCGCAGGCTTCAGCGGCGGTGGAGCGAGCGGCAGGTGCTGGGCGGCGGCTTTCCCTATCACCTCGTGCTTCTGCAGCTGGCCCATGACGCAAGCTTCCGCAGCCATTCGCCCTTCCCGGGAATCGACGCCTTCATCCGCCTGGTGCTGGAGGGCTTCGCCGAAGGCGGCCCCCCGCATCACCATCTGGTCTTCAAGGCCCATCCGCTGGAGGACGGCCGCGCGCCGCTGGCGCGAATCATCCGCGACGAGGCCCGGGCGCTGGGACTGGACGGTCGGGTGCATTTCGTTCCCGGGGGAAAACTCGCCCAGCTCCTGAACCGGGCCGAGACGGCCGTCACGGTGAATTCCACCGCCGCGCAGCAGGCACTGTGGCGCGGCCTGCCGGTGCGCGCTTTCGGAGCGGCGGTCTATGCCAAACCCGGGCTGGTCTCGGACCAGCCGCTGCCGGCCTTCTTCGCCGCTCCACAGCGTCCCGATCTTGCGGCCTGCCGCCTTTTCCGCCGCTACATGCTGTCCACCAGCCAGGTGCGCGGCGGATTCTACGGCGCCCAGGGCCGGCGCGAAGCCCTGCGGCGGATCGTGGACATGATGCTGCGAGCCACGGATCCCTATGATTCGCTGGCACAAGCGGGCGCGGCTGCGCGGCAACACCTGCGTGTCGTCAGCGCCGGAAACGGCGGCTAGACTAGCGGACGCGCTTGTGTCGCCGCATGGTTGCGGGCAGGAGCCGGACGAAGACTCCAGGGGCAAGGGGCGAGCGAAGTGACAGGCAGGATCGGACAGACGGCCCGGGTCTTGGGCCTTTGCCTTCTCTGTGCCGCGCTTTCCGCCTGCGGCCTGCCGCGCTCGGGCCCGAACCGGACGGAAATCTTCGAAGGCTCGGTGCTGAAGGAAGGCGATGCCTTCGTGGTCGAGGTCGATGCGCGGGTCACGCGCGCCACGGCCTTTGCCCCGGCGCTGGGCTTTTCCTCGGCCTTCCGCAATGCCGGCGTCGTCGGATCGGACACGATCGCCCCCGGCGACCGGCTGTCGCTGACGGTGTTCGAGAACGTGCGCGACGACCCGCTGCTGGGCAATACCGGCCAGCGCGTCTCGGTCATCGACACGGTGCAGGTGGACGGCGAGGGATTCATCTTCGTCCCCTATGCCGGACGGCTCCGTGCCGCCGGCCAGACGCCCGAGGGTGTCCGCCAGGCCATCGAACGCAAGCTCGAGGCCCAGACCCCCGATCCGCAGGTCTCGGTGGTGCGCCAGGCCGGCGAAGGCTCGGCGGTGACGGTCGCGGGTTCGGTCGGGGCCTCGGGCGTCTTCCCGATCGAGGCGCCGACGCGCACGCTGACCGCCATGCTCGCCCGTGCCGGCGGGGTGACGATCGAGCCCGCCGTGGCCATCGTCCGGGTCACGCGCGGCGGCAGCACCGGCCGCGCCTGGCTGGAGGATCTCTATTCCGATCCCGATCTCGACATCGCACTCCGGCCTGGGGACCGGATCGTCGTCGAACGGGATACCCGCGCCTTCGTCGCCATGGGCGCCACCGGGGCGCAGACCCGGGTGCCCTTCGAGACCCAGACCCTTTCCGCGATCGAGGCGCTGGCCACGGTCGGCGGCCTGAGCAGCTCGCTTGCCGATCCCAAGGGTGTTTTCATCTTCCGCAACGAACCGGCGGAGATCGCCAATACCGTCCTCGGCCGCGACGATCTCGTCGGCGACCAGCGGATGATCTATGTGCTCGATCTCACCTCGCCCACCGGCGTCTTCGAGGCGCGCGATTTCCTCATCCGCGACGGCGACACGGTCTATGTCACCGAGGCCCCCTATGTGCAGTGGCGCAAGGCGCTGACGGCGGTGACGGGCACCGTCTCGGCGGCGGACAGTGTCGCCGCCACGGCGGGGGGCGGCTGACCGGCGATGACTGGCCCGGGCGGCACGGTCCCCCGGCGGCTGTTCGCTCTGACCGCCGGATTCTGGCGCGAGCCCCGACTGCGGCGGATCATCGCGCTTTCCGGCCACGAGCTGCGCTTCGGCCTGCCCGGTCCGCAGGACGCCGCCCTGGTCTGGGGCCGCTCGCCCCACGCCTGGCGCGGCGAGGCGGCGGCACGACGGCGCGGAGCATTGCTGGTGCGGGCCGAGGACGCCTTCCTGCACGGCCTGCGCCCGGGCCGCGCCGGCGGGCCGCCCATGGGGATCATCCTGGACCCGCTCGGCGTCCATTTCGACGCTGCGGCGCCATCGCGGATCGAAGCGCTGCTCGACGGGATCGACTTGCAGGATTCGCACCTGATGGTCCGCGCAAGGGACGGAATCGCCCGTCTTCGGGCATTGGATCTGTCGAAATACAACCTGCACGATTCGGCGCTGGCGCCGCCCGAGCCCGGCTATGTCCTGGTCATCGACCAGCTGCGCGGCGATGCCTCCGTGCGTCATGGCGGCGGGACGGAGGGCGCTTTCGCCCGGATGCTGGCGGCAGCGCGGGCGGAAAATCCCGGCGCGCGGATCGTGGTTCGCAGCCATCCCGAGACCGTGCTCGGCCTGCGGCGGGGCCATTTCGGCCCTGATGACCTGGGTCCCGGCGAGGTGCTGGAGACCGGCGCGGTCTCGCCATGGCGGCTCCTGGACGCTGCGAAGCGGGTCTATACCTTCACCTCGCAGCTAGGGTTCGAGGCCATTCTCGCCGGCCATCGTCCGCGCGTCTTCGGCCAACCCTTCTACGCAGGCTGGGGCCTGAGCGAAGATGTGGCGCCCCCGCCGCGCCGGGGGCGGCCTCTGTCGCCGGAGGCGCTTTTCGCCGTGGCGATGATCCAGGCGCCGCTGTGGTACGACCCGTGCCGCGACCGGCTGTGCCGCTTCGAGGAGGCGGTGGACCAGCTGGAGGCCGAGGTCCGCACCTTCCGCGAGGACCGCCGGGGCCATGTGGCGCTGGGGATGCGGCGCTGGAAGCGCCCGCATCTGCAGGCCTTCTTCGGGGGCGAGAAGCGGCTTTCCTTCCGCCGCCGCCCGCCGGCCGATCTGGCGGGACGCGGCCTCCTGGTCTGGGGCTGCGCGCCCGCGCCCGAGGGTCTTCCGGTCCGCCGGGTGGAGGACGGGTTCCTGCGCTCGCGCGGGCTGGGCGCCGGTCTGGTGCCACCCCTGAGCCTCGCGGCCGACGATCTCGGGCTCTACTACGATCCGTCCGGCCCTTCACGGCTCGAGGCACTGGTGGCAGCGCCGCTGCCGCCCGGGGGCGCGGAAAGGGCAGAGCGGCTTATCGCGTCGGTGGTGGGCCGGCGCCTGACCAAGTACAACCTCGCCGGTGCGCTTCCCGACCTGCCGCCCGGCCATCGGGTGCTGGTGCCCGGCCAGGTGGAGGACGATGCCTCGATCCGCCTCGGGGCGGGAAAGGTCCGGACCAACCTGGCGCTGCTGGCGGCGGTGCGGGCGGCGCGACCGGGAGCGGTGGTAATCTACAAGCCCCATCCCGATGTGGAGGCAGGCTTGCGGCCCGGGCGGATCGAGGCCGGGGGACTGGCGGACGCGGTGGCCGCCAACGCCGATCCTGCCGCCCTGATCGCCGCCTGCGACGAGGTGTGGACCATCACGTCACTCCTCGGCTTCGAGGCGCTCCTGCGGGGCAGGCCGGTGACTTGTCTCGGGGCGCCCTTCTATTCCGGATGGGGGCTGACCACCGATCTCGGCCCCGTGCCGGCACGGCGGCTGGCGCTGCCGCGCCCGGACCTGCGGAGCCTGGTCCATGCCGCCCTGATCGCCTATCCGCGCTATCTCGACCCGGTCTCGCGCCTGCCCTGCCCGGTTGAGGTGGCCGTGGAACGACTGGGCGCGGGGCCGACGCCCCGGGCGCCGGCCGCCACCCGGCTCCTCGCAATCCTTCTTCAGCGCCTTGCAGTCCTCTCGCGGCTGCGGCGGTGAGCGCCAGTCCCGAACCCGCCCCGCTCCCGCCCTTAGTCGCGGCCCGAAGTGGGCCGCTCCGCCGGTTGGGGGGAGGAGCGGCGGGCTCGACCCCGCCCAAGGGCGGGGGCGCTCGCCCGCCGCGCTGCCGCAGGAGGGGAGCGGGGCGTTGCGCTTGCGGTGAGGGGGAGAGAGGGGGGCTCTGCCCCCCGCGCCCTGAA
>CAZRQN010000067.1:0-14891 GCA_964602115.1 uncultured Rhodobacterales bacterium
CTCGTTGATGATGCGCAGCACTTCGAGGCCGGCGATCTTGCCGGCATCCTTGGTCGCCTGGCGCTGGGCGTCGTTGAAATAGGCCGGAACGGTGATGACCGCCTGGGTGACGGTCTCGCCGAGATAGGACTCGGCCGTTTCCTTCATCTTGCCGAGGATGAAGGCGCTGATCTGGCTGGGCGAGTATTTCTCGCCGCGAATCTCCACCCAGGCGTCGCCGTTGCCGCCGTTGACCACGGAATAGGGCAGGTTCTTCCTGTCCTTGGCCAGCATCGGGTCATCGACCCGGCGCCCGATCAGGCGCTTGACGGCGAAGACGGTATTGGTCGGGTTGGTCACCGCCTGGCGCTTGGCGGGCTGGCCGACCAGGCGCTCGTTCTCGGCGAAGCCGACGATGGAGGGGGTGGTGCGGGCACCTTCCGAGTTCTCGATCACGCGCGGCTGGCTGCCGTCCATGATCGCGACGCAGGAGTTGGTGGTGCCAAGGTCGATGCCGATGACTTTGGGCATATTTGCGGTCCTTCTCAGGCGATGTTGCGGGGCGGGTCCGATCACGGCCCCCGGCCCCTGATCCCAGGGAACCGGCCGGGCAGAGCCCCGCCCGGCGGCTGGCGGGTATATAGGGAGGGCGTCGGAAGCCCGCAAGCGGTGCCGGAGCGCTCTCTCACCGAGCGGAAAGGGTGCAACAGCCGGCGAGCGGTGCGCCGCCGCCGGGCGGCGCGCCGGTCAGGAGCAGCGTGGCGGCGATCCCATAGCTGCGGTCGGACATGCCGTCCGAACAGCTCTGGCCGGTCAGCAGCAGGGTTGCCGAGACACCTGCGCCCGAAAGCGCGACACCGGCCGTCGCCGATCCTTCGGCGCCGGGCCAGAGCGCGGTGGTCTGCATCTTCACCGCAGGCGGCTCCGGCGTGGCGAGGATGCCGCGCAGGGACGACTTCGACGTTGTCAGCGACCAGAATGGCTCTGTCCCCAGGCAGCGCAGCGGGTCCTGCATCGTCCACCAGGGAAGTTCGCCCGGCTGGCGCCCGAGGAAGCGCATGGAAGCCCAGCCGCCGCCCTCGCCCTGGCCGACGAGGCCCCAGGCACCGTCCTGCGACAGGGCCACGACCTCGACGCCGCGCTGGCCGGGCGCAAGGCTACCCTGGGACGGCGAGGTGGCGTCGGGTCCCGCACGAAGGTTGAGGACATCGCCCGAGGCGACGCCTGTCACGTCATAGAGCGCCGGCAGATCCTGACCGGCCGCCGGAAGCGGGGCCAGCAGCGCCAGGCAGAGCGCAGGGACGATGCGCGGGCTCATCCCGTCACTTCCCCGCCATCCAGCTCGCCGAGGCATGGCGGCGGGTATAGAACTCCGCCATCAGCCCGATCACCGCCAGCGCGGCCGCGACCTGGAGAGGGTAGGCCACCGAGGTATAATGGGGCGTGTAGTTCAGGAAGACATAGCCTCGCGTCTGGTCGATTGTGTGGAAAAGCGGGTTCCACCAGAACCAAGGCAACAGGTAGCCCGGCATGACATTGGCCAGGAACATCTTGCCGGAAAAGACCATGTTCAGCCGCTGATAGACGGTGGTGATGATCGTCACCCCCTCGGGCCACCAGGGCTTGGCCGCCTGCAGGATCATGCCGATGGCGACACCGGTGATCCAGGCGACCAGCATCATGGCGAGCGCGCCCACCGGCTCGTCAATGGTGATCGGGGTGAAGAGCGTATGGTAGCCCATCAGGATCACGGCGGCCGAAAGGAACTGGAGATAGAGCGCCGACAGCGCAGCGGCGCCGATGGCGACGATCGTGTTCATCGGCGCGTGTTTCATCATCGGCGAGGTCGGCCCGTCCGCCCCGGCCACGGCGCCCAGCGCCTTCACATGGGTCATGAACATGAAGACGCCGGTCATGATGTACAGCAGGAAATCCCCCCGCACCGCCGACCGGCGGGCGCCGAAGAGATCGAGCATCAGGAAGAACACCGCCAGCATGATGACCGACTGGAGGATGTTCATCAGAAGCCCGATGACCGGACTGCCATGCGACTTGCGCACGTTGCGGACGGCGGAATGGAAAATGACCTCCGACAGGCCGACGACGGCGGCAAGGGCGCTCGGGCGGGTGGGGGCCTGGAACATCGGTGGCGGGTCCTCCGGATTCGCTGCGCCGGAGTGTGGCGCCGGAAATCTTGCCGTTCCCTTTTCTGGCTGCATGATAGGCAGGCCGCCGGCGTCTGTCCACGCGGCGCCAAGGAGCAGGAGGAGCAGAGATGGATCGCGGTGCGCTGGTCACCGTCATGAGGCGCCTGGCCATCGAGGCCGGGGCGCGGATCATGACCTATTACGGCGCCGATGACATCGGCCTGCGCCGGAAGGAGGACGAAAGCCCGGTCACTGCCGCCGACGAGGCGGCGGATGCGGTGATCTCCACCGGACTGCGGGCGGCCTTTCCGGATCTGCCGCTCATCACCGAGGAGCAGGCCGAAAGCCACGGCCAGTCCGTGCAGAGCTTCCTGATCGTCGATCCGCTGGACGGCACCAAGGAATTCACCCAGCGGCGCGGCGATTTCACCGTGAACATCGCCTATGTCGAGAACGGGGTGCCGGTGCTGGGCGTCGTCTATGCGCCGGCCAAGAACCGCCTCTTCTACACCCTGCCCGAAGGCGGCGCGGTGGAGGAGGAGGGCGCCCATGACCCGGCGGCGCCCGGGCCGCTGCGCCCGATCCGCGTCGGCCGGCCCGACAACGCGGCGCTGATGGTCGTGGCCTCGAAGTCGCATCGCGACGCCGCCACCGATGCCTGGATCGCCACCTATGCGGTCAGGGACATGACCTCGGCCGGGTCCAGCCTCAAGTTCTGCCTTGTCGCCACCGGCGAGGCCGATCTCTACCCACGCCTCGGCCGGACGATGGAATGGGATACGGCGGCGGGCGACGCGGTGCTGCGGGCGGCCGGCGGACTGGTGGTGCGGATGGATGACCGCAGCCCGCTGGCCTATGGCAAGCCCGGCTGGGACAACCCGCATTTCATCGCCCATGCCCCGGGTGTCGCGCTCAAGTGACCGTGGCTGAAGGGCCCCAGCCGGTCAGCCTGATCATCGCCAGCCGCCATCGGCCCCGGCTGTTGCATCGGGCGCTGATGGCGGTGACGCAGCAGGACCATCCGGATCTGGAGGTGGTGGTCGTCGCCGATCCCGGGGCGGCGGCGGAAATCGCTGCGGCAGGTTGGCCGGTGAAGCTTCGCGCCTTCGACGAGGCGAACCTTTCGGCAGCGCGCAACCTCGGCCTCGCGCTCGCCGCCGCGCCGGTCGTGGCTTTCCTCGACGACGATGCGGTTCCCGAGCCGAGCTGGCTCTCGCGCCTGGCCGCGCCTTTCGCGGAGAAGGGGACCGTCGCCGCCGGCGGTTTCGTGCGCGGGCGGTCCGGCCTGGCCTGGCAGTGGCGGGCGATGGAGGTGGACCGTTTCGGTGCCGACCATCCGATGGACGTGCCGGCAAGGACGAGCCTGCACGCCGGAAACCGGGCTCGGGCAGTCAAGACGCAGGGCACGAACTGCGCCTTCCGCAGCGAAGCGCTGCGCGCCATCGGAGGATTTGACCCGGCGTTGCGCTTCTATCTCGACGATGCAGACGTGAACCTGCGGCTTGCGGCAGCGGGCGGGCTGACGGCGGTGGTGCCGGATGCGGTGGTCCACCACGGCTTTGCCGAGAGCGAACGCCGAAGGGCCGACCGTGTGCCGCGCGACCTGCTGGAGATCGGCCGCAGCCTCGCGGTCTTCCTGCGCCGGCACGCGGGGGGCCTGGCCGTCGAGGCCGTCGCCGCGCAGCGTGCATCCGAGCGGCGGCGCGCGCTCGGTCACATGCTGGCAGGACGGATCGAGCCGCGCGAGGTTGCGAGGTTGCTGGCCGGTTTCGAGGCCGGAATTGCCGAAGGCGCATCCCTTCCCCTTCAGGTCCTGCCGCCGCTGGCGGCAGAACCGACGGCTTTCCTGCGCTTCCCCGGCACGGGGCCCAGCGCCGGTGCGGTGGTTGCCGGTACGCGGCGCGACCGCGCGCGGCTGGAACGCGAGGCCGCTGCCCTGCGGGCCGATGGCAGGGTCGTGACCCTGATCGAACTTTCCGCCGGATTCCGGGCGCATCGCCTGGAGTTCGGCGCCGACGGGATCTGGCGCCAGCGAGGCGGGCGCTGGGGCCAGGGCGACCGCGATCTGCCGCGACCTTGGCTTGGCACTGCTGCCCGGGTTGAGCGGGAGGTTTCTCTTCTGGCGACAATCCGGCCGGTTGCCTGACGATTCCGCCAGACTGGCAGGAAAATGACGCAATTCTGCCGAGGTCATCTGACCGTGATCGGACAGGGATGGACGGCGGCGATTTCTCGTTCCATGAGAAGTTGCGGCCTGAAAGGTGGGGCTGAGGAATGCCGAAGACGATGACCGACGGAAGCCAGAGACCTGCGCAGCGCGAGGTTCTCAAAGCGATCTTTCCGGTTGCGGGGCTGGGAACGCGGTTCTTGCCGGCAACCAAGTCGATCCCCAAGGAGATCATGACGCTGGTTGACCGGCCGTTGATCCAATACGCGATCGACGAGGCGCGTGCCGCCGGGATCAAGGAATTCATCTTCGTCACCTCGCGCGGCAAGTCGGCGCTGGAGGATTACTTCGACGTCGCGCCCGAGCTTGAAAGCGAGCTGGAGCGCAAGGGCAAGGCCGACCTGCTGGACATCCTCAAGGCGACCAACATGGATTCGGGCGCCATCGCCTATGTGCGCCAGAACCAGCCGCGCGGCCTTGGCCATGCGGTGTGGTGCGCCCGGCGCCTGATCGGCGACGAGCCCTTTGCGGTTCTGCTGCCCGATGACGTGATCGCGGCGGAGAAGCCCTGTCTCCAGCAGATGATGGAGGCCTATGCCCAGACCGGCGGCAATGTCGTTGCCGCGATGGAAGTGCCGGCGTCCAAGGCCTCGTCCTATGGCGTGCTCGACATCGCCGAGGACATGGGCTCGCTGGTGCAGGTCAAGGGCATGGTCGAAAAGCCCAAGGCCGGACAGGCGCCTTCCAACCTCGCGGTGATCGGGCGCTACATCCTGACCCCGCAGGTCATGGATCACCTCGACGCCGGCAAGGAAGGCACCGGCGGCGAGATCCAGCTGACCGACGCCATTGCCGCCGAGGCCAGCTACCCCGGGAGGGTTCATGCCTTCCGTTTCCGGGGCCAGCGCTTCGATTGCGGGTCCAAGGCCGGGTTCCTGCAGGCCACCGTGGCTTTCGGCCTCGCTCGGCCCGATCTGAAGGACGAATTCGCCGCCTACCTGCATGACATGATCGCGCTTCAGGACGAGGCAGGCTATGCCGGAGGCCCCACCCGGGCGACTGCTTGACCTGACACGGACGGTTTCGCGCCTCGGTACGGGGCCGATGACCGGGATTGACCGGGTCGAGGTGGCTTGGCTGTCCCGGCTGCTGATCAGACCCGAGCCGCTCTGGGGCATCCTGCGCACGCCGGCGGGTTACCTTCTCCTCGACCGCGCCGGCTGTGCGGAGGTTCGGCGGCTTGCCGATGCCGGATCGGTGCCCGGCCGGGTGGACTGGCTCGGACGTCTCCTCCGTCCACGGCATCCCGTCCTGGCACGGGCCGAGGCGGTGCTTCGCCGCTGCGCCCTGGCCCGGTCCTGGCGACCGGGCCTGCGGCGTCTCCTGCAGAGGCTTCCGCCCGGGACCAGCTATCTCAATCTCGGCCATGCGAACCTGACCGCCGGCATGATCTCGGCGGCACGCGCGGCCGGGCTGCGCAGCGCGGTGCTCCTGCACGACACGATCCCGCTCGACCATCCCGAGCTTTGCCGGCCCGGAACGCCGGCGAAGTTCCGGGCGATGGTCGCGGCGGCGTCGATGGCGGAGGTGGTGATCCACAGCGCCGAAGCCACGCGGCGTGCGACCGAGCGGCATCTTCTGGCGGCCGGACGGGTGCCGGAGGCCATCGTGGCACCGCTCGGCGTACCGATGCCCCCAGTGGCGGAAGCGAGGTTTGCACGGCCGGAAGAGCCCTACTTTCTGGCGCTGGGAACCATCGAGCCCCGCAAGAACCTCGCGCTGCTGCTCGACGTCTGGGATCGGCTGCCGGCCCGGGACCGGCCCCTGCTGCTGGTCGTCGGCCGGCGCGGCTGGGCGGAGCCGGCGCTTTTCGCGCGGCTGGAGCGGACGGCCGGGGTGCGCGAATGCGCCGGGGTAAGCGATGAAGATGTGGCGCATCTTCTCGCCGGCGCGCGGGCGCTTCTGTTTCCCAGCCTCGCAGAGGGCTTCGGTCTTCCGGTCTTTGAAGCTGCGGCCTGCGGAACCCCCGTGGCTTGCCTACCACATCCTGTGTTCACGGAGCTTCTCGGCCGCCTTCCCGTTTACCTGTCCGCGACAGACTCCTATGCTTGGTCGGAGATCGTCATGCGTCTGACGCGGGCCCCCGAAAGAAGACCCGCCGCGACCGTGCCGGGGTGGGAGGACCATTTCAAGCTGGTCTTAACCAGGGTCTGAAATGACGCGGCCTTGAGGCGCACGAACCGGGACGGCGGAGCTTGCTGGGGATCTTCACGCGATATCGGTTGCGCTGGACACGCCGCCGCTGGCGTTTGCGGGCCCTGCGTCGCCGGCGCGAGCTGACCGCCGTCGCCCCCCGGCATCCGTCGATCCGGCGGGACGATATTCTTCTCTTTGCCACGATCAGGAACGAACGGATCCGCCTGCCCTATTTCCTCGCCTATTACCGGAACCTTGGCATCGGCCATTTCCTGATCGTCGATAACGGCAGCGACGATGGCAGCGCCGAGTACCTTGCGGCGCAGCCGGACGTCTCGTTGTGGGGCACCGCCGCCTCCTACCGCCGCGCCCGTTTCGGGATGGACTGGATGAATGCGCTGCTGTCCCGTTACGGGCACGGGCACTGGTGCCTCGTCGTCGATGCTGACGAGTTCTTCATCTATCCGTTCTCCGACAGCCGCCCCTTGCGGGCCCTGACCGACTGGCTCGATGCTTCGGCGATCCGCGCCTTCCCCGCCATGCTGCTCGACATGTACCCAAAAGGGCCGCTCAGCGCGCAGCCCTACCGGGAGGGTCAGGATCCGTTCGAGATCGCCCAGTGGTTCGATCCGGGGAACTACACGATCCTGAAGAACGAGCTGTTCGGAAACCTGTGGATCCAGGGCGGTCCGCGCGCGCGGATCTTTTTCAGCAACGATGCGGCGAAGGCACCGGCGCTCAACAAGATTCCGCTGGTCAAATGGCAGCGGTCCTTTGTTTTCGCCCAGTCCACGCACATGCTTTTGCCGCGCGGTCTCAACCTGGCCTATGACGAATGGGGGGGTGAAAAGGCTTCGGGCGTGCTGATGCATGCCAAGTTCCTCGACACATTGAACGCCAAGGCCGAAGAGGAGATGCGTCGCGGCGAGCATTTCGCCTCGGGTGCGGAATATCGCGCCTACAAGGCGGCGCTCGACGCCCAGCCGGACCTGTGGTGCAAATGGAGCGAAAGGTTCATCAACTGGCGCCAGCTTGAAATTCTGGGCCTGATGTCGAAGGGGAACTGGGCGTGAGCGGCCGGCTCGGCTTCGTGATCCTGTGCCACGCCGCGCTGGACCGCGCCGCGCAGATCGTCCGTCACCTCGCCGCCCAGGGCTGCCCGGTGGTCGTCCATGTCGATGCAAGGACGCCTGCGGGCGAGGCCGCGCTGATGACACATGCGCTGGCCGACCTGCCGCAGGTGCTGTTTTCGCCGCGCCGCGCCTGCGAATGGGGAACCTGGAGCCTGGTCGCGGCAACCCAGGATGCCGCGAGCCTCCTGCTCGCCCGGTTCCCGGATGTGCGCCATGTCTATCTCGCCTCGGGGTCCTGCCTGCCGATCCGGCCGGTGGCAGAACTTGCGGCCTATCTCGCCCGCCATCCCCGCACCGATTTCATCGAAAGCGTGACCATCGCCGATGTTGAATGGACCGTTGGCGGAATTGCCGAGGAACGCTTCACCCTGCGGTTTCCCTTCTCCTGGCGGCGGCAGCGGCGGCGCTTTGATGCCTGGGTGCGGATCCAGCGCATACTCGGCCTCCGGCGCCGGGTGCCGCCCGGGCTCGTCCCCCATCTCGGCAGCCAGTGGTGGTGCCTGACCCGCGCGACTTTGAGCGCCATCCTCGACGACCCGGCAAGGCCGGCGCGCGACCGGTTCTTCCGCCGGGTCTGGATTCCGGACGAAAGCTATTTCCAGTCGCTGGCCCGGCTCTATTCGTCGCGGATCGTCAGCCGGTCGCTGACCCTGTCCAAGTTCGACTTCCAGGGCAAACCGCATATCTTTTTCGACGATCACCTGCAGCTCCTGCGCCGGTCGGACTGTTTCTTCGCCCGCAAGATCTGGCCGCAGGCAGAGCGGCTCTACAGCGCCTTCCTGTCCCAGACCGTCTCGCGCCAGCCGGAAGCGGAGCCCAATCCCTCGAAGATCGACCGCCTGTTCTCGCGCGCGGTGGAGCGGCGCACCCGCGGCCGGCCCGGTCTCTACATGCAGAGCCGCTTCCCGAACGACGGCTGGGAGAACGGCAAGACGGCGGCACCCTTTTCGGTATTCGAGGGGTTCGATCATCTCTTCGTCGATTTCGAGGACTGGCTGGCCCGGATCACCGGCAGCCGTGTCCATGGACATCTCTTCGCCCCGGCGCGGGCGGAATTTGCCGAAGGCGAAGCCGTGTTCAACGGCTGCCTCTCCGACAGCGCGGCACTGCGCGATCACGATCCACGCGGATTTCTGACCAGTCTGATCTGGAACACCCGGGGTGAGCGGCAGTGCTTCCAGTTCGGCCCCCACGACCGTCAGGAGATCGCCGGCTTCGTCGCTTCCGACGTCAACGCCTCGGTCAGCCTCATCTCCGGCGCCTGGGCCATCCCGCTGTTCCATGCCAATCGCAATTTCGGCGAGGTCAGGGCCGAGGCGGCGCGCCTTCAGAAGGTCGAGAGCGATCATATCGCGCTTCTGCGCCGGTCCTGGGTCAAGGCGCGGGTGCGGATCTGGCCGCTTGCCGAATTCGTCGAGAATCCGATGGAACCGTTGCAGACAATCGCCGACGAGATCAGCCCGCGCGCCCTGCGCCGCCTGACCGAGGCGCCGCATATGGCGGACCTGCAGGGCTTCGGGCAGTTCCTGCAGAATCTGCGCAACCAGGGCATGCATCCGGTGCTGATGGGGGATTTCCCGCCGGGGCCAGGGACCGGTGACACTGATCCGCCGCGCCGCGAGCGGCCCTATCTGGTGAAGTGAGGTGAGTTTCGCTTCCTTTGTCGTGCTGGCCGGGATGCGCACCGGCTCGAACCTGCTGGAAGCGCATCTGAACGCCCTTCCCGGCGTGACCTGCCACGGCGAAGCCTACAATCCCGGGTTCGTGTGCCGGCTTGGCGCCGAAAGCGCATTCGGCATGACCCTGGCCGACCGCAATGCCGATCCGCTGGAGTTCCTGCGCCGCCTTCAGCGGGCCGAAGCCGGGCTGAACGGCTTCCGCTACTTCCCTGACCATGATCGCCGCGTCTTTCCGGCGGTGATGGATGATGCCGACTGCGCCAAGATCGTCCTCACGCGCCATCCGCTCGACCGTTACATCAGCTGGAAGATCGCGCGGGCGACCGGCCAGTGGAAGCTCGTCCATGCCGCGCGGCACCGCAGCGAAAGGGTTGTCTTCGACGAGGCGGAATTCCGGGCCTTTCTCGAACGCCATCGACGGGACCAGTCGGAAGTTCTGCTCGGGCTGCAACAGCGCGGGCAGGCCGCGTTCTGGATCGGTTACGAAGACCTCGCGGATCCGACGGTCCTGGCGGGACTTGCCGCCTTTCTTGGCGTGCCGGCGGCGGCCGAGGCGCCGGAAACGCGGGTCCTCAAGCAGAACCCCGGAGCGCTGCGCGAAAAGGTGACCAATCCGGAAGCGATGGCCGCCGCGCTGGCGCGCCTTGATTGGATCGACCTCGACCACGGCCCCGATCACGAACCGCGCCGGCGCGGTACCGTGCCGTCCTTCCGTGCGGCCGGACCGCTTCTCTTCATGCCGGTGACCGGTGGGCCGACGGCGGAAATCGCCGGCTGGCTTGCCGCCGTCGGCCCGGTGGAGACCGACTTTTCGCCCCGGGGGCTGCGGCGGTGGCGTGCCGCCCACCCGGGCCACCGCAGCTTCACCGTGCTGCGCCACCCGGTCGCCCGTGCCTGGGCGGCGCTGTCCGGCCCGGTCATGGGAGGCAGTCTTCCGGAGATCCGGCGCGTCTTCGCCCGGACGATGCAGCTGGACTTGCCGCGCGACGTCCCTCTGGCTGCGATGCCATGGGCCGACCGGCAGGCGATCTTCCTCGCCTTCCTGCGCTTTGCCGCCATGAACCTGTCCGGCCAGACATCTGCGCGCGTCGATGCGGGCATCGCCACCCAGGCGGCGGCGCTGGAGGCCTTTGCCCTGCACGGCGGGCCGGATGTGGTGCTGCGCGAGTCGCGTCTTGCCGAAGGGCTGGCGTTCCTCGCCGGCGAGACGGGCGCCGCCTTGCCGCCGGTCCCGCACCTGCCTGCCTCGCCCGAAACGGATCTTTTCGCCGCGCCCGAGATCGTTGCTGCGGCACGGACCGCCTATGCCCGCGATTACGCGGCCTACGGCTTCGGCGATTGAGCTTCAGGCCGCCTGGGGGGCCCGGGCCTCGGTGAGGATGGCGTAAAGCTTGTTGGGATCGGTGTTGGCCCGCAGTTTCGAGACCACGCCCGGATCCCGCATTGTCCGGCTGACGAGCGCCAGCGCCTTGAGATGATCGACGCCCGATTCCCTGGGTGCGAGAAGGGCGAAGATCAGGTCCACCGGCTGGCGATCGACGCTGTCGTAATCGACCGGGCGTTCCAGCCGCAGGAAGACGCCGACGATCTTGCCGGCCTCCTCAAGGCGGGCATGGGGCAAGGCGATGCCATGCCCCACGCCGGTCGGTCCCAGGGTCTCGCGCTCCTGAAGCCCGTCCACCACCCCGGCTGCGGGCAGTCCGTGCGCCTGCGCGGCGATTTCGCCGATCTCCTGGAACAGCCGCTTCTTGCTGGTCAGGTGACCGTTCACGCGGACGGCCGATGGGGTGAGAAGTTTGGAGAGGATCATCGCGCTCGATTCGCTTGCACCCGGAGGGCGCACTTACCTGCTATTGCGGGGGTCGATCCAGCCGATATTCCCGTCGTCGCGACGATAGACCACGTTGACACCGCCGTGACCCTCGTTGCGGAACACCAGGAGCCTCTGCCCGGCAAGTTCCATCTGCATCACCGCCTCGCCCACCGTGATCGAGGGAATCCGCGTCTCCATCTCGGCGACCACCACCGGCTGGAGCGTTGCGGGTTCGACTTCCTCGGCCTCGTCAGGCGCGGCGAGGATATAGGAGGCGCCACCGTCGAACTCAACAGGTGACGTCCGGTCACGGTGGTGGTCGCGCAGCCGGCGCTTGTAGCGGCGAAGCTGCTTGTCGAGTTTCTCGCGGCAGCTTTCGAAGGCGGCATAGATCTCGCCCGCATGGCCGCGCGCCTGCGCCGTCAGGCCGGTGGAGAGGTGGATCTCGGCCTCGCAGACATGCTCGTGGGCATCGCGCGAGAAGGTCACGTTCGCGTCCGTCGGGCGCTGCGCGTATTTCTCAACGATCTCGCCGAGCTCGGCCTGAACATGGGTCGAAAGTGCCTCGCCGATGTCGATCTGGCGGCCGCTGATCTGGTAGCGCATGGGTCCTCCGGCTTCCGGAATGGCCGCGGCCCGGCCCTTGCCGGGACCATATCGCGACCATTGCTCAGGCTGTCTTGCGGCGCCCCTTGCGGCCCGGTCGGGGCCGGTCTGTGCGGGGTAAACGAACTTGGGTCGCGCACGCATCGAGGGTATTTGGCGCCACCCTTGCGCCGCTTGTCAACGGATTCCTGAGCCTCCCCCGACAGCCGGCCGGCCGCCGCCGGGGCCGGGGAAGGCTTCGGCGGGAAGGTTCCGGCCTGTCTGGCCCGGCGGTGAGGGAATGAGGGCAGGGGACGGCAAGCGTCACACGGTGGGACGCTTCACGTTTTCAAACGAATACAGGTACTTGAGTTGATTCGTTAAGGGTTGGGTAGGGAAGGTAAATTGTTTAACGGGGCGTTCGGTGGGCTGGAGACCCTGCCTGCGGGCATCGCCCTGCAGGCCCGATGCCGGCGGGGCAGTTCACGACACCCGGAAGTTCTGGCCGAGGTACACCCGGCGCACGTTCTCGTCGCGGACCACCTCGTCGGTGGTGCCCGACATCAGCACCTTGCCGTCGTGCAGGATATAGGCGCGATCGACGATCTCCAGCGTCTCCCGCACGTTGTGGTCGGTGATGAGCACGCCGATGCCGCGCGACTTGAGGTCATGGACCAGCGTCCGGATCTCGGCCACCGCGATCGGGTCCACCCCGGCGAAGGGCTCGTCCAGGAGCAGGTACTTGGGATCGGCGGCCAGGCAGCGGGCGATCTCGGCCCGCCGCCGCTCGCCGCCCGACAGGGCCAGCGCCGGAGTGCGGCGGAGATGGGTGATGGAGAACTCGGAGAGCAGCTCCTCCAGCCGCTCGCGTCGCTTGTGGCGGTCGGGCACGGCGATTTCCAGAACGGCGAGGATGTTGTCCTCGACGTTGAGGCCGCGGAAGATCGACACTTCCTGCGGCAGATAGCCGATGCCAAGCCGGGCCCGGCGGTACATGGGCAGGCCGGTCACTTCGCGCCCGTCGATCACCACCTGGCCGCCCTCGGGCGTGACCAGCCCGGCGATGCAGTAGAAGCAGGTGGTCTTGCCCGAACCGTTGGGGCCGAGAAGCGCCACCACCTCGCCGCGCGCCAGACGCATGGAGACATCCCGGATCACCGGGCGCTTGCGGTAGCTCTTGCGCAGCGAGCGGACCACCAGCCCGGCATTACCCTCGGTGACGGTGAGATCCGGGGGCATCAGGGTGCGCTACCCTGGTCAGGGACGAACGTGGTCGTCACCCGGCCTTCCATCACGCCGGTCCCGTCCTTGAGGTTCAGCCGCAGCCGCTGGCCGGAAATGGCATTCTCGCCCTGGGTGAGGAGGACGTCGCCGGTCATCACCACCTGGCCGCTGGCCACGGTATAGACGGCCTCCTTCGATTCGGCCGCGTCGGTGGCATTGGCGATCGTCACCCCGCCGGTGGCGTTCAGCGTTTCCATCGTCTTGCCGTCCTCGGCGTAGTCCACCCGGATTTCGGTGGCCGCCAGCCGCAGCTCGCCCTGGATCACGATGACATTGCCGGAAAAGACGGCGGTGCCGTCGTTCTGGTTCACCGACAGGCTGTCGGCGCTGATCTCGACCGGAAGCGTCGTGTCCTGCTTCAGCCCGCCGAAGGCGACCGTGGTGCCCTGAGCGGCGGCGACGCCCGGCAGAAGCGCGAGGGCGAGGGCAAGGGCAAGGCGTCTGGTCATCGAATCTGCTCCGTCACGGCGCGGGATCGTATATGAGGTGGACGCCCTTGTCGAAAACCAGCAGGTACTTGCCCGGCGTCGCCGCAGCGGCGGTGATGCGCATCCCGCCGGCGTCGATCTTTCCGAGCGGGCCGGTTGCGGCGACAGCACCCAGGCTTTCGATCCCGGTCCGGTCCAGCTGGGCCCGCAGCGCCGGGGTCTCGATCCGGTAGCCGGTGGAGGTCAGGATCGTCACCCCGCCGGACAGTGTCAGCTGGGCGCCCCCGGGATCGAGTGCCGCCGCCGCCGCGTCGATCTTGGCGGTCCCGCCGTCCGGCGTCGCCAGTTCGGCATGGACCGTCACGGCGGAGGCCCCCGCATCCTCGGTCCCGGGACGCGCC
The DNA here is from genome assembly GCA_964602115.1 of uncultured Rhodobacterales bacterium. Classification (GTDB taxonomy): domain Bacteria; phylum Pseudomonadota; class Alphaproteobacteria; order Rhodobacterales; family Rhodobacteraceae; genus JANOGU01. The sequence goes on from CAZRQN010000067.1 coordinate 13,813, forward strand.
TCGGCGGCGGTGATGGTCAGGGCGGCGCCGTCATCGGTGGTTCCCGCCCAGGTGGGGGACGTCAGGCGCGGCTCGCGCGCGCGCTCACCCAGATCGACCTCGGCGAAGGGGATGGCGTTGTCCGGATCGACGTTGCGGGCGACCAGAAACAGCGTGGACAGGATGCCCAGCGCGATCAGCGGCAGAAGCACCTTCAGCCAGGCCACGGCGGTCGAGTGGAAATTGTCGTAGCGCAGCATCGCGTTCCGATCCCGGATGCGCCTGAAGGTAAGGGCTGCGGCCCGATGCGCAAGCCGGGTCGCGGCCCGCCGGCCGTCTGCCGCTCAGTGGCGGAAGATGTCGGCCTCGTCGTCCCAGCCCATGAGGTCCAGTTCGGCGCGGGCGGGCAGGAAGGCGAAGGCGTGGCGTGCAAGTTCCAGCCGCCCCTCGCGGCGGAGCAGCCTTTCGAGCTCGGCCTTCAACCGGTGCAGGTAAAGGACATCCGAGGCGGCATAGTCCTTCTGCGCCTCGGTCAGATCCTCCGCGCCCCAGTCCGAGGTCTGCTGCTGCTTGGAAATGTCGATGCCGAGAAGTTCGGCCAGCAGGTATTTCAGCCCGTGGCGGTCGGTGAAGGTGCGTACCAGCTTGGCGGCGATCTTGGTGCAGAAGACCGGCGCGGTGGTGACGCCGAAGGCGGCCTTCAGCACCGCGATGTCGAAACGGCCGAAATGGAAGAGCTTTTCCACCGCCGGATCGGCCAGAAGGCGGGCGAGGTTCGGCGCCTGGTTCTGGCCGCGCGCGACCTGCACCAGATGGGCATGGCCATCGCCGGCGGAGAGCTGGACGAGACACAGCCGGTCGCGGCGCGGATCGAGGCCCATGGTCTCGGTGTCGATGGCGACCACGGGGCCGAGGTCGAGCCCCTGGGGCAGGTCGTTCCGGTGGAGAAAGACGGTCATCGCGGCGGGCTCCGGAAAGGTGGGGGTGCAATAGGCGCTGGGGCCGGACGCATCAACGGCAAACTGGCCGGCGAATCGCGGCAGGGCGGAAAACGAAAGGCCACCCCGGAGGGTGGCCTTGCGATGGTGCCCAGAAGAGGA
>CAZRQN010000068.1:0-14884 GCA_964602115.1 uncultured Rhodobacterales bacterium
ATGAACACTGGCCACGACGGCTCGATGACCACGATCCACGCCAACAACCCGCGCGACGGCATCAGCCGTCTGGAGAACATGGTCGCCATGGCGGGGATCGAGATGCCGCTGAAGGCGGTGCGCTCGCAGATCGCCTCGGCCGTCAACCTGATCGTCCAGGCCTCGCGCCTGCAGGACGGCTCGCGCCGCATGGTCTCGGTCACCGAACTGACCGGGATGGAGGGCGACGTGATCTCGATGCAGGAGGTCTTCCGCTACGAGCGCCTGGGCATCGCGCCGGACGGCAAGATCGTCGGCCGGTTCAACGCCACCGGCGTGCGCTCGCACTATTCCGAACGGTTCCGGCAATGGGGCTACGACCTGCCGGCGTCGATCTACGATCCCCTTCCCTAAGGACACGAAGCCATGGAAATCGGCGTCGCCCCGATCATCTACATCCTGATCTTCGTCGCGGTGATCGTGCTCGTCGAGGGCATCTATCTGACCGCCTTCGGCAAATCGATCAGCCTGAACTCCAAGGTCTCGCGCCGGCTCGACCTTCTGGCGAAGAACGGCAACCGCGAGCAGGTGCTGGAGCAGCTGCGCAAGGAGATGTCGCAGCACCTGACGGCGCGCGGCATCCCGCTCTATGCCATCCTGGCCAAGAAGGCGCAGAAGGCGAACATCGCCTTCACCCCGCGCCAGCTGATCCTGATCATGATCGGCCTGTCGATCTTTTCCTTCTTCGGCCTGACCATCGGGACCGAGGCGGAACTGGCCGTCCGCGCGCTTCTGGCCGTGGGCATGGGGGTTGGCGGGGTCTATGTCTGGGTGAACCGCAAGGCCAAGGCGCGGATGGCGCTGCTGGAGGAACAGCTTCCCGATGCGGTGGAACTGATGGTGCGATCGCTGCGCGTCGGCCATCCCTTCTCCTCGGCCATCGCCATCGTCGCCAAGGAGGTCGGCGATCCGCTCGGCACCGAATTCGGCATGATCGCCGACGAGGCGGCCTATGGCCGCGATGTCTCGGAATCGCTCAAGGACTTCGCCGAGCGCATGGACAACCAGGACCTGCGCTTCCTTGCCGTTGCGGTGACGATCCAGCAGCAATCGGGCGGCAACCTCGCCGAGATCCTCGACGGCCTGGCCAAGGTGATCCGTGCCCGCTTCAAGCTCTTCCGCCGGGTCAAGGCCATCACGGCGGAGGCCAAGTGGTCGGGCATGTTCCTGTCGGCCTTCCCCATCGGGGCGCTGGTGATGATCAACGTCATCCAGCCCAACTACTACGACGAGGTTCGGGAGACGGCCTATTTCATCCCCACCGCGCTGGTCGTGGCGGTGTTTCTGGTGATCAACGTGATCTTCATGAAGATCATGGTCAACATCAAGGTCTAGGGTGCGCGCGTCATGGGTTTCATAAGCGATATCAACGCGATGCTGACGGAGCGTTTCGGCGACGCCGGGCCGATGATGGCGCTCGCCGGGGTCGGCCTGCTCTTTGTCGTCGCGACCCTTCCGGTGATGCTGAAGAAGCGCTCCGAACCGTTCGACAAACTCAAGGCGCAGCGCACCCCGATCGTCGATACGTCCAAGGGCAACCTGCGGGCGGCGCGGAACGCCAATGTCGATAAGCTGGAGAAATTCGCCAACTTCCTGGAGCCGAAATCGGCCGAGGAACTGTCTGCCGCGCGGATGCGGATGCTGCGGGCCGGCTACCGGTCGAAGAACGCGGTGCGCATCTTCCACTTCGCCCAGCTGATCCTCGGGGTCGGGGCCCTGCTGGCGGGCGTGGTCTATACGCTGTTCACCAGGGGCGACCAGCAGCTTTCGACCCAGCAGATGGTCATGGGCACGATCCTGCCCGGGGCGATCGGCTACTACATTCCCAAATACTGGGTGGACAAGCGGCTGCAGGAACGGCAGGCGCAGATCGTCCAGGGCTTTCCCGACGCGCTCGACATGATGCTCGTCTGCGTCGAGGCGGGCCAGTCGCTGGACCAGTCGATCCTGCGCGTGGCGCGCGAAAGCCGCCAGGGCTATCCGGCGCTGGCCGAGGAGTTCGAGACCGTCGCCAACGAGGTCAAGGCCGGCAAGGAAAGGGTAACGGTGCTGAAGGACATGTCCGAACGTGTCGGCATCGCCGATGTGTCGTCCTTCGTCACCACGCTGGTGCAGTCCGCCACCTTCGGCACCTCGATTGCCGAAGCGCTGCGGGTCTATTCGGCGGAAATGCGCGACAAGCGCGTGATGCGCGCCGAAGAGAAGGCGAACACCTTGCCGACCAAGCTCACCCTCGGCACAATGATGTTCACCGTGCCGCCCCTGATGATCATCCTCATCGGCCCGTCGATCTACGGGATCGCGAAGAACATGGGCGGCGGCTGAACAGGATGTCCGCGTGGCCCGAGCCGCACTTGCTTTCCTTTGTCTGCTGGCGCTGGCCGCCTGTGTTTCGGGGTCCGGCCTGCGGGAGGAGAACCGTGCTCCCGGCGTGGCCCGGAACGGCCAGTCCGAGGACGGCCTGATCGTCGGGCACCGGCTGATGGCGGCCGGGGAATACGAGCTGGCGCTGAAAGCCTACCTGCGCGCCGCCGGCGAGGACGGGATCAACGCCGACACGCTCTCCTCCATCGGCTCGGCCAATCTTGCTCTCGGGCGGCTGGGCCAGGCCGAGCAGCTCCTGCGCCGGGCGCTGGAGTTCGATGCGGGCTTTGTCGCCGCGCTGAACAACCTCGGCGTGGTGCTGATGGAGCGGGGCAAGATCGGCGAGGCCCGGGCGACCTTCGAGCGGGCCTTTGCGCTGGACAGTGGCCAAACCGACGCGATCCGGGAAAATCTCAAGCGCGCCATCGCCGAAAGCGAAGGCGCTGTCTATGATGAACCCGAGGAGAAGCCCACCTACAAACTGGTGCGGCGGCGGCCGGGTGAATATGTCCTGCTGTCGGCGCTCTAGGGCAGGGGCCAAGGGCTCGAGCAGCAAAAGGACGCAAAATGCGCCACCCCTTCCTGATCGCGCTTGGCGCGAGCTTCATGGCTATGAGCGGCTGCGCCGGAGATGACGGCGCCCAGGCAGCCCGGGCCCTGAAGGACGTCAATGTCATCGACGAGAGCAATCTCAACGACATCATGCTTACCGTGGGCGATCCGGACGAGGCGGTGGCCTATTTCACCCGCACCGCTGCGCAGAACCCCGAGCGGATCGACCTTCAGCGCGGCCTGGCCAAGTCGCTTCTGCGGGCCCAGAAGCCGCAGGAAGCCGCCGTGGTGCTGGAGAAGATCGCCGCCCATCCCGAGGGCACCAACGAGGACAGGGTGATGCTCGCCGATGCCTGGATCCGCTCGAACGAGTGGGAGAAGGCGGAGACGGTCCTGAATTCCATCCCGCCCACGCATGAGACCTTCGACCGCTACCGGCTCGAAGCCATGGTGGCCGATTTCCGCAAGAACTGGCGCAAGGCCGACAGCTTCTATGAAGTCGCCGCCGGGCTGACGACGACGCCGGGCAAGGTCTATAACAACTGGGGCTTCTCCAAGCTGACCCGTGCCGACTATGCCGGCGCCGAAAAGCTGTTCATCCAGGCGCTGACCTTCGATCCCACCATGTTCACCGCCAAGAACAACCTTGTCATGGCGCGGGGCGCCCAGCGGAAATACGAGCTTCCGGTGGTGCAGATGACCCAGATCGAGCGGGCGCTTCTCCTGCACACGCTGGCGCTGACCGCGATCAAGCAGGGCGACGTCGAGGTCGGCAAGGGTCTGCTGCAGGATGCCATCGACACGCATCCGCAGCATTTCGAGGCGGCCGTTCGGGCCCTTGAGGCGCTGGACGCGGGATGATCATCGATCTGCCGCCGGTCGATCCGGCGCGTTTCCTCTGGTTCCTGCCGCTCATCCTGCCCATCGGGCTTTGGGTGAGCTGGTCGGACATGAAGTTCATGAAGATCCCGAACCGCGCGGTCGTGGCGCTGGCGGCCGTCTGGGCGGCGACGGGCTGGATCGTCGCCGGATGGCAGATCTGGCTTGCCGGTTTCGCGCTGATGGCGCTGGTCCTGGCGGTCGGCTTCGTCCTCAACATGCTGTCGCTGCTTGGCGCCGGCGACGCGAAGTTCGCGGCGGCCATGGCGCCGTTCTTTCTGGGAGGAAGCTTCCGGCTGCTGATCGGCCTGTTCGCGGCCTGCCTGCTCGGCGCCTTCTTCACCCACCGTCTGGTGCGGGCGGTGCCGGCGGTGCGTCGTGCAACCGCCGACTGGGTGTCCTGGACGGCAAAGAAGTTCCCGATGGGTCTGGCCCTGTCGGGCACGCTGATCTTCTTCCCCATTCTCGCCGCAATTTCGTCCTGAGCATCGTCCACGATCCGGCAACACCGTCCGGGCACTCCGCCCGGACGCCCCAGAGGTTGCCATGAACGTTCAGGTCGCCCCGCAGCCACAGGCCGCCGTCACCCCGCCGCCGCCGCCGCGCAGCCTGGCCGAGGTCGGCGTCTCGGTCGTCATGCAGCGCGACCTGCTTCTCAAGACGATGTTCCGCACCAATCTCGATCTGGCCACGGCCCTGGGCCGGGTCCTGTGTCTGCCGCTGCCGATCGTTCAGGAACTGATCGACCTCGCCCGCAGCCAGAAGCTGGTGGAGGCCACCGGCACGCTGCACGCCACCTCGGGCAACGAGATGGGCTATCAGCTCACCGATGCCGGCAAGGCGCGGGCGCTGGATGCGCTCAGCCAGTCGGAATATTACGGGGCCATGCCGGTGCCGCTGGCGGAGTACAGCAAGCAGGTGAAGCGCCAGTCGGTGCGCGACATCCGCCTGACCCGCGAGCAGCTGATGCGCGCCATGGGCCATCTGATCTTGCCGGCAGACCTTCTGTCCAACCTCGGCCCGGCGATCACCTCAGGCCGCTCCATCCTGATGTACGGGCCCCCCGGCAACGGCAAGTCCTCGATCTCCAACGGCATCCGCGACGCGATGGGCGACAAGATCTATGTCCCCCGGGCGCTGGAATATGCCGGCCAGGTCCTCACCGTCTATGACCCGATCGTCCACCGCGCCGCCGAGCAGGCCATTGACGATCCCTCCAGCCTGCGCCGCACCTCCAACCGCTTCGACAACCGCTATGTCTATTGCGAGCGGCCGACGGTGATCACCGGCGGCGAACTGACGCTCGACATGCTGGATCTCAAGTACAACCCGACGGCGCGGACCTATCAGGCGCCGCTTCAGCTGAAGGCCACCGGCGGCGTCTTCATCGTCGATGACCTCGGCCGCCAGTCCGAGCCGCCGCAGAAGCTGGTCAACCGCTGGATCGTGCCGCTGGAAGAAGCCAAGGACATCCTGGCGCTGCAGTCGGGCGAGAAGTTCACGGTGCCCTTCGACACGCTGGTGATCTTCTCCACCAACTTCCATCCCAACGAGATCTTCGACGGCGCGGCGCTGCGGCGGATCTTCTTCAAGATCAAGGTCGATGGCCCGAACCAGGAGAACTTCCTCAAGATCTTCGCGCTGGTGGCCAAGAAGCGCGGCGTGCCGCTGGACGAAGCGGCGCTGCTGCATCTCCTGAAGGTGAAGTTTCCGACGATCGACAACCGCTATGCCAACTACATGCCGATCTTCCTGATCGACCAGATGATGGCGGTCTGCGAGTTCGAGGGCATTCCCTACCAGATGACCCCGGAACTGATCGACCGGGCCTGGGGCAACATGTTCGTCCGCGACGAGGTGATCGCGAAGTAGGCCTGCGGCCGCTTCCGGTTCCGGCCCGCCTGCGCCTAGACTGGCGCCATGGACCTGCCCGCCTCGCTCTCGCACTGGATCGCCGCGCGCGGCTGGGACCTGCATGCCCATCAGCGCCAGATGCTGGAGCGGGCGGGGGAAGCTTCGCTGCTGCTGATCGCGCCCACCGGCGGCGGCAAGACGCTGGCCGGTTTCCTGCCGACGCTGGCGGAACTGGGACCGGCACCTGCGCCGGGGCTTCACACGCTCTATGTCTCGCCGCTGAAGGCGCTGGCGGCGGACATCCGGCGCAACCTCGGCACCCCGATCGAGGGTGCCGGTCTGGCCATCCGGGTCGAGGACCGCACCGGCGACACCAGCCACAGCCGCCGCCAGCGGCAACGGGCGGACCCGCCGCATATCCTGCTGACGACGCCGGAGAGCCTGGCGCTCCTTCTGTCCTACCCGGATGCGCCGCGGCTTTTCGCGGGTCTCGGGCGGGTGGTGGTGGACGAGATCCACGCGCTGGCGGAATCGAAACGTGGCGACCAGCTGATGCTGTGCCTCGCCCGGCTGGCGCGGCTTGCGCCCGGGCTGCGCCGGGTCGGCCTGTCGGCAACGGTGGAAGACCCCGGGGCGCTGGCCCGGTTCTTCGGCGGAGCGGAGGTGCTTCTTGCCGATGCCGGCCCGGCGCCGGACATCGCCATGCTGGAGACCCCGGCCTTTCCGCCCTGGGCGGGGGGCGGGGGGCGCTATGCGATCCCGGCGATCCTGGCCGAGGTGAAACGCCACCGCACGACGTTGATCTTCCACAACACCCGCGCCCAGGCGGAGCTGTTCTTCCGCGACCTGTGGCTGGCCAATGACGAGGGCCTGCCCATCGCCATCCACCACGGTTCGCTGGCGCGCGAGCAGCGCCAGAGGGTGGAGGCGGCGATGGTGGCCGGCACGCTCAGGGCGGTGGTCTGCACCGGCACGCTCGACCTCGGCATCGACTGGGGCGATGTCGATCTGGTGGTGCAGGTGGGCGCGCCGAAGAACGTCAAGCGGCTGGTGCAGCGGATCGGCCGGGCGAACCACCGCTACAACGCCCCGTCCAAGGCGCGGATCGTGCCGGCGAACCGCTGGGAGGTGGTCGAATGCCGTGCGGCGCTGGATGCGGTGCGGGAGGCGACGCTCGACGGAGCCCCGCGCGGGCCTGGGCCGCGCGACGTGCTTTGCCAGCACATCCTGATGACGGCAGCCTCCGGGCCCTTTGCCGCAGACGCGCTTTTCGCCGAGCTGCGCGCCGCCGGCCCCTATGCCGGGATCACAAGGGAAGGCTTCGACGCCTGCCTCGACTTCGTCGCCACCGGCGGCTACGCGCTGCGGGCCTATGAACGATGGCAACGCATCGTCCTGAAAGGCGGGCTCTGGTCTCTGCGCGACCCGCGCGCGGCGGCGCTGATCCGGCAGAACCTCGGCACCATCGTCGGCTCCGACCATCTGGAGGTCCGGCTGCGCGGGCGAGGTGCGGCGCTTGGCGAGGTGGAGGAGGACTTCGCCGCCACGCTCGTCCCCGGCGATACGTTCCTGATCGGCGGCGAGGTGGTGCGCTTCGACGGGCTGCGCGAGATGTCGGTGGAAGTCACCCGCGCGCCGGGGCGGGAGCCGAGGATCGCGGTGTTCAACGGCACCAAGTTCTCCACCTCGACGCTCCTCACCGACCGCATCCTGGCGCTCTTCCGCGATCGCGACTGGCATGGTCTGCCCGCGCATACGGTTGATTGGCTGAACCGGCAGGAAACGGTCAGCCGCCTGCCGGCGCCCGACCGGCTGCTTTGCGAGAGCTTCCCGCACGAGGGGCGCGAGCATCTGGTGATCTATGGGTTCGCCGGAAGGAACGGTCAGCAGACGCTGGGTGTTCTGGTCACCAAGCGGATGGAAGAGCAAGGGCTGGCGCCTCTGGGCTTTGTCGCCACCGATTATGCGACGCTGATCTGGGGGCTCGACCCGGTGACGGCTGCCGCGCCCCTGTTTGATCTCGAAAGGCTGCGGGAGGGGCTTGAGGGCTGGTTCGCCGGCAACATGGTGATGAAGCGGACCTTTCGTTCTGTGGCGGTGATCTCGGGCCTGATCGAGCGGACCCATCAGGGGCGGCGCAAGACCGGGCGGCAGGCGACCTTCTCGACCGACATCCTCTATGACACCCTGCGTCGGCACGATCCCGGCCATGTCCTCCTGCAGGTCACGCGGGAGGAGGCGATGCGGGGAATGGTGGATTTCGGGCGGATCGAGGCGCTGATCGGGCGGGTGGCCGGGCGGATCGACCTGGTGCGGCTGGACCGGGTGACGCCCCTCGCCGCGCCCCTGTTTCTGGAGCCCGGACGGGTGCCGGTCCATGGCGAGGGACGGGAAAGGATGGCCTCGGAAGCGGCCGCGCGGCTGATGGAAGCGGCGGGACTGGCGTGAGACGGGCGGCGTCACACGGTGGGACATTTTTTTAGCGTAGCAATATCATATGGTTGATGGCGACAGGTAAGGGTTGGGTAACGGATGGTCCCGCGTTGACGGCGCGCGCGCTGCCTGGGTGCGATTTCGCGCATGACCGCCACGCTTTGACGCACTAGTGTTTCCCCAAGTCACTGCAAGGGAGAGCCGGCATGCGTGTCTTTACTGTCCTTGGACCATCGGGATCTGGAAAAACCACACTCGTCCAGGCCCTATCGGACCTTGACGGAAAACGCGGCAAGTCGCTGGCCGTGCCGGGTGTCGCGACCGTGACCTCGTTCCGCTTCATGGACGAGGACTGGGGTGCGATCGACATGGCCGGAGGGGCGGAAAACCTCGGCGCGGTGACGGCGGCGCTGGCCGCGTCGGACATCGCGGTGGTCTGCGTGCCGCCGGATGCCGAAAGCGCGGTCCTGGCGGCGCCCTTCATCCGCCGGGTGGAGGAAGTCGGCATCCCCACCATCCTGTTCATCAACCGCATCGACGCGGCGCAGAATCGGATCTCCGAGATCGTCTCGGCCCTTCAGGCCTATTCTCGCCATCATATCGTGCTGCGCGAGGTGCCGATCCGCGAGGGTTCCTCGATCATCGGCTTTGTCGATCTGGTCTCCGAACGGGCATGGAAGTTCGAGGACGGTCGGCACTCCACCCTGATCGACATGCCCGCCGGCGTGAAGGACCGCGAGGCGGCGGCGCGGGCGGAGCTTCTGGAAAGCTATGCCGACTACGACGAGCACCTGCTGGAGGAGCTGATCGAGGACCGGGAGCCGCCGGTCGGCGAGGTCTATGGCATCGCCTCGCGGACGCTGAAGGAAAACGCCGTCATCGCCTGTTTCTTCGGCTCGGCGGGCAAGGTCCACGGGCTCAACCGGCTGATGAAATCGCTGCGTCACGATGCCCCGGGCGTCGAGATGGCGCGGCGGCGGCTTGAGGGCGAAGCCCAGGCGGTCGGGGCGCTGGCCGATGTTGTCAAGCATCTCGGCAAGGTCGTCCTGCTGCGCGCCATCGGCGGGACGGTGCAGGCCGGGGCCCGGCTGGGCGGTGCCGATATCGGCTCGATCACCGATCTCGATGCCAAGACGCCGCTGGCGGCGCTGGCGCCGGGCGAGATCGGGCTGGCGGTGAAGTCCGATCATCTGTCGGCCGGCCAGGTCCTTTCGGCGGAAGCCGCCCCGCCGCTGCCCGGGCGACAGGCTCAGGCCTCGTCCTACCGCCGGATCATCGCCCCGGAGCAGGAGCGCGACGATACCCGGCTGCGCGCCGCGCTCGGCCGGCTGGTGGAGATCGACCTGGCGCTGGGCCTGTCCTCGGACGAGAAGACCGGCCGCCCGATCCTGGCCACCCAGGGGCCGTCGCATCTGCGCCGGGTGCTGGCCAAGATCGCCGGCGATTTCGGCGTGCCGGTGACCGAGGCCCCGGTGCCCCCGGCCCTGCGCGAGACGGTGCAGCGCGGCTGCGAGATCCATCACCGGCACCGCAAGCAGACCGGCGGGGCCGGGCAGTTCGCCGATGTGGTGATCGAACTCAGGCCCGAGGCGCGCAGCTTCGGCTTTGCCTTCACCGAGACGGTCAAGGGCGGGGCGGTCCCGCGCAACTACATTCCCTCGGTGGAGGAAGGGGTGCGGGATGCGCTGGCGCAGGGACCGCATGGCCATCCGGTCACCGATGTCTCGGTGGAGCTGAAGGACGGCAAGGCCCATGCGGTGGACAGCTCCGACCACGCCTTCCGCACCGCCGGCAAGAACGCCGTGCGCGAGGCCCTGGCCGAGGTGGGGACCGTGACGCTGCAGCCGGTGATGAAGATCGACGTCCATGTGCCCTCGGTCTTCTCCGGGGCGTTGGTTCCGCTGGTCTCCGGGCTGAAGGGCCAGGTCCTCGGCTTCGAGGCCCATGGCAGCGCCGTGGGCTGGGACGTGTTCCAGCTCCTTCTGCCAATGGCCTCGGAGGATGCGCTGTTCGTCACGCTCGCCGGAGCCACGCGCGGCACCGCCTGGTACACCAGCGCCTTCGACCACTACGAGATCCGCAGCGAAACGGGCGAGGGCTGAGCCGGCACGCGAGCTGGTGTCACACGGTGGGACGCTTCCTGCGGCGATTCCAATATGTTGTGGTGAGCCGGCAGGGGTTTGACGGGGAGCGAGGTCGGGCTAGCGGGGCGGACGGCGCGCCGCCTTCTGGCGCAGTGACCCTGTCATCCCCGCGAAAGCGGGGATCTCCCCGCGCCTCGCGTCGCGGGCCTCGGAAAGCGCCGGGCGGCTCCGGCCGGGTGCTGCGAGAGACCCCCGCTTGCGCGGAGGTGACAGCCGGGGCCGCAGTTAACCCTTGATTCACCACGCCGTGGCCATGCTGCGCGACCACAGGCGGAGCCGATCGTGCGCGACCATTGCTACTTCGTGTACATGCTGACCAACCGGGTGCGGGGGGTCCTTTACACCGCTGTCACGAACGACGTTGCCCGCCGGGTCGTCGAACACCGGACGGGGCAGGGGATCGCCTTCACGGCGCGCTACCACTTGCGCCGGCTGGTCTGGTTCGAGGTGCATGGCGACATCGAAGAGGCGATCCGGCGGGAGAAGCTTGTCAAGCGGTGGCGCCGGGAATGGAAGTTCGCGCTGGTCGAAGGGCTCAACCCGGGATGGAGGGATCTCGCCCCGGACTTCGGAGTGTGACGGGGCGGATGTGGCGGCACAGGCGCGGGATCGCTTTGCCCTGGCTGGGCGGCAGCGGGCCCGGGCGGCAGTGGACCCGGGCGGAGGAGACCCCCGCTTGCGCGGGGGTGACAGTTTGGCGGGGGGCAGAGCGGCGGGGTTGACGGGGCGGCGGGGGGACAGGTGGGGACGGTGGGTGCGGTGCGCGTTGGCGCTGCCACGGGATGGCGCGCGCGGTGTGGCGGCGCAGGTGTCGTCCTCGCAGCTGACGTCTCTGCGTACTTGTCGTCTCTGCGCAGTTGTCATCCCCGCGCAAGCGGGGATCGCTTCGCCCTGGCTGGGCGGCAGCGGGTCCGGGCGGAGGAGACCCCCGCTTGCGCGGGGGTGACAGTTTGGCGGGGGTGACAGAGCGGCGTGGTGGCGGTGCGGCGGGGCCGTCAGGCGCCCCCGTCCCGCCAGCGCTGCACCATCGGATACCGGCGGTCGAGCCAGAACGCCTTCTTGGTCAGGCGGGGGCCGGGGGCGGCCTGGAAACGCTTGTATTCGCTGAGGTAGAGGAGGTGCTCCACACGCTTCACCGTGGCGAGGTCGTGGCCCAGGGCCACCGTTTCGGCGACGGAGAGGTCGCGGTCCACCAGGGCGTCGAGGATGGCGTCGAGGACGGGGTAGGGCGGGAGCGAATCCTCGTCCTTCTGGTTGGCGCGCAGCTCGGCGGTGGGGGGCTTGTCGATGACGCGGGGGGGGATGACCTCGCCCTCGGGGCCCTTCATCCACGGGCGGTGGTTCTGGTTGCGCCAGCGGCAGGTCTCGAAGACGCGGGTCTTGTAGAGGTCCTTCAGCGGGTTGTAGCCGCCGTTCATGTCGCCATAGATGGTGCAGTAGCCGACCGCGACCTCGGACTTGTTGCCGGTGGTCAAAAGCATCGCGCCGGTCTTGTTCGAGATCGCCATCAGGAGAAGCCCGCGCAGGCGGGACTGGATGTTTTCCTCGGTGATGCCGGGCCTTGTCCCCTCGAACAGCGGCGCCAGCGCGGCGCCGACGGCGGCCTGCGATCCGCTGATCGGCACGGTGTCGAGCCTTGTGCCGAGCGCCTTGGCCACGGCGGCGGCGTCTTCCAGCGAATGGGTGGAGGTGAACTCCGAGGGCAGCATGACGCAGTGGACGTTCCCGCCGCCGAGGACATCGGTGGCGATGGCGGCAACCAGCGCCGAATCCACGCCGCCGGAGAGGCCGAGCACCACCTTCGAGAAGCCGCACTTGCCGAGGTAGTCGCGCAGGCCCACGCACATGGCGGTGTAGTCGGCCTCGTAGCTGCGCGGGATCGCGGCCTTGAGGCCGGGGCGGGCGCGCCAGCCTTCCCCGGTCTCGTCAAAATCCACCACCGTCAGGCATTCGTCGAACTGCGGCAACTGCGCCGCCAGGTGTCCGCCGGGGTTCAGGACGATCGAGGCGCCGTCGAAGACCTGGTCGTCCTGTCCGCCCACCATGTTGAGATAGACCAGCGGCAGGCCGGTCTCGATCACCCGGGCCACCATCAGGTTCAGCCGCGTGGTCAGCTTGCCGCGATGATAGGGCGAGCCGTTGGGGACGAGGAGGATCTGCGCCCCGGTCTCGGCCAGGGTCTCGGCGACATCGGGGTGCCACGAGTCCTCGCAGATCGGCACGCCGATCCTCAGCGGGCCGACGCGGACCGGGCCGTTGACCTCGGCCGAATGGAAGACGCGTTTCTCGTCGAAGACGCCGTCATTGGGCAGGTGGTGCTTGAGCACCGTGGCGCTGATCGTGCCGTCCTGCAGGATGTGGTAGCCGTTGTAGAGATGATCGCCCTTGCGCGCCGGGCCGCCGATGCCGATCGCCGGGCCCCCGGCGCAATCGGCCGCCAGCTGCGCCAGCGCAGCCTCGGCCGCGTCGAGAAAGGCGGGCTTCAGGATCAGATCCTGGGTCTGGTAGCCGGTGAGGAACATCTCCGTCAGCGCCAGCATGTCGCAGCCCTGCGCCCTGGCCTCGGCCCAGGCGCGCCGCGCAAGCGCGCAATTGCCGGCGAGATCGCCGACAGTGGGGTTCATCTGCGCCAGCATCAGGCGGAAAGTGTCCGGCATCGCGTCTGTCCCTGCGGCTTCGGACCTGACTTAACAGAACCTCCGGCCGGGGAAAGTGCGCCCGCGCCGGCCGCGCTTGTCAGGGGCGCGGCGGGCCCTTAGCCTGCCCGGCGGCAGTGACGGGGAGGCGGACGGGTGCGAGGTTGGGTGATCGCGATGGTGGCGGTGCTGGCGGCGACGCCGGTCGCCGCGCAGGACGGCGAAGTCCTGACCAAACAGTACGAGGACGGCTCGGTCTATGAGGGCACGTTCCGCGCCGGCCTGCCGCATGGGACGGGAACCTACCGCCTGCCGGACGGCTACGAATATTCCGGGTCCTGGGTGGACGGGGCGATCCAGGGCGAGGGCACGGCGCGCTACCCCAATGGCTCGGTCTATTCCGGCAGTTTCGCCGCCGGCAAGCCGCAGGGCAAGGGGCGGATCGTCCATCCCGACGGCTCAAGCTACGAGGGCGACTGGACCGACGGGCGGATGACCGGCGAGGGCACGGCGCGCTATGCCGACGGGACGACCTATTCCGGCGCCTTCAGCGACGGGGTGCCTGAGGGCAAGGGGGTTCTCACCGGTCCGGCCGGCTATCGCTACGAAGGCAGCTTCAAGGCCGGGGTCCAGGATGGCGAGGGGCGGATCACCTATCCCGATGGGGCGGTCTATGAGGGCGGGCTGGTCGCCGGGCAGCGTGCGGGCCAGGGGGTTCTGACCATGCCCGACGGGCTGATCTATGCCGGGGCCTGGGTCGAGGGGCAGATCAACGGCGAGGGCAAGCTGACCCAGCCCAACGGCGATGTCTATGAGGGCAGTTTCGTCAATGGCGAGAAGCAGGGAACGGGCCGTCTGACCTTTGCCACCGGCGATGTCTATGAGGGCGCTTTCGCCGCCGATCAACGCCAGGGCAAGGGCAAGTTCACCGGTGCGGAGGGCTATGCCTATGACGGCGACTGGGTGGCCGGGAAGATGGAGGGCCAGGGACGTCTGACCTATCCGGACGGATCGGTGCACGAGGGGGCCTTCCGCGCCGATCTGCCGGAAGGTCCGGGAAAGGTTTCCTATCCGGACGGGACGGTGGTCGAGGGCCAGTGGCGGCGGGGCGAGATCCAGGGCGCGGGCAAGGCCAGCTATGCCTCGGGCGCGCGTTACGAGGGCGATTTCGCCGCCGGCCGGCCGCAGGGCAAGGGGGCGATGACCTGGCCCGACGGCAGCCGCTACGAAGGCGACTGGGCGGCCGGCCTGCGCCAGGGACAGGGGACGGCCACCTATCCCGATGGCGCCACCTATGCCGGCGGTTTCGTCGCCGGACAGCGCGAGGGACGGGGCGAGCTCGTCCAGCCGGACGGGTTCCGCTATGCGGGCAGCTGGAAGGCCGGGGCAATGGAGGGCGAGGGAATCGCCACCTATCCGGACGGTTCGGTCTATGAAGGCGCCTTCGCCGCCGGCAGCCGCGAGGGCCGCGGCGTGCTGCGCTATGCCAGCGGCGAAGTGGCGCAGGGATTATGGACGAAGGGGCTGCTGACCTCGCCGGACCCCGCCGCCCCTCCGGCCGGGGCGGAGGCCCCGCTCCTCGCCGTGCCCGCTACGCCCTGACCCAGCCCGGGCCGGCCTCCGCTTCGGGCTCCCCGAAGCGGGAGCCGCGCGGACAACACCCCCGCCTGGGAAGGCGGAGAGGGCGCCGCATCCACCGGACCCGCGCCCTCCCGCCCTCTGTCGCGGCCCTGCGGGCCGCTCCGCCGGTTGGGGGGGAGGAGCGGCGGGCTCGACCCCGCCCAAGGGCGGGGGCGCTCGCCCGCCGCGCTGCCGCAGGAGGGGAGCGGAGCGTTGCGCTTGCGGTGAGGGAGAGAGGGGGGCTCTGCCCCCCGCGCCCTGAAGGGGGCGCTCCCCCCGGGATATTTGGAGACAAGAGAAGATGGGGAAGCGGGTTGAAGGGAGGCGCCTGCCTCTTTCCCACCTTCCCTTGCATCATCCTTG
>CAZRQN010000069.1:0-14612 GCA_964602115.1 uncultured Rhodobacterales bacterium
ACGCGAGCTTCACCTCCGAGATGGAGACCTCGGCCGCGCTCGGCTTCGGCTTCCGCTGCGGCTTTCTCGGGCTTCTGCATCTGGAAGTGGTGCGCGAGCGGCTGGAGCGCGAATTCAACCTCGACCTCATCACCACCGCGCCTTCGGTCGTCTATCACATCCACCTGCGCTCGGGTGAGATGATGGAGCTGCACAACCCCGCCGACATGCCCGACCCGACGCTGATCGAGCGGATCGAGGAGCCGAGGATCAAGGCGACGATCATGGTGCCGGACGAATATCTCGGCGACATCCTGAAGCTCTGCCAGGACCGGCGCGGCATCCAGTTGAACCTCACCTATGCCGGCAACCGGGCGATGGTGGAATACGACCTGCCGCTCAACGAGGTGGTCTTCGACTTCTACGACCGGCTGAAGAGCGTGACCAAGGGCTATGCCAGTTTCGACTATTCGCTGACCGGCTACCGCGAGGATTTCCTCGTCAAGATGTCGATCCTGGTCAATGACGAGCCGGTGGATGCCCTGAGCATGATGGTCCACCGCGACCGGGCGGAGATGCGCGGCCGGTCGATGGTGGAGAAGCTCAAGGAACTGATCCCCCGCCACATGTTCAAGATCCCCATCCAGGCCGCCATCGGCTCCCGCGTCATCGCGCGCGAGACCTTGTCCGCCATGCGCAAGGACGTCACCGCAAAGTGCTACGGCGGGGATGCCACCCGGAAGCGCAAGCTGCTGGACAAGCAGAAGGAGGGGAAGAAGAAGATGCGCCAGTTCGGGAAGGTGGACATCCCGCAATCGGCGTTCATCTCGGCGTTGAAGATGGATGGGTGAGAGGTGGGGGCAGCGCAAGCGCCCAGCATAGGCATCCAAGGAAAAAGTAACTTCGGCTTGGTGCACCAGCCGTATTTTCCGTAGACCGAAGCGGCTGAAACACACGCGCTCCTTTCACTTGGCCTACGAGAGTACCGGCTTTCACCAACAAGCGTCGGGCAGAAGCTCCTCCGCTAACCCAGGTGGCAACGGAGCGGAAAAGGTCAGAAGAGTTGACGTAAACGGACTTGACGATGCGAAGCGCATGCGCACGCTCATCAAAGTTGAAGAACAATGCGCGGTCAGCTAAGCTATTTCAGAAGGGCCGGGGGAACAATCATGGTTATTAAGCTGGCGATTCTCACGACGTTGATTTCGAGTTTGGCTGCAAATGCAGAGAATTTTTCTGAGGAGCTGCTAAGAAACGTAAATTCGATAGCAAATCGGAAGCTCTCAGCCTCTTATCCCGACGAACGCGAATGGGAAAAAAAGCTTATTGACGACATGCCGCGCCTGACTGGGAACGAAACCAGGGGATCGGAATTTGACGAATTCCGAAGAAGGCTATCGCGGCACGGCAAGCTGATTGAAGACTTCAACGGGATGCTCCTAGGGGTGTGCGAAAAACTCAATGCCGTCGACAATGAACTGAAGGCGCTTGCTAAGATAAAATGGATAACTCAAGGGTATTACGAAGAGTTGAAGGTGGCAATCATCGAAGAGAAACGCAACTGCGATTCCACTGCGAAGGTCGGGCCCTATTGGGATATTTATGACAGCGCAGTGAAAGATCTAAAGGCCAGGGAGAGCGAAATAGAGGACGAAAGGGCAAAGTGCGAAAAAGATCATCCCCAATCCTGCGTTTGATTCTCCATGTCCGCTGAAAGCCAAAGTCGTGTTGAAAAGTTCCTGTCGGGCATCAATGCCGCATGGCCAGATTTGTCGCAAAGCCTTGAGAATCTTTTTTGGCCATTGTGCCTTGCGTTCGTTCTTTCACTTGCTCCGGTCTTTGTGAGGTTACTTCGAGTTTTAGCTGGGACAGTCGCTGTCGCTCGAGTCCAATTAGTTGACCCGTCGAAAGCAGACTGGGCCAAGGTCAACGAGCTTTGGTGCGCCGTTAATGCAGCGGAATTTCTCGAGTACTTCTTCTTCGTATTATTCGGCATCATTGTTGCATACATCGAAGTTAGAATTGGCGGCCTTCTTGTGGAAGGGGTTCTGCCGTCCGTACTCACTGTTGTAACGGTTTTGGTCCAGCTAGTCGGTCGATCAGTCCCGTCGATGGAGCCCCCCCTTGACAAAAGGAGAAGCCTAGCCAATGCGTCCCTGGTTTGCCTTGGGTTCTTGATTTGCTTTGAGTATTTCGAGGTTTCTAAGCCGCAGCCAAAAAGTGACGCAACCGCCAGCGCGTCTGAGGAATAAGGTTTTGGGCTGCCTTGTGTAAGTTGGTTTCGTGGCCGCCTGGGGGCCTCGTCAAGGGGGATGTTGGCAAACCTAGCATTCGCGAGCGTAAGGCGGGTGTCCAAACCCACCATCTGCATATCAGTCGCTCTGAGGCAGGTTGAAACCAATCCGACGATTGCTGGCCAGAAGGCCGCTACGCTCATTCGCTCCGGCATCCCGGCAACTTGAGGTCCCGTCGGAAGTAGCCCTCTGCGCTGCCGACGATGACGGCTTTGAGGGCAGCGTGCTGCGACGCATGGTGACTGCACCGGGTTCGGCCGTTGGGAACGGAGCCGCCAACTCCTTGAAGGCGCACGGCCGCGCCCATCAGTTCCCGACCCTTTCGCTGGCCATCCTCGCGGGCGCACGAATTCCGGGCGGGCGCGAAAAGGCGGGCGGCAGCTGGATCCCTGCTCCTCCGAAGTTCGGCGCTGCGGCATGTCCCAGCGAGGTGCCCGGCGACCGGATCGTTACCCCGCCGCACGTTGCGCCTTGCCGCCCTGCAACGCACGCCCTGTCGGGACGGATGACCGACGCTTGCGGGACGGGGAACCGACGCGGAACTGACGGGCGGCGGCGGGCTTCGGAGGGGGTGGCGGAGGGTTTCGGATGGTGATTTTTCTGCACTGCGGCATGGCAAGTGCGGCATGGCGCGGGCGCCCAGACCACAACCTTGGGTTGTTCCCCCATCGCGCACCCCGGCCCGGGCACTGGCGCGGGCGCCTGTCACGCGGGCGGGCCACGCGCCCGACCGGGGGCGCGAGGCGGAGGGGCGCGCGGGGTGGCGGGCCGGCGCGCGCGCACGCCGGCCCCGACCGGGGCCGGCAGCGGGCCGTGCGATTCGCGGCGGGCCCGCCGCCCGGGGCGCCGCTCCCTCCGGACAGCCCCGAGTCCGCGATTCCGCCGCTCCGGCCATCTCCGCCGATTGGTTCCGGGGCGAAGACACAACTGGCAGGAGAACGTCGAAAATGCGGCGGAATCGCCGGAAGCCACCAAACCGCCGTGCAAAGACCGCAACTTCGCCGCGGTGCAGCCGAATTGCCGTCACCTTCCGGCGCAACGTTCGGTCTCGAGACCTGAAATCGGGCAGAAACAAGCCCAAGACGGGTCGGAAGCGTGAAAGAAACGTGGAACCAGAAAGGGACCTCAAATGACCGACCTGCTGTCAAAAGCGCGTTCCGGCCGTGCGGCCGCCCTTGACTATCTGGCCGCCTCGCGTGGCCGGAACGGTACCCCCCGCATGCTCTCCGCGAGCGAGGGTCCGTGCTTTGTGAATTTCAAGTCCCGTCGCGTTTCCGACCTGGAGGTGTGATCTCCGCTGCTCGCGGGCTCCGCACGGCCCGCTTCCTGCGAGACCCTCCCGATCCCCTCGGAGCCCCGCACGGCTCCGGGGGGTTCGTGTTTTAACCGGGCGTTAATCATCCCGCGCCAGCCTGTGCCGATGCTGCACCTGCGTCATCTGGCCCTCCCGTTCCTCCTCGCCGCCTGCGGCGCCCAGCCGGCACCGGAATTCCTCGGCGCCAAACGGGCCGATGTGACGCGCGACGGACGGGCCTACACGGTCTTTTTCACCGACCGTCGGGTCGAGGTCATCCGTCTCGGCCCGGCCCATCGCGGCGAGCATCAGGCCATCCGCGCCACGATGGTGGCGCTGATCCCCGAGATCACCCGCTGCAACCTGATCGAATCGTCGCTGCAGGGCGACAGCGGCGAAATGCGCGGCTCGATCCGCTGTTAAGTCCCGGCGAATCACGCTATGCTGCGGCGCAGCAAAAGGTGCGCCCATGCCCCATGTCCTGACCATCGCCCAGCAGAAGGGCGGCTCCGGCAAGACCACGCTCGCCGCCAATCTCGCGGTTGCCTTCCTGAAATCGGGCCTGCGGGTGGCGCTTCTGGACACCGATCCCCAGGGCTCGCTCGGCCGCTGGTTCATGACCCGGCGCGAGCGCGGCCTGCAGGATCTCGACTTTTCCACCGCCAGCGCCTGGGGCGTGGGCTACGAGGCGGAAAAACTGAAGAAATCCTGCGATATCGTCATCATCGACACGCCGCCCAAGATCGACAGCGACCTGCGCCCCGCCCTGCGCGAGGCGGCGCTGGTGCTGGTGCCGGTTTCCGCCAGCCATCTCGACCTCTGGGCAACTGAGGGGGTGCTGGACCTTGCCGGGCGGGTCGGCAAGTCTGCGATGATCGTGCTCAACCGCGCCCGGGGCGGCACGCGCCTGGCCGAGGAAATCGCCACGGCGGCGGCGGGCCTGTCGCCCGACATCGCTGCGGCGCGGCTTGGCCAGCGCGTGGCCTTCGCCGAAACGCTGGGCCACGGCCTCGCCGTCGCCGACGAGGGCGCGAGTGCCGCCCGGTCCGAGATCATGGCGCTGGCGGCGGAGATCCTGGATCGTCTGGCGCCCGCAGAATAAGCTCCCAGGCCGCATAGAACCCGCCTGCGGCGAAAACGACCGCCCAGCCGGGATTTCCCCCCAGTGCCTCGATCACCCCCCAGGCCAGGGGCACCAGCACCGTCGCCCAGCGCGCCCAGGCACGCTGGAACAGCGGATGGTTGCGGTCGAGAAAGCGCATCCTCAGCGGCGCCGGTCGCGGCGGGCGCTCATCGGCTGGAACGCCACACCGACATGCGCCTCGCAATAGGGTTTGCCCGGCAGCGAGGGCAGACCGCAGAACCAGAATTCATCGGTTGCCGGATCGCCGATCGGCCATTTGCAGGTTCGTTCGGTGAGATCCATCAGCGACAGCTTGCGGGCGCGCTTTTCCACCTCGCGCACCGAGGCCAGCGCCTCGGGCGAGATCTCGTTGGCCGAGGGTTGCGGCGGCAGGGGCTGGCCGGCCGGGACGATCGGCTTGCGCACCGGCAGGGGCGAGACATTGGGCGGAAGCGGCGCCGGTCGCGCCTCGGCCACGCGCGGGGGCTCGGCCGCCGGGCGCGGCGGCTCGACCTTGGGCGGCGTGGCGGCGGGGGCAGCGGCGGGAGCAACCTCGACTTCCTCCTCGCCGGCGCCACCGACGCGGTTCGACAGGCCCAGGCGGTGCACCTTGCCGATCACCGCATTGCGGGTGACGCCGCCCAGCTCCTTGGCGATCTGGCTGGCCGACTGGCCCTCCGACCACATGCGTTTCAGCGTCTCGACGCGCTCGTCGGTCCAGGACATTGCCTTCTCCGGAAGGATGGGTCGGGCCCGCAGGCCCTTTGCGCCATTCTAACCGCCGGGCCCGCAGAGGCAAGGCGGCCCGAATCGCCGCGCTTGCATCGCATCCGGACCGAGGTTATCGAGCCGCCATGGAAAACCGGATCACCCTGTCCATCCGACGCCGACGCGCCTGATCCGCGCGGCCCCGGCCGTTTTCCGAACCCTCCGCCATTGACGAAACCTGCGCCCCGCGTCACCGCTGTGACTTTCGCGCGTTCCCTGAGGCAAGCCCATGATTCCGCCCGTCCTGCCCACCTACAACCGCACGCCGATCACCTTCGTCTCCGGCGAAGGGTCCTGGCTCGTGGCGGATGACGGGCGGCGATATCTCGACCTCGGCGGCGGCATCGCGGTCAATGTGCTCGGCCATGCCAATCCCGATCTGGTGGCGGCGCTGACGGCGCAGGCCGGCAAGCTCTGGCATGTCTCCAACCTCTACCGGATCGAGGAGCAGGAGCGGCTGGCCCGGCTGCTGGTCGAGGCCACCTTCGCCGATACGGTGTTCTTCACCAACTCCGGCACCGAGACGATGGAGCTTGCGGTCAAGATGGCGCGCAAGTTCTGGTACGAGAGCGGCGAGGACCGCAGCGAGATCATCGCCTTCGAGGGCGCCTTCCATGGCCGCTCCACCGCCGCCATCGCCGCCGCCGGTTCGGAGAAGCTGGCCAAGGGCTTCGGCCCGCTGATGCCGGGCTTCGTGCAGCTCCCCTGGGGCGACAGCGAGCGGCTCAAGTCCGCGATCACCACCCGCACCGCTGCCGTGGTGGTCGAGCCGATCCAGGGCGAGGGCGGCATCCGGCCGATGGCCGATGCCGACCTGCGGCTGCTGCGCACGCTTTGCGACCAGTCCGGCGCGCTGCTCATCTTCGACGAGGTGCAATGCGGCATGGGCCGCACCGGACGGCTTTTCGCCCATGAATGGGCCGGCGTCACGCCCGACATCATGATGGTGGCCAAGGGCATCGGCGGCGGCTTCCCCCTCGGCGCGGTGCTGGCGACCGAGAAGGCGGCGCGCGGCATGACGGCGGGGACCCATGGTTCCACCTATGGCGGCAACCCGCTGGCCTGCGCCGTGGGCGCGCGCGTGATGGAGATCGTCGCCGATCCCGCCTTCCTTTCCGAAGTGGCGCGCAAGGGCGCGCTGCTGCGCCAGCGGCTGGAAGGGCTGGTGGCCAGCCACCCGGAGGTCTTCGAGGCCGTGCGCGGCCAGGGGCTGATGCTGGGGCTGAAATGCCGGGTGCCGCCGGGGGATGTCGCCAAGGCCGGCCATGCCGAGGGCGTGCTGGCCGTGCCGGCGGCCGACAGCGTGCTGCGCATCCTTCCGGCGCTCAACATCTCGGATGCCGAGATTGCCGAGGCCGTGCTGCGGCTCGATCGGGCAGCCGCCTCGCTTGACAGGAAGGCAGCATGACCATGAACCACTTCCTGGACCTCCATGTCACCGATCCCGCCGAGTTGCGGGGGATGATCGACACTGCCCGGGCGATGAAGACCGCCCGCAACGGCCGCCCCAAGGGCGCGCCGGACGATGACCAGCCGCTCAAGGGCCGGATGGTGGCGCTGATCTTCGAGAAGCCTTCCACCCGCACCCGCGTTTCCTTCGACGTGGGCGTGCGGCAGATGGGCGGCGAGACCATGGTGCTTTCCGGCAAGGAGATGCAGCTCGGCCATGGCGAGACCATCGCCGACACCGCGCGGGTGATGAGCCGCTATGTCGATCTCATCATGATCCGCACCTTCGAGGAGCAGACGCTGCTGGAGATGGCCGAGCATGCCACGGTGCCGGTGATCAACGGCCTGACCAACCGCAGCCATCCCTGCCAGATCATGGCCGATGTGATGACCTACGAGGAGCATCGCGGCCCGATCGGCGGGCGAAAGGTGGTGTGGTCCGGCGACGGCAACAACGTCTGCGCCTCCTTCCTGCATGCCGCCGGCCAGTTCGGCTTCGACTTCACCTTCACCGGCCCGCCGACGCTCGATCCCGAGCAGGTCTGGCTCGATTTCGCCCGGGCGCGCGGGGTGCGGGCAGAGATCGAGCGCGATCCGGCCAGGGCGGTGGAAGGGGCCGATCTGGTCGTCACCGATACCTGGGTGTCGATGCACGATCCCGAAAGCGCCCGTGAACGCCGCCACAACCAGCTGCGCGGCTATCAGGTGAACGAGGCGCTGATGGCCCGGGCCAAGCCCGACGCCCTGTTCATGCACTGCCTGCCCGCACACCGGAACGACGAGGCGACGAGCGCGGTGATGGACGGGCCGCATTCGGTGATCTTCGACGAGGCCGAAAACCGCCTGCACGCGCAGAAGGCGGTGATGCGCTGGTGTCTGGGGCTCTGATGGGAATGGGCGCACCTGCTCCGGGTCGCGGCGAATGACCGTTCCCCTGCGGCAAGGGCCTTTGTAGGCTCGCCCCTCCACCGCCATCGGGAGCGCATGGATATGGACCACGGCAAGGGGCTCGCCGACGCGCGGCCGACGACGGAGGCGCAGAATGCGCGGCTCTGGGGCGCGCGGGCGCGGGACTGGGCCGAGGCCCAGGAGGCCGCCCAGCGGTCGCTCTATGTGGCGGTGCATGAGCGTGCGGGCGTCGGGCCCGGGAGCCGGCTTCTGGATGCGGGCTGCGGGGCCGGGATGGCGGCGGCGATGGCCGCCGGGCGCGGGGCCGTGGTGTCAGGGATCGACGCAGCGGCCGCGATGATCGCCGTCGCGCGCGAGCGGGTGCCGTCCGGGGATTTCCGCGCCGGCGACTTGCAGGCCCTGCCCTTCGCGGATTCAGCCTTCGATATCGTCACCGGGTTCAACGCCTTCCAGTTTGCCGCCGATCCGGTCGCCGCCCTGGCCGAGGCGCGCCGGGTGGTCCGGCCCGGCGGAACGGTGGCCGTCGTCGTCTGGGGCCCGCCCGAGGGCATGCCGGCGGCGGCGGCGGTCGTCGGGGCCCTGCGCCATCTGCTGCCGCCCCCGCCTCCCGGCGCGCCCGGCCCCTTTGCGCTTTCGCAGGCCAGCGCGCTCGCGGCCCTTGCCGAGGCGGCGGGCCTGGAGGCCGGCGCCTGCTTCGATATCGACGCCCCCTTCCTCTATCCCGACAGCGCAACCGCCCTGCGCGGGCTCTGCGCCGCCGGCACGGCCGAACGGGCGCGGGACGTGGCGGGAGCGGCGGCGGTGGAGGCGGCCTATGGCGCGGCCATCGCGCCCTTCGTCCAGCCGGACGGCCGGGTCAGCATCGGCGCCAGCTTCCGCTGCCTGATGAGCCGCCGCGCGGCCTGAACCGGCGGCCAGGCGCTGCGTTGACTTCCCGCCCGGGCAGGGACAGCCTGAGGCCACCGCCGTCCCTTCGGCCCCGGGAGGACCGCCGGGGAAGATCGACGCTCTCCGAGGTCTATGCCGAGTTGCGTCATCGCCACAGCCGGCACCACCTCCACCGGCTCGACCGGCGACCGTCGGGCGATTCTGGCGCCCTGCCGGCGCGAGGGGCTGTGGTTCCGCAGTCTCGATGGCGAGGCGCCGCAAGGCGGACAGGCGCCGCCACAACACGCCTTCCGGTTGCCGTCCACAACGGATAGCCTCGCCCGATCAGCCATGGAGGCCGCCATTTCCTTTTACGATCACTACATCCCGCCGATGATCCGGGGCCTGAATGCCCTGTCCAAGATCCTGGAAAAGGCCGAGGCCTACGCCGCCGAACGGAAGTTCGACCCGCAGGTGCTGCTCTCGGCCCGGCTGTTCCCGGACATGTACCCCCTGACACGCCAGGTGCAGATCGCCTGCGACACCGCACGGCGGGGGTCGATCCGGCTCTCCGGCGGCGAACCTCCCTCGGTGCCCGATACCGAGACCACCTTCGCCGAACTGAAGGCCCGGATCGCGGCGACGCTGGAACAGCTGAACGGCTATACCCCCGCCGATTTCGACGGTGCGGCGGGGCTGAACCTGACGATCAAGGCCGGCCCGAGGGTGCTGACCTTCACCGGAACCGAGTTCGCCACCGGCTTCAGCCTGCCCAACTTCTACTTCCACCTGACCACCGCCTACGCGATCCTGCGGCACAACGGGCTGGAGTTGAGCAAGCCGGAATTCCTCGGCGGTTGAGGCGGGGATGAATCTCACCGACCTCGCCGACCGCTTCGGCTCCGACAAGGGCTCGGTGAAGCACCGCTACACCGAGCTTTACCACATGCTCCTGTCCCCCCTCAGGCAGCGCCCGATCACCTTTCTGGAGATGGGCCTGCTGATCGGCGGGCCGGAGCATGGGGTGAGCGCGGACCGCGAGACCCGTGACCTGCCCTCGATCCGCATGTGGCTGGAGTTCCTGCCCGAGGCGCAGGTGATCGGGCTCGACGTCTCCGACTTCTCCTGGTTCACCCATCCGCGCTTCCGCTTCCTGCGCTGCGACATGGACCTGCGGGAGAACCTGGCGGAGGTGGCGGGAAGTATCGCGGCGCTTGACGTGGTGATCGACGATGCGAGCCATGCCAGCCACCACCAGCAGTTCGGGTTTCTCGAACTGTTCCCCAGGCTGAACCCCGGCGGGCTCTACATCATCGAGGACCTGCGCTGGCAGCCGGAGGCCTATGAGCGGCAAGGTTTCACCAAGACCGCCGCGCTGTTCCGGGGTTTCTCGGAACGGAAGGTTTTCGAGCATGCGGACCCCGCTCTCGCGGCCGAATTCACGACGCTGGCTCCGGAGATCTCGGGTTGCTTCGTCTTCCAGGCCGGGTGGAACAAGGACCGGCGGGACCAGGTGGCGGTGATCCACAAGCGGTGAAGATCTTGCCGCCGCGCTGGCCTGAGACCACCCCGAAGGGGAGAGGGCAGAATGTCCCACGGGGGGACATTCTGAAAGCGCATTTATATCAATAGCTTGGCGTCTTCCGGTGAGGATTGGTTTGCAACTCTGCTCCGGTTAGCGGCTCGTACGGGGCGTTCACCTCCGGCCCCGCCGCGATGCTAGTCCCGCTCGGCAGCGCGGGCGCGGGAGGCGAAGGACGCCACGATCAGGAGGAGCAGCGCCAGCACTGCGAAGGTCGGGCGGAAACCCACATGCTCGGCGGCAAAGCCGATGGAGAAGGGTGCCACGAGAATGCCGGCATAGCCGACCATGGTGACGGTCGCCACCGCCGTGCCGGAAGGCAGGCCGGGGTGGTTGCCGGCGGCGGAGAAGATCACCGGCACGATATTGGCGACCCCGAGGCCGCAGAGGGTGAAGGCGGCCAGGGCGAACAGGGTTCCGGGCGCCATGGCCGCAAGGAAGAGGCCCGCCGCCGCCGCCAGCGCCGAGACCCGCAGGCTGCGCACCGCACCGAAGCGGTTGCGGATGCGGTCGCCGGCGAAGCGGAAGCTCGCCATTGCCCCGGCGAAACAGCCGAAGGCGAGGCCGGAGGCCGAGGTCGTCGCACCAAAGTCGCTCGTCAGGTAGAGCGCGCCCCAGTCCATCACCGCGCCTTCCGGGACCATGGACAGCAGGGCGAGCGCCCCCAGGAGCCACAAGGCCGGATCGCGGGGCAGAAGGTGGCTCTTCGCCGATTCCTCGGTCCGTGGCACGGGCGGTTCGTCCCAGAGATGCGGCAGGGACAGGATCACCGCCACCGCCACTGTCGCCATGACCGCCAGCGCATGCGGCAGCGCTCCCACCGCCTCGATCAGCAGGCCGCCGGTACTGGCGCCGGCAAAGCCCGCAATACTCCAGAACCCGTGCATCGAGGACAAGATGGCGCGGCCGAGGCGGCGCTCGACCTCGACGGCATTGGCGTTCATCACCACATCCGTGGTGCCGGCAACTGCACCGAAGCAGGCCATCGCCAGAGCGGCGAGCGGCACCGACGGGGCCATGACCACCAGGGGAAGGACCAAGGCGAGCAGGAGCGCGACGGGGGAAAGCACGCGGCGGGTTCCGAAGCGGGCGATCAGCCGGCCCGAGAACAGCATGGCGCCCACCGCTCCCAGTCCGAGGACGAGGATCAGGGCGCCAAGCCCCGCCCTGTCGATCTGCAGACGCGGCAGGAGGAGCGGGATCTGGGGGGCCCAGGCTCCGATGACGAAACCGTTCACGGCGAAGATCGCCGCAACCGCCCAGCGGGCGCGTTCGGGGGTGGTACGGGCAAGTGCGGCGATGGTCATGGGCATTCCGGGGCGAAATTGTCCGCAGGGACGATCCGGCGGTGTCGCGCGCTGCCCCATCGGGCAAAGGTCGGAGCGGCCCCCCCGGCCGCCCATCCCCATTCCCTTCCCACGGGGGGAAGGGGGCGCAGGCACCGCAGCGGATCCCGGCGTGTCGGCCCGGCCATAGCGCGGCGCGGCGCCGGCCGAAAGACCGGGGCGCTGACGGCAGGTTTCAAACATGTCAGAGGCCGCACCCGGAAGGCGCCGGCGGGCCGGCGCCCGGCGCCCCGGCGGGAGTCGTTCCCGCCACAGACCGGCGCCGGACCTGCGCGGCGGTCAGGTTCCGCGCGGCTTGGCGCGCAGGGTGGGATCGGCAAGGCGCGGGTCTTCCGGCCAGGGATGGCGGGGGTAGCGGCCGCGCATGTCGCGGCGGACATCGGCATAGGACGAGGTCCAGAAACCCGGGAGGTCGCGCGTCACCTGCACCGGCTTGCCGCCGGGGGAAAGCAGCGTCAGCCGCAGCGGCAGGTTCTCGGCCCCCACGGTCGGATGGCGGGTTTCGCCGAAGAGTTCCTGCAGGCGCAGCTCCACCCCCGGCACCTCGCCCTCGTAGTCGATGGGGACGCGGCGGCCGAGCGGGGTTTCGTAATGCGACGGGGCCCGGCGATCGAGCGTCTGGGCCTGCGCCCAGCTGAGCCGGGCGGCAAGTGCCGGCGCGAGATCCAGCGCCCTGAGATCGGCTTCGCTGCGGGCTCCGGCAAGATGGGGCAGCAGCCAGTCGGCATCGGCCAGCAGCGCCGCGTCTTCGGTGGGGGGCCAGCCCGCCTCGCCGCCGGCGGCGAGGCGGATGCGGGCGGCCAGCCTGCGGGCGGCGGGCGTCCAGCTCAGGCCGATCTGGCGCAGCCCCTCCAGGGCCGCCCGCGCCAGCGCCTCGGGCGGGGCCTCGGGCCAGGCCCGGTCGGAAAGGACGAGGGCGCCGAGGACTTCCTGCCGCCGGGCGGCGACCCGGCGGTCGCGCGGGGACCAGCGGCAGATCTCCTGCCTGCGGATGCGGCCGGCGAAATGCGTCCTGATCTCGGCTTCGGACAGGGCGGCGGCCTGGCGGATGCGGGCCTCGCGCGGGTCGCCGTCGAGATCGGTGGCGACGATGAAGGGCAGGCCGGCGAGCGGCTGGCCCGGTTCCATCGCCGCGCCCTTGCCGTTGGCAAGGAGGTAGCGCGGCGCCTCGCCCTCGCGGCGCTGGGCGATGCGGTCGGGATAGGCCAGCGCGGCCATGGCCCCGGGGGACAGCGGCGGCGCTTCCGGCGCCAGGGCAGCCAGGCGGCGGGCCTCGGCCCGGATGCGCTCGGCCGCGGCGGGATCGAGGGAAAAGGGTGTGCGATCGCCCCGGAGCGCCGCCAGCCGCAGCGCGAGGTCCGGCGGAGCGCCGCGCAGCGGGTCGCGCTCGGCCAGAAGTGCTGCGAGGGTGGCGGCGGGCTTGCCGGCCAGCGCCAGCATATGGGCGAGGCGCGGGTGGAGCGGCATCTCGGCGAGCCGGCGGCCATGGTCGGTGATGCGCAGGGCAGGCTCTGCCCCGCCCGGTGCGGCGACGGGCTCCAGCGCCCCGAGATCGGCCAGGAGCGCCCGCGCCTCCGCCAGGGCCGGGGCGGGCGGCGGGGTGAGAAAGGCAAGGCCCGATCCCCCGCCCCAGAGCGCCAGCTCCAGCGCCAGTCCGGTCAGGTCGCCGGCGGCGATCTCGGGCGGGGGGAAGGCGGAAAGCGCACCCTCCTCGCCCCTGGTCCACAGCCGGTAGCAGACCCCCGCCGCGGTGCGCCCGGCCCGGCCCCGGCGCTGCGTCGCCTCGGCGCGGGTGACGCGCTCGGTCACCAGCCGCGACATGCCCGAGGCGGGATCGAAGCGGGCGCGCCGGGCACGGCCGGCATCCACGACGATGCGGATGCCGGGGATGGTCAGCGAGGTCTCGGCGATGGCGGTGGCCAGCACCAGCTTGCGGGTGCCGGGCGGCTCGGGGGCCAGCGCCGCCCGCTGGGCGGCGAAGTCCATGGCGCCGAACAGCGGGCGGATCGCGGTGCCGGGCAGGTCACCGAGCTGGGCGGCGGTGCGGCGGATCTCGCCCTCGCCGGGCAGGAAGGCGAGCAGGTCGCCCTCCGCTTCCGCCAGCGCCTGACGGATCAGCGCGGCGGTCTCGGCTTCCAGCCGCGCATCGGGACGCAGCGGGCGGGGCAGCCAGCGCGTCTCGACCGGAAAGGCGCGGCCCTCGGCGGTGATCACCGGCGCCCCGCCCATCAGCGCCGCGACCGGCGCCGCCTCGATCGTCGCCGACATGACGAGGAGGAGAAGGTCCTCGCGCAGCGCCGCGCGCAGGTCGAGCGTCAGCGCCAGCGCCAGATCGGCATTGAGCGAACGCTCGTGGAATTCGTCGAAGATCACCGCGCCGATCCCGGTGAGCGCCGGATCGGACTGGATCATCCTTGTGAGGATGCCCTCGGTAACCACCTCGATCCTTGTGGCGGCGGAGACCCGCGTCTCGCCGCGCATCCGGTAGCCGACGGTGGCCCCGGCCGCTTCGCCCAGGCTTGCGGCCATCCTCTCTGCGGCGGCCCGGGCAGCGAGGCGGCGGGGCTCGAGCATGACGATGCGCCCGGCGGTCGGGCCGGCCTCAAGCAGGGCCAGGGGAACGCGGGTGGTCTTGCCGGCGCCGGGCGGCGCCTGCAGGACCGCCATCCCCCGCGCCTGCAAAGCGGCCAGAAGATCCGGAAGGGCCGCGTCGATGGGAAGGCCGGGAAGCATGCCGGACTTATCGCCACAAGCCGGGGCAAGGGTCCAGCCTCTCCGCCCGGGACCGGACGGGGAGCAGCGCGCGCCCGGAGGCCTCTGACCGGGTCGGGCCATCCGGTCCCGCCTGGACACCCCGCCCCCCTCCCGCGCGGCTGCGCCGCTTGGGGGAAGCAAGGGGGCGGCTTCCCGCCCCCTTGGACCCCCTCTCCGAGGAGGCGGTGAGGCTGACGCCCGTCCCGTCTTGCGCCCTGGCGGGCGCGCCTCGTGTGGCGCTCATGTC
>CAZRQN010000070.1:0-14528 GCA_964602115.1 uncultured Rhodobacterales bacterium
GTGCTACTCCCCGCCCCCCTCCTGCGGCAGCGCGGCGGGCGAGCGCCCCCGCCCCTGGGCGGGGTCGAGCCCGCCGCTCCTCCCCCCAACCGGCGGAGCGGCCCACTTCGGGCCGCGACAGAGGGCGGGAGGGGGCGGGCCTGGGAGGGGCGGTTGTCCGATGGCTGATCCCGGGGGCGCGCCCGACCCGGGATCAGGCGTGGCGGAACATCGGCGGGCGGGCGTCCACCCAGCTGCCGCCGCCATGGCCGGACTCCACCACGGCAGCGACGGCGGCCATCGAGCGCAGGCCATCCTCGGCCTTGGGATACTGGTCGGCCACCGGATCGACGGGCCTGCCTGCCGCGAGCGCCTCGATGGCATCCGCGAGATCGCGGTAGATATTGGCGAAGGCCAGCGGCATGCCCTCGGCATGGCCGACCGTCACCCGGCTGGCCCGGTCGGCCTCGGGGGAAAGCCCGCCCTCGCCGCGCTCGATCACCTGAAGGCGGCCTCCGAGCGGCATCCAGTGGAGCTGGTTCGGCTGTTCCTGCGCCCAGCGCAGGCCGCCCTTCTCGCCGAAGACCTGCAGGGTCAACCCGTGCTGCCGGCCGATGGCGACGGAAGAGGTCCACAGCCGCCCCACCGCGCCGCCGCTCATGCGGAAGTTCACCATCGCGTCGTCTTCCAGCCGGCGTGTCGGGATGGTGGAGACGATGTCGGCCGAAAGGCGGTCCACCTGCTGGCCGGTGACATAGCTCGCCATGTGCAGCGCATGGATGCCGCAGTCGGCGAACTGGGCGGAGATGCCGGCCTGGGCCGGGTCGTAGCGCCAGCGGACGCGGGGATTGTCGGCGGCGGCGGCATCGGCGTGGTGGCCATGGGCAAACTCGGCCACCACGACGCGGATCCGGCCGAGATCGCCCCGTGCGACCATCGCCCGCATGTGCCGCACCAGCGCGTAGCCGGAATAGCCGTAGTTGACGGCGCAGATCCGCCCCGTGTCGCGCGCCAGGCGCACGATCTCCTCGCCTTCCGCCACGGTCACGGTCATCGGCTTCTCGCACAGGACGTGGAAACCGGCGGACAGGAAGGCGCGGGCAATCTCGAAATGGGTGGAATTGGGCGTGGCGATGGTGACGAGGTCCACCTGGTCCGGACGCCGGCGTTCGCCCTCCAGCATCTCGCGCCAGTCGCCATAGCTGCGCTCCGCCGCCAGGCCGAGGCTGACGCCAAAGGCGCGGCCCGCCTCCGGCCGGTGGTCGAGCGCGCCTGCGGTGAAGGCGAAACGCCCGTCAACGGCGGCGCTGATCCGGTGCGCGGGTCCGATCTGGCTGCCTTCGCCGCCGCCGATCAGTCCCCAGGACAGTTTTGGCATGTAGATCCTCAATCAAATCCGATGGCGTGGAGATAGGCCCGGTTGGCCGCCGCGTCGTCGCGGGGGCTGAGGGCGAGCGCGGGATCGCAATCCTGCTCCACCGTGCACCAGCCGGAGTATCCTGCCTCGTCCAGCAGGCGGCGGACGGCGGCGAAATCGACATCGCCCCGGCCGAGATTGCAGAAGATGCCCTGGCCGCAGGCCTCGTAGAAACCGGTACGCGCGGCGACGGCGCGTGCCTTCACCGCCGGGTCGATGTCCTTGAAATGGAGATAGGCCACCCGTCCCATGTGCCGGCGCAAGAAGGCCACGGGATCGTAACCGGCATAGGAGTGGTGGCCGGTATCGAAGCAGATCTTCAGGACGCTGTCGCTTACCTCGTCGAGCAGGCGTTCCAGCTCGGGCTCGAAATCGACGAAACCGGCGGCATGGGCGTGGATCGAGGGGATGAGCCCATGGTCCTCGGCGCCCATGCGGGCGATCTCGGCGATGCGGTCGCGGAAGCCCGCCCATTCGGCGGCGTCCATCTGCACCGCCTCGGCGGCGCGGCCGGCGGTGGGGGCGCGGCGGGGCGAGATGGAATCGATCAGCACGAAATGCCGCGCGCCATGCGCCTGCAGGGCGCGGGCGGTGCGGCGCGCCGCATCGCGCAGATCCTCCCAGGCGGAGGGGTCGTGGAAGGGGCGGAAGACCACGCCGCCGACCAGGGTGAGGCCGTGGCGCGCCAGCGCATCGGACAGCCGGGCCGGGTCTTCCGGCATGTAGCCGATCGGGCCTAGTTCGATCCCCCGATAGCCGGCCTCCGAACAGTCGCGCAGCACCGCCTCCCAGGGCGGGTTTCGCGGGTCGCCGGCGAATTCGACACCCCAGGAGCAGGGGGCATTGGCGATGCGGATGCTCATGGCGCGCCACCGACCGCGACCGTACCGCCGCCGGCGGCCGATCTTGCGGCGGCATCGACCACTTCCCAGACTGCCAGCCCGTCGCGGAAGGTGGGATAGACCGGCCGGCGCTGGTGGATCGCCTGCAGGAAATCCCGCGCCTCGATGATGATCTGGTCCTGATATCCGGTGCCGTGGCCGGGGCCGAGGCAGAAGGCCCGGTAGTCGGGATGGGCGGGGCCGGTCAGGATCTTGCGGAAGCCGCGCTCGGCCTCCGGGCCTTCGGCGCGGTAGAGCCAGAGGGCGTTCTGGTCCTCCTGGTCGAAGCGGATCGCGCCTGCGCTGCCATGGATTTCATAGGCATAGCCCATCTTCCGTCCGGTGGCGACGCGGCTGAAATAGAGATGCCCCATTGCCCCGCCGGCGAAGCGGCAAGTGATCTGGGCATGGTCGTCGTTGGTCACGGGTTCAGGGCCCGAGGGTCCGCTGCGGGTGGCATGCACGGTCTCCACCATGGCCGACAGCGCGGCGATCGGGCCCATCAGCGCCAGCGCGCAGTTGATCATGTGCGGGGCGAGATCGCCGAGGACGCCGTTGGCCATGCCCCGTGTGCGCCAGGTCGCGGCAAGCGCCGGATCGGCGAGGAAATCCTCGGTATGCTCGCCGCGAAACCAGACCACCCGGCCGATTGCGCCCTCGGCAAGCAGGCGGCGGACGAACTGGGTGGCCGGGGTGCGCAGGTAGTTGAACCCCACCATATGGACCACGCCCGCCGCCTCGGCCGCCGCGACCATGGCGCGGGCCGCCTCCAGCGAAGCGCCGAGCGGTTTTTCGCAGAAGACCGGCTTGCCCAGCGCAAAGGCCGCCCCGGCGATGGCGCGGTGGGTTTCCTGCGGGCTGGCGATCACCACCGCCTCGACCAGGGGATCGGCGACCAGCTCCTGCCAGTCGCGGGCGGCGCGGCGAAAGCCGAAGGCGCGGGCATGGCGCGCGGCCGAGCCGGGCGAGGTGGCGGCCACCATCTCCAGCCGGGGTCGCAGCGCGGTGTCGAAGACCGCACCGACCGCCGAATAGGCCACGGCATGGGCCTTGCCCATATAACCGCCGCCGACGATGCCAATTCCGATTTCCGGCATCCGTCCCAGATCCGCCACAGCCGATTGCAACCGCTTGCAACATGACTATTCTGCCCGGGATTGACCTGCAACGGCAATAGTGACGGAGGCGCTGCGACCGATGGCGGAACTCGCGCGGTTGGGAGGGGGCCGGTTCCTCGTGCTGGGGCGCGCAGGAATGGATCTCTATGCCGATCCGCCACAGACGCGGATCGCCCAGGCGCGCAGCTTTGCCGCCCATCTCGGCGGCTCGGCGGCCAATATCGCGGTGGCGCTGGCGCGGCAGGGGATGCGGGCCGGCCTGCTCGGCTGCCTGTCGGACGATCCGGTGGGTGATTTCTGCCGCGCCGAGCTGGCCCGCTACGGTGTCGATCAGCGCCATGTCGGGCGGTCGAGGCCCGGAACCCGCACCTCGCTGGCGGTGGTCGAGACGCGCCCGGTCGATTGCGCCAGCGTGATCTACCGCAACGGGGCGGCGGACTTCGATCTGTCGCCCGCCGATGTGAGGGCGGTGGACTTTTCCGGGGTTGATGCGCTGGTGATCACCGGAACCGCGCTGGCGGAAGAGGGTTCGCGCCGCGCGGTCCACGAGGCGCTGAGTTCGGCGCAGAATGCGGGCACGGTCTGCGTGCTGGACGTGGATTTCCGCCCCTATTCCTGGGTCACGCGCGAGGAAGCGCGGCACGAGAGCCTGCGGGCGGCGCATCGCTGCGACATCGTCGTCGGCAACGACGAGGAGTTCGCGCTTCTGGCAGGCAGTCCGGAGGCGGGGCAGGGGCTGGCGCAGGCGCTGGCCGCGCGCGGCGCGGTGGCGATCTACAAGATGGGGGCGAGGGGCGCGCTGACCTTTGCCGAGGGGCGGCGGATCGAGACCGGCATCTACCGGACACCGGCACTGAAGCCGACCGGGGCCGGAGACGCCTTTCTCGGCGGCGTCCTGGCCGGTCTGGCGCAGGGCCGGCCGATCAGGGAGGCGGTCCTGCGCGGCTCGGCAGCGGCGGCGATCGTGGTTTCGCGGATCGGCTGCGCCCCGGCCTGCCCGAGCGCAGAGGAGATGGAGGCTTTCCTGGCCGCGCAACCCGAACCCGAACCCGAGGCCGAAGGGGCCGAAGATGCACATTCCGCCGCATGACAATGCCAACCGCCCGATCGTCGGCGCCGATCATCCGCTGGTGCCGCTCAACTACTTCAACATCCTCCGCCTGGCGAAGGACGAGAGCTTCGACCATGCGGTGCAAGGCTACGAGACCTGCGTAGTGCCGGCGACCGGCCGGGTGCGGGTGGAGGTCGGCGGCCAGCGCCACGAGGATCTGGGCGGGCGGGGCAGGGATGTCTGGGACGGGGAGCCCGAGGGCGTCTATGTGCCGACCGGCATGGCGGCCAGGATCACCTGTCTGAGCGACAGGGCGGAGGTCTTTGTCGCCGGCGCGCGTTTCACCGAGGTGCTGGAGCCCTTTGCCGTGCGGGCGGACGAGATCGACATGGTCCAGTACGGGTCGGACGAGACCAAGACCCACCGCAAGATCAAGCACATCCTCGGGGCGAAGCAGCACGGAAGGGTCGGGCGGCTGCTGGTCAGCGAGCTGTTCACCGTCGGTGCCGGGGGCTGGTCGGGGTTTCCCAGCCACAAGCACGACACCGACCGCCCGCCGGTCGAGACCCGGCATGACGAGACCTACAATTTCCGCTTCCGTCCGCCGCATGGCTCGGGCCTGCAGATGCTCCAGCGCCTGGAGAACGCCCCGGGGGAGGCGTTTCATGTCATGAACGGCTCCACGGTGCTGATCGACCGGGGCTATCATCCCTGCTGCGTGCTGCCGGGCTATGAGATGTATTACTTCACCATTCTCGGCGGGCTCAGCCAGCGCGGGCTGCGCCAGTATTTCCAGCCCGCCCA
Source organism: uncultured Rhodobacterales bacterium (assembly GCA_964602115.1). Lineage (GTDB taxonomy): Bacteria > Pseudomonadota > Alphaproteobacteria > Rhodobacterales > Rhodobacteraceae > JANOGU01. Next base: position 5,251 of record CAZRQN010000070.1, read on the forward strand.
TGCCGACCAGCTGCAGACGATCCCGGGGATCATGGACATGGTGGCCAAGTTCCGATGACCCGCGCGTCGCTTGCCGAGGTGCTCGGACCGGCGCTGCGCGATGGCTATGCGGTGCCCGGGCTCGTCTGCCTCGGCTGGGAGGATGCCCGGGCCTACGCTCTGGCGGCGGCCGACGAGGCGGCGCCGGTCATCCTGCAGGTCGGGCCGGGGGCGCGGAGGCACATGCCGCTGGCGGTCTGGGGGGCGATGCTGCGGGACCTGGCCGACGGATGCCCGGGGCCGGTGGTGCTGCATCTCGATCACGGCAGATCTGCGGAAGAGATCGAGCTGGCCCTGCGCGAGGGCTTCACTTCGGTGATGTTCGACGGCTCCGAGCTGCCCTTTGGCGAAAATGTCCGGCTGACGGCGCGGATGGCCGGCCTCGCCCATGCCGCCGGCGCCTCCTGCGAGGGCGAGTTGGGGGTCGTGGGCTATGCCGGGGGCACCGCCTCTGCCACGACCGATCCCGGCGCAGCCGCGCGCTTCGCCTTGGAGACGCAGGTGGACGCGCTGGCGGTTTCGGTGGGCAACACCCATCTGATGCAGGCGCCCGGCGCCGGGCTGGACGAGGCGGCGCTTGCCGCCATCGGCGATGCGACCGGGCACCGGTTGCCGCTGGTCATCCATGGCGGCTCGGGCGTGCCGGAGGCGCAGCGGGCGCGGCTGGCGCGGCAGACGGCGGTGTGCAAGTTCAACATCGGCACCGAACTGCGCCAGGGCTTCGGCGCGGCCCTGCGCCAGGCGCTTGCCGCCGATCCCGGCGGTTTCGACCGGATCGAGATCCTGCGCGCCACCGAGGCGCCGCTGCGGGCGCGGGCCAGGCAGATCATCCGCGCCCTCGGCGCCTCCGGGCGGGCCTGAAGCAGGGTCCGGCGCCGGATCGCGGCTCAGGCGGCGTCGTCGGTCGGGCGCAGGTCGAAACGCTCGCCGGGGAAGAACTTCTCCAGCCGCACATCGGCCGAACGCGCATGGCCCTCCATCCCCTCCAGCCGCGAGATGCGGGCGGTGGCGATGGCAAGCGGCCGGGCCGCCTCGCGGGTGGCGCGCTGCCAGGTGACGGTCTTCATGTATTTGTGGACCGAAAGCCCGCCGGTGTAACGCGCCGCGCCGGAAGTGGGCAGCACATGGTTCGGCCCGGAAGCCTTGTCGCCGAAGGCCACGGTCGTCTCCTCGCCGAGGAAGAGCGAGCCGTAGGAGCGCAGGCGCTTCAGCCACCAGTCCGGATCGACCGCCTGCACATGCAGGTGTTCGGGCGCATAGCTGTCGGCGGCCCGTGCCATTTCCTCGGCACTGTCGCAGAGCATCACCTCGGCATAATTGTCCCAGGCGGCGCGTGCGTTGCGGGCATTGACCTCGGGCAGTTCGGCGATGATCTGCGGCACCCGGGCGATCACCGATTCCGCCAGCGGGCGCGCGGTCGTGACCAGCCAGACCGGCGAGTTGTAGCCATGCTCGGCCTGGCCGATCAGGTCCCAGGCGACGAGATGGGGATCGGCGGTATGGTCGGCGATGACCATGCTGTCGGTGGGGCCGGCGAACATGTCGATGCCGAACTGGCCGAAGAGGATGCGCTTGGCCTCGGCCACGTACTGGTTGCCCGGGCCGACAAGGATATCGGCCTTGGGCAGGCCGAAAAGCCCCATGGCCATGGCGGCCACGCCCTGCACTCCGCCGAGGTTGAGGATCACATCGGCGCCGCAGAGATCCATGGTGAAGAGGATCGCCGGAGGGATGCCCTGACCGGGGCGGGGCGGCGAGCAGGCGGCGATATGCGGCACGCCCGCGACCTTGGCCGTCGTCACCGTCATGATCGCGCTGGCGATATGGCTGTAGCGCCCGCCGGGGACATAGCAGCCGGCGGCAGAGACCGGGATATGGCGCTGGCCGGCGACAAGTCCCGGGAGGATCTCCACTTCGCAGTCTGTCACGGTGGCCAGCTGGGCCTCGGCGAAGCGGCGGATGTTGCCATGGGCGAAGCGGATGTCGTCCTTGAGCTTTTCCGGCACCAGCCGGCCGGCGGCGGCGATCTCCTCGCGGGAGACGAGGATCTCGCCCTCCCATCGGTCCAGGTCGCGGGCGAAGGCGCGGGCTGCCGCATCGCCGTTGCGGGCGATCTCGCCCAGCATCGCCTCGACCGCCTGGCGGACATCGACCTGGCCCGTCTCGGCTGTATGGATCGCCTTCTTGAGATAGATCATGCGGCTGGCCCCAGGACTACGCGCGGCCCTTCCAGGGCACGACCCTGCGTTCGACGAAGCGCATCAGCATGTCGAAGGCATAGGCAATGGCCGCGATCACGATGATGCCCATGATCACGGTGGAGGTCTGCAGGAACTGGCTGGCGGTCAGCACCATGTAGCCCAGGCCGGAGGTCGAGGCGACCATTTCGGCCGCTACCAGCGTCGTCCAGCCGAAGCCGATGCCGATGCGCATGGCGGTCAGGATCTCGGGAAGCGCCGAGGGCAGGATCACATGCCGCATCACCTGCCAGCGCGTCGCGCCGAAGGAATAGGCGGCGTGGATCTGCTCGATGGCGGCCGAGCGCACCCCGGCGCGGGCGCCGAGCGCCACCGGGGCGAAGACCGAAAGGAAGATCAGCAGCACCTTGGAGGTCTCGCCGATGCCGAACCAGATGATCATCAGCGGCAGGTAGGCCAGCGGCGGGATCGGCCGGTAGAATTCGATCGGCGGATCGAAGATGCCGCGGATCGCCGGGCTCATCCCCATGGCAAGCCCGAGCGGGATGCCGATGAGACAGGCCAGGATGAAGGCGCCGAAGACGCGGGCGGTCGAGATGGCGATATGTTCCAGGAAGGGCGTGTTGGTGAAACCCTCGCGCCAGACCTGAAGGAACTTGCGCAGGATCGCCCCGGGAGAGGGGATGAACAGCGGCTTCACCCATCCCATGGCGGTGACCAGCCACCAGATGAAGATCAGCACCGCGATCGAGCCCAGCGAAAGCCAGAGCGTGTCGCCCTGACCCGGCACGCCGTAGATCTCGCCCGGCCGTGTGGCGCGGCCCTTGCTGAGCGCCGCGAAGATGCCGCCCCGGCGGGGTGCGGGCCTGTCCCGGCTGGGATCGCTCATGGCGCGGCCTCCTCGTCGGCGAAGATGATCCTCAGCACCTCTTCCCGCAGGCGGATGAAGTCGGGCGAGGCCTTGACCGCCCGCGCCGGGGTTCCGGCAAGGAACTGGCGCGAGAAGGGCAGGTCGAAACGGTGGGTGATGCGGCCCGGGCGCGGCGACATCACGATCAGCCGCGTGCCCATGAACAGGGCCTCCTCCACGTCATGGGTGATGAAGAACACCGATTTGCGCGTCGCGGCCCAGATCGACAGGATCAGTTCCTGCGCCTTTTCCCGCGTCAGCGCGTCCAGGGCCCCGAGGGGCTCGTCCATCAGCATCACCCGGGGATCGCAGGTCAGCGCCCTGGCGATGCCGACGCGTTGCTGCATGCCGCCGGAGAGCATGTAGGTGGGCGATTGCTGGAAGCCGTCGAGGCCGAGAAGCGCGATGTATTTCTGCGCCACCTCGTGGCGTCTTGCCGTCGGCACATGCTGCATCTTCAGCCCGAAGGCGACGTTTTCCAGCACGTTCAGCCAGGGCAGCAGCGCATGTTTCTGGAAGACGACCGACCGGTCGGCGCCCGGTCCAGCCACCGGCCGCCCGTCGAGGACCAGTTCGCCCGAGGAGGGCGAGAGAAAGCCGGCGATGAGGTTGAGCAGGGTGGACTTGCCGCAGCCCGAGGCGCCGAGGGCGACGACGAATTCGTCCTCGTCGATGGACAGGTCGATGCCGCTCAGCGCCGCCACCGGCTTGCGGTTTCCCTGGCCGGGATAGACGACCGACACGTTCCGGATCTTCAAGGCCATTCCGCAGGTCCCCCGGCGTTGCGCTGCCGGCCCGGCGCGGACGCCGGGCCGGAAGTCTTCAGGGCGACGTCAGGGCTTCACTGCGCCGTCGCGGCCTCGAGGATCGAGGTGTTGACGAACGGGGTGTAGTCGTCGATGGCCGCGTCGATCCTTCCGGCCGCGACGAGGAAGTCCGCCGTGTACTTCATCTTTTCCGGCGCGCTGCCCAGCCAGGCGTCGCCGAGCTGGTCCTTCAGCGGCACGAAGGTGAAGCCCTTGAGGATGTTCGGCACCTGCGAGGGATCGGCGCCGGTCATGGCCGCGATATTCTTCACCGTCTCGCTGTCGGGCGAGAAGCTGGCCGGATCGGCGAGATAGGGCTGGTTCGCTGCCTCGAAGGTCTTGGCGAAGGCGACGAGTTCGTCGGCGTGTTCCTTGGCGAATTCGGTGTTCACCACCCAGCCGTCGAAGGTCGGGTAGCCCCAGGCCGCCGTCTGGTCGGCGCCGATGATGAAGGTGCCGGTCTGGAGAATCTGGTTCTGCACCGGCTCCCAGATCCAGGCGGCATCGACCTGGCCGCCATCCCAGGCTGCGGCGATCTGGTCGGCGGGCAGGTTGACGATGGTGATGTCGGCCTCGGAGATGCCCTCATGGGCCAGCGCCCCCATGAGCGAGAAATGCGCCGTCGAGCCGACCGGCACCGCCACGCGCTTGCCCTTGAGATCGGCGAGGCTGGCGATTCCGCTGTCCTTCTTGGCGATCAGGCTTTCGGCGGTGCCGATCCCCTCGCTGAGCATGAAGAGCTGGAAGTCCACGCCCTGGCTGGCCCCGATGGCCAGGGGCGAGGAGCCCAGTTCGGCGAGCTTGATGTCGCCGGAGGCCATGGCGGCGATCACTTCGGTGCCCGAGCCGAACTGGCGCCATTCGATGGTCCAGCCGGTGGCTTCCTCGAACTTCTTGTCAACACGATAGGCCTGGAAGGGCGTCGGGTTGCCGAAATGGCCGATAACCACGTCCTCGGCCAGGGCGGAGGTGGCGAAGAGCGCGGCCGCAGCGACGCCGAGCGTCAGGCGCAGGGTGGATTTCTGCATGTCTGGAGTCTCCTACTGTTGGATGGTGACGGGCCGCCGGGCCGTTCCGGTCATCTGGCGGGCAGGGGGAAAGCTTGTTGCCATTTTGGAAGAGAAGGCAATGATCGCCTGGACCAGACAGTCAAGCGTGTCGAAGGCGGTAACACCTTCGCCCACCGCCTCGGCGATCAGCGAGAATTCAGTGCAGGCGATCATCTGCACCCGTGCGCCCCGCGAATGAAGGTCCTGCGAGGCGGCCCGCAGCGTCCCGGCCGCAATCTCGTCCGGGCCGCCGGACTTGATGCGCCGGATGGCCGCAAGCATCGCCACCTCGTCGCTGGCATAAAGCGGCGTCAATCCGGCTTCGGCGAAGGGCGCGTCGAACAGCCCGACCCGGCGGACCGCAGGCGAGGCGAGAATGCCGACGGCAGAGCCCGCCCCGGCGAGCGCCGAGGCCCGGGCGACCGACAGGGAAACCATGTCGAGGAAAGGGATCGAGATCGCGGCCCGGATCGCCGGGGCGAAGTGGTGGGCGGTGTTGCAGGGCATGGCCAGCGCCGCCGCGCCCGCCGCTTCCAGCCGCCTGGCCATGGCGGCCAGGACCGGAGCCGGATCCTCTCCCGCGCCCTCGATCAGGAATCGGATGCGCGACGGCACCTGCGGGTTCTGGTCCACCAGCAGCGGCACATGGTCGGCATCGTCCCGCGCCGGAACGGCAGCCAGCACCTTCTGCATCAAGAGCACCGTCGCCTCCGGCCCCATCCCGCCGATGATGCCGACCACGGCCCTCGGACGGGGGGCTGTGGGCATCGGCGGCGCGGCCTTCGGGTCCGGGTTCATCGGGTCACTGTGCGGCGGCGGCGATGCCGGGGCCGGCGTCCAGCACCGCGTCATAGGCAAAGAGTGCCGCCGATCCGCCGGTATGCAGGAAGACCACCCGCTCGCCCTTGCGGAAGCGGCCCTTGCGGCAATAGTCGATCAGCCCGGCGGCGCCCTTGCCGGAATAGACCGGGTCGAGCAGGATCCCCTCCAGCTCGGCGAAAAGGCGGATCGCCTCGATCGTGTCGGCCTGGGGAATGCCGTAGCCGGGGCCGACATAGTCGGTATCCGCCCGCACGTCCTCGCGCCCCACGACCCCGGGGCAGCCGAGCTTGTCCGCCGTGCGCAGCGCAAGGTTGAAGACATTCTCCTCCTGTTTCGCCTTCGGTGCCCGCACGCCGAAGCCGAGCAGGGGAATGCCGGCATTGATCGCCTTCAGCCCGACGATCAGCCCGGCCTGGGTTCCGGCGCTGCCGGTGGCGGTCACCAGATGGTCGATCACCAGGCCCCGGTCGTTGGCCTGCCCGACGAGCTCGAAGGCGCAGTTGACATAGCCGAGCGCCCCGGTCGGGTTGGAGCCGCCGCCGGGAATGACATAGACCTTGCGCCCTGCGGCCCGCATCTCCGCCGCCACCGCCTCCATCTCCGCCTGCATGTCGAGCCCGCCCGGCCGCTTCTCGGTCGTGGCGCCGTGCAGGTGGTCGAGAAGGACGTTGCCGTTGCCGTTGTAATTGGCATCGTTCGAGCCGGTGCGGTCCTCCAGCAGCAGATGGCAGCCCATGCCGAGCTTGGCCGCGAAGGCGGCCGTCTGGCGGGCGTGGTTGGACTGGGTGGCGCCCTGGGTCATCACCAGATCCGCCCCCATCGCCTGGGCCTCGGCCATCAGGAACTCAAGCTTGCGCGTCTTGTTGCCGCCGGTTGACAGCCCGGTGCAATCGTCGCGCTTGATCCAGATCTCCGGCCCCCCCAGCTCCCGGCTCAGCCGGTCCAGCCGCTCCAGCGGTGTCGGCAGATGGGCGAGGAAGACGCGGGGAAACCGGGCGAGATGCATCGGCCTGTCCTTGGCAAACATGCTGGAAAAAGAAAGTTGCATGGCCAATCCGGCTTTACAAATGCGAAATTCGTCTCACAACATGCAACTTCCGCAAGTTGCGAGGTGTGATGCGGCTTGAATGGCTGGAAGACATCCTTGCCGTCGCCGAAACCGGCTCCTTCACCGAGGCGGCGGAACGGCGGCTTCTGACGCAATCGGCCTTTTCGCGGCGGATCAAGGCAATCGAGACCGCGCTGGGGGTCGAGCTTTTCGACCGCGCCCGCAAGCCCGTCCACCTGTGTCCGGCCATCGCGGACCAGAAGGAACGGATCGCCTCGGTCGTGCTGGCGCTGCGCCAGCTGACCTCGGACCTGCGCCGTGGCGACCGGCAGGGCAGCAACCGCGTGGTGATCGCCAGCCAGCATGCGCTGACCGCCTCGCTGTCGCCCTCGCTGGTGGCGCGGGTGGGCCAGGACATCCATGTCCGCCTGCGCTCGGCCAATCTTGACGAGTGCTTCGGGCTTCTCCTTTCGGGCCAGGCCGATATCGCGCTGGCCTACCGTCTTCCGGCGGAGGACCACCCGATCGCCACCGACTACATCGAGACCGCCGTGATCGGCACCGACCGGCTGATCCCGGTCATCGCCGCCGCCAAGCTGGCCGATCTGCGCGCGGGCCTGGCCCAGGGCATGCTCGACTATGTCGGCTATCCGGCAGACGTCTTTCTCGGCCAGGTGATGAACCGGTCGATCCTGACCCAGCTCACCGGCCTTCACCGGATGGGCGTGCGCGCCGAGACGGCGCTGACCCTGGCGGCGGTGGAGATGGCTTCGGTCGGTGTCGCGGTCGCCTGGGTTCCCGAGAGCCTGGCGCGGGATCGTATCGGGCGCGGGGATCTCGCGGATCTGTCCGACGTCCTGCCGGGTTGCGCGCTGGAAATCACCGCCGTCAGGCTGCGCCAGATCAGCGGGGCGGTTCAGCGGGTGGTCTGGGATTGCCTTGCCGGTGGTGCGGGCTGAGCCCCGGCGGTGGCTTCGGCTTTCGGCCCCGGGGGGCGACCAGGCGGCGCCTGGCGGCGCGTCGGTCCGCCGTGTCGGGAAGGGATGGCTGGGGCGCTAGGATTCGAACCTAGGTATGGCGGTACCAAAAACCGCTGCCTTACCGCTTGGCGACGCCCCAACTCGGCGCGGTGTCTAGCGAAGGGCAGGGGGGGCTGCAAGGGGGTTTCGCCCGCCGCCCCGCGCGGTTACAGGGGCATCATGCGGGTGGATGTGGCCATTCTCGGCGGCGGCGCGGCCGGCCTTTTCTGTGCCGGCGAAGCGGCGCGGCGCGGCCGCGATGTGCTTGTCATCGAGCACCGCCCGACACCGGGCGAGAAGATCCGCATCTCGGGTGGCGGCAGGTGCAATTTCACCAACCGCTCCACCGATCCGGAGCGCTTCCTGTCCGCCAACCCGCGCTTCGCGCTCTCGGCGCTGCGCCGTTTCACCCCTCAGGATTTCATCGCCAGGGTGGACCGCGCCGGCATCGCCTGGCACGAGAAGGCGGCGGGCCAGCTTTTCTGCGACGGATCGGCGATGCAGGTCGTGCGGATGCTGACCGATGCGCTTGCCGGCGCCCAGTTGTGGACCGGCACCGGCTTTCAGTCGGTCCGGCGCGAGGGGGAGGGCTTCGTGATCGACACGGATCGCGGCCCGGTCATGGCCGGGCGCGTGGTCGTGGCCACCGGGGGAAAGTCGGTGCCGAAGATCGGTGCCAGCGGCATCGGCTACCGGATTGCCGAGAGCTTCGGCCTGAAGGTGACCGAAACCCGGCCGGCGCTGGTCCCGCTGACCTTTGCCGAGCAGGAGCTCGCATGGCTGGCGCCGCTGGCGGGAATCGCGGTCGAGGGCCGCGTGAGCGCGGCAAGGCGCAGTTTCGACGAGGCGGTCCTCTTCACCCACCGCGGCCTGTCGGGTCCGGCGATCCTGCAGGTCTCGTCCTACTGGCGCGAGGGGCAGCCGTTGCGCGTCGATTTCGCCCGGGGTCAGGACGCCTCGGCCCATCTGCGCGCGGCGCGTGCGCGTGGCGGGAAGGCGGGCGCCGCCGGAGCGCTGGCCGAGCTGATGCCGGCACGGCTCGCACAGGCGCTGGTGGCCCGCGCGGGCATCGAGGGACCGCTGGCCACATGGCCGGATGCGGCACTGCACCGGCTTGCCGAAGGCGTCCACCGCGCCGAACTGCGCCCGGTCGGCACCGAGGGCTACCGGACGGCCGAAGTGACCCTGGGTGGTGTCGATACCGAGGAGCTTGACGCCCGCACGCTGGAGACCCGACGCGTTCCGGGGCTGCATTTCATCGGCGAAGTGGTCGATGTGACCGGCTGGCTGGGGGGTTACAACTTCCAATGGGCCTGGTCATCCGCCTGGGCCGCCGCCCAGATCGTGTAGGGGGCCGACCACAAGACCAAGATTCCAATAATCAGTA
>CAZRQN010000071.1:0-14303 GCA_964602115.1 uncultured Rhodobacterales bacterium
TGCTGGAGATCGACAGCGCCAAGCGCCGCGTGTCGCTGGGTCTCAAGCAGACCATGCGCAACCCGTGGGAAGTCTTCGCGGAAACCCATCCGGTCGGCACCGCCATCGAGGGCGAGGTCAAGAACATCACCGAATTCGGTCTGTTCGTCGGCCTGGAAGGCGACATCGACGGGATGGTTCACCTGTCCGACCTGAGCTGGGATCAGCGCGGGGAAGAGGCGATCCAGAACTACCGCAAGGGCGACCTGGTCAAGGCTGCCGTCACCGAAGTGGACGTCGAGAAGGAGCGCATCTCGCTCTCCGTCAAGGCCCTGGGCGACGACACCTTCACCGATGCGGTGGGCGACGTGAAGCGCGGCTCGGTCATCACCGTGACCGTGACCGCGATCGAGGAAGGCGGGATCGAGGTCGAATTCAACGGCCAGAAATCCTTCATCCGCCGCTCCGACCTGTCGCGCGACCGGCAGGAGCAGCGGCCCGACCGCTTCCAGAAGGGCGACAAGGTCGATGCCCGCGTGACCAACATCGACCCCAAGACCCGCAAGCTCGGCCTCTCGATCAAGGCGCGCGAGATCGCGGAAGAGCAGGAGGCCGTGGCCCAATACGGCTCGTCCGATTCGGGCGCATCGCTGGGCGACATCCTCGGCGCGGCGCTGAAAGGCGACCGGCGCTGAGCCTTCGGGCGGCCTGACGACAGGGGAGGCCCCGGCGAAAGCCGGGGCCTTTCGTCATCTGGATGGCGAAACCCCGCATGTCATTGGGTTTTCCTGTTTGTACGGTGTCAATTCTTGCCTATAGTCCGCGTCAACCAAAACACAGGCGCGCCAATGCGCCGGGCGCGACCGGGGGGATGCCGCATGATTCGTTCGGAACTGATCCAGAAGATTGCCGACGAGAACCCGCACCTGACGCAGCGCCATGTCGAGCGCATCGTGAACACGGTGTTCGAAGAGATCATCTCGGCCCTCGCCCGGGGCGACCGGGTGGAGCTGCGCGGCTTCGGCGCGTTCTCGGTCAAGTCGCGCGACGCCCGCACCGGCCGCAATCCGCGCACCGGCGAGGCGGTGGATGTCGAGGACAAGAAAGTGCCGTTCTTCAAGACCGGCAAGCTCCTTCGCGACCGGCTGAACGGCAAGTGACGGCGGCGTCGGGCAGGGGGTTGGGGGCATGATCCGCTGGCTGCGCTATCTGCTGCTTGTCCTGCTCGGCCTCTCCCTCGTCACCGTGGCCGCCGCCAATCGCGCGCCGGTAACCGTGCGGCTCCTGCCCGAGGATCTTGCGGCGGTGTTCAACATCCCCTTTGCCGCCGAGCTTCCGCTCTTTCTCGTCATCTTTGCCGGAATCATCGCCGGGCTGCTGATCGGCTTCGTCTGGGAATGGCTGCGCGAGGCCAAGCACCGCAGCCGCGCCGCCAGCGGCGGACGCGAGATCGTGCGTCTGGAGCGCGAGCTTGCCTCGCTGCGCGACGCCAAGGGCGAGGTCCAGGACGATGTGCTGGCCCTGCTGACACCGGCGAAACGCTGACCGGCGCAACGTGGCGCCCTTGCGGGCAAAGGGCGTTTGCGCCATCGGAAACGGCGGGCGCCGGCGCCGGCGCGATTGATGGCGGGGAAAGCATGATCCGCGTGAAGATCTGCGGGCTGCGCAGCCAGGCCGATGTCGCGGCAACGGCCGAAGCCGGCGCGGCCTATGCCGGTTTCAACTTCTTCCCCAGGTCGCCGCGCAGCGTCTCGATCGAGGCCGCCCGCGAGGCTGCACTTGCCGCGCCTCCCGGCCTTGCCAAGGTGGCGCTTGTCGTCGATGCCGGCGATGACCTGCTCGACGCGATCCTCGCCTCGGTCCCGCTGGACATGCTGCAGCTCCACGGACGCGAAAGCCCGGCGCGGGTGGCGGAGCTGCGCGCCCGCCATGGCCTGCCGGTGATGAAGGCCGTGGGCGTCGCCGGGCCGGAGGATCTCGCGACGCTTTCGACGTTCGAGGCCGTGGCCGACCAGATCCTCGTCGATGCCAAGGCACCGCCCGGTGCCGTCTTGCCCGGCGGAAACGGCGTTGCCTTCGACTGGCGGCTCATTGCCGGACGCCGCTGGCCCAGGCCCTGGATGCTCGCCGGGGGCCTGACCCCGTCAAATGTCGCCGAGGCCGTCCGGCTGACCGGGGCGCGGCAGGTCGATGTCGCCTCCGGCGTCGAATCCGCTCCGGGCGTGAAGGACCACGACCTGATCCGCGCCTTCTTGGCGGCGGCCGGGTGAGCGCGGAGATCAAGGCGCGGCTGCAGGCCGAAGCCGGGTCCCTCGGCTTCGCCGCCTGCGGGGTCTGCGATCCGGGGGCCGCGCCGCAGACTTCCGAGCGCCTCGGCGAATGGCTCGCGGCCGGGAACCACGGGCAGATGGGCTGGATGGCGGAGCGTGCGGCCTGGCGCGGCGATCCCCGCGCCCTGTGGCCCGAGGCGCGCTCGGTCGTGATGCTGGCCGACAGCTATGCGCCCGAATCCGATCCCCTGGCGCCACTGGCATGGCCGGACCGCGGGGCGATCAGCGTCTATGCCCAGGGGCGGGACTATCACGACCTGGTCAAGAAGCGCCTCAAGCGTCTGGGGCGCTGGCTGCTGGCCGAGGGCGGGGGGGAGATCAAGGTCTTCGTCGATACCGCGCCGGTGATGGAAAAGCCGCTGGCGCAGGCGGCCGGCCTCGGCTGGCAGGGCAAGCATACGAACCTTCTCGGCCGCAGCTTCGGCAACTGGGTCTTTCTCGGCGCGATCTTCACCACCCTGTCCCTGCCCCCCGACCCGCCGGAGGTCGAGCATTGCGGTTCCTGCACCGCCTGTCTCGACATCTGCCCGACCGGCGCCTTCCCCGCCCCGTTCCGCCTCGATGCGCGACGCTGCATCTCCTACCTGACCATCGAGCATCGCGGCCCGGTGGACCCGGATCTGCGCCCGCTGCTCGGCAACCGAATCTATGGCTGCGACGACTGCCTGGCGATCTGCCCCTGGAACAAGTTCGCGGCCGCCGCCTCCCAGACAGGCTATGCCCATCGCCACGGCGCACCTCCGCTTGCCGAACTTGCCGCGCTTGATGAAGCGTCGTTCCGCGAGCGCTTCTCGGCCAGCCCGGTCAAGCGCATCGGCCGCGACCGTTTTCTGCGCAACGTCCTCTATGCCATGGGAAATTCCGGCGACCCCGCCCTCGCCCCCATTGCTGCGGCGCATCGCGGCGAGGCCGATCCTGCCGTCGCGGACGCGGCGGTCTGGGCTTTCGGGCGCCTGACGCGCGCGGCCGTGCCGATCTGACGGACCGGCCCGCACCAGGACGGACTCCGGAATACCAAGATTCTGTCGGGTTCCGGCCTGAAACCTGCCCTTTCCGGCTGACAGACCCGCGCCATGGAAACCCTCGCCGCCCTGCCGCCCGAAACCGCCGCCAAGCTCGCCTTCCTGATGGTGCTCTGGCTTGCCAGCCTCAATGCCGCTTCCTGGGCGCTTGCCGGGATCGACCGTTACCGCTGGGCCTTCGGCCGGCGGCGCCTGTCGGAAACCGCGCTGATCTGGCTGGCGGTCCTGGGCGGCTGGCCGGGCCTGTTCCACGGCCTGCGGCATTCGACGCGCGTGCGCTACGACTACACCTTTCGCGGCTGGCTGCGGGTGGGCGTCTGCGCCCAGGTCGTCCTGCTCGGGCTCGCGTTGATCCCGCAGGAAGTCTTCGTCGATGCGACCCAGGCGGTGGCGCGCGTGATCCTGCCGAACGTCCGCGCCGGCTGAGCCGGGGTCTCGCGAATCGCCCCTTCGTGCTAGGCTGTCCGCACCCAGTCCAGGGGAGGATGGCTATGTCCCGACATATCGCCGATCACCGCACGCCGTCGGACGGAGGCCGCGTGAAATACTTCCTGCGCCTGACCCGCGAGGCCGGCGTGATCTGGCGGCGCCTTTGGCAAAGGCCGCAGGCCATGCCGTCCGGCGGGCGCCGGGTGGTGGAATTCGTCCGGATCGAGCGCGGCAGGGAAAGCTGAGGCGGCCCGTCAGGCCCGCACCAGCCGCTCGTATTCGGTGGCAACCCGCCTGGTGAGGTCGCCGACCTCGAAACGATAGGGTCCGATCTCGCCCACCGGCGTGACTTCCGCCGCCGTTCCGGTCAGCCAGCACTGCTGGAAGCTTTCCAGCTCCTCCGGCATGATATGCCGCTCGTGGACCTTGACCTGCATGTCGCGCAGCATGCCGATCACCGTCTGGCGGGTCAGGCCGTTGAGGAAGCAGTCGGCCTTGGGCGTATGCACCTCGCCATCCTTGACGAAGAAGATATTGGCCCCGGTCGCCTCGGCCACATAGCCGCGATAGTCGAACATCATCGCGTCCGAGCAGCCCTTGGCCTGGGCGGCGTGCTTGGACATGGTGCAGATCATGTAGAGCCCGGCGGCCTTGGCTTCCGAAGGGATGGTCTCCGGCGAAGGACGCTTCCACTTGGCGATGTCGAGCTTGGCGCCCTTGAACTTGGCGTCGCCGTAGTAGCTGCCCCAGGTCCAGACCGCGACGGCCAGGCGCACCGGGTTCTGCAGCGAGGCAACGCCCATGTCGGGCCCCGCCCCGCGCCAGGCGATGGCGCGGATATAGGCGTCGGTCAGGTTGTTGGCCTTGAGCGTGGCTTCCTTGGCGGCGTCGATCTCGTCCGCCGTGTAGGGGATCGGCATGTCCAGAAGCTCGCCTGATTTCAGCAGCCGTTCGGAATGCTCGTGGCCCTTGAAGATCTTGCCGCCGTAGCAGCGCTCGCCTTCGAAGACGGCCGAGGCATAATGCAGCGCATGGGTCAGGATATGCACATTGGCCGAGCGCCACTCGACCAGCTTGCCATCCATCCAGATGAACCCGTCGCGATCATCATATCCCGTCATTCCGGCCTCCCGAATTTGCGAATGTTGCGCTGGAAAGGTCCGCTTCGGACATTATCTTGCGCAAAATCCTGCGGGGCGTAGCAGTTGAGTCTTGGAATGTCAACAACGCTGACGTAATTTCACGCCAGGCAGCGGAGAGCACCATGGCAGACGGCCCCGGCGGCGAGAGCCTCCTTTTCCTGACCGACGACCAGCTCCGCAAGGGGATCGAGGCGATGTTCTTCGCCTATCGGGGGTTCACCTCGGACCCGGACCGCATCCTCGAAGGGATGGACTATGGCCGCGCCCATCATCGGGCGATCCATTTCGTCAACCGCTCGCCCGGCGTCACCGTCTCTGGCCTGCTCGCCATCCTCGGCGTCACCAAGCAGAGCCTGAACCGCGTGCTGCGCACCCTGATCGACGACGGGCTGATCGAGGCGCGCATCGGCCGCGACGACCGGCGCGAGCGCAACCTCCACCTCACCGCCAAGGGCGCCGAGCTGGAGCGCCGCCTCTCGGATGCGCAGCGGGTGCGGATGCGCGCGGCCTTCCGCGCCGCCGGACCGCAAGCGGTGGCGGGGTTCCGGCAGGTGCTGGAGGCGATGATGGACCCCGAGCAGCGCCGGCAGTACCAGATGCTGAAGGAGAGCGGCGCGTGACCGATCCCCAGGCCCATCTTCTGGTCGTCGATGACGACGAACGCATCCGGGGGCTGCTGCAGAAGTTCCTGATGCGCCACGGCTTTCTCGTCACCGTCGCCCGCTCGGCCGCGCAGGCCCGCCGCCTTCTCGCCGGGCTCGACTTCGATCTCGTGGTGCTCGACGTGATGATGCCGGGCGAGGACGGGATCGCGCTGACCCGGGATCTGCGCAGCCGGCTGGGCGTGCCGATCCTGCTTCTGACCGCGCGGGGCGAGACCGCGAGCCGCATCGAAGGGTTCGAGGCCGGCGCGGATGACTATCTGGTCAAGCCCTTCGAACCCAAGGAGCTTCTCCTGCGCATCACCGCGATCCTGCGCCGCGTGCCGCAGATCCGCCCGGCCAGCCTGCCCAAGGTCCTGAGCCTGGGCGAGGTGCGCTACGAGATCGACCGGGGCGAATTGTGGCGTGGCGACGCGCCGATCCGCCTTACCGCCACCGAGGCGCAGCTGATGCGCATCTTCGCCGCCTCTCCGGGCCAGCCGGTCAGCCGCGAACGGCTCGTCGGACCGGGAGAGGAAGCCGACAAGGGGGGCGACCGGGCGGTGGATGTCCAGATCACCCGCCTGCGCCGCAAGATCGAAACCGATCCGCGCCAGCCGCGCTATCTCCAGACAGTGCGCGGCTCGGGCTATATGCTGGCACCCGACTGACCGCATCCCGCGCCGAGGGGAAAGGCCGCATGGCAACGCAATTCTATTCGCACGCGGCCTTCGCCGGCCATGTCACCCCGCCCGGCCATCCCGAGCGGGTGGACCGGCTGGCGGCCGTCGCCGAAGGTCTCGCGGCCCATCCCCTCGATCGACGCGAGGCGCCCTTGGCGCAGGAGAGCGAACTGCTGCGCTGCCATCCGGCGGAATATGTGGCCGCGATCAAGGCCGGGATCCCGGCGCGGGGCTGGGCGCAGGCCGATGGCGACACCTTTCTTTCCCCGGGATCCTGGGACGCCGCGCTTCGCGCCGTGGGCGGCGCCGGGGCGGCGCTCGATGCGGTTCTGGCCGGAGAGGCCGCCAATGCCTTCGTCGCCCCGCGCCCGCCCGGCCACCATGCCGAACGGCAGACGGCGATGGGCTTCTGCCTTTTCGGAACCGTGGCGATCACCGCGAAACGGGCGCTCGATCACCACGGCCTCTCGCGCATCGCCATCGTCGATTTCGACGTCCACCACGGCAACGGCACCCAGGACCTGCTCTGGGACGAGCCGCGCGCCCTTTTCGTCTCCTCGCATGAAATGCCGCTCTATCCCGGCACCGGCGCCCCGTCCGAAACCGGCGGGCATGGCCAGGTCCTCAACCTCCCCCTGCGCCCCGGCAGCGACGGGGCGGCGATGCGGTTGGCCTACGAGGCGCGGGTCCTCCCCCGCCTCGATGCCTGGAAGCCGGAGTTGATCCTGATCTCGGCCGGCTTCGATGCCCATGCGCGGGATCCGCTCGCCAGTCTCGAATGGCAGGCGGCGGATTTCGCCTGGCTCACCGAGGCCGTCTGCGAGATTGCCGATGCCCATGCCGGCGGCCGGGTGGTCTCTGTCATGGAGGGCGGCTATGATCTCGCCGCGTTGGCCGAAAGCGTGGCCGCGCATGTGGGCGTGCTGGAAAGGCGGGGACGATGAGCGGAAAGCCGGTCGCGGAGATGAGCTTCGAAGAGGCGATGGCAGCGCTGGAAGGCGTGGTCTCGCAGCTTGAGAAGGGCGATGTGGCGCTCGAAGCCTCGATTGCGCTCTACGAGCGCGGCGCGGCGCTGAAAGCCCATTGCGAGGCCCGGCTCAAGGCCGCCGAAGAACGGGTGGAAATGATCCGCGCCCAGGAGGGCCGGGCCACCGGCACCGTGCCGGCGGAGGGGATGTGAGTTTCGAGGCGGCGCTTGCGGCGGCCCAGACGCGGGTGCAGGCGCGGCTCGACCTCGCTCTGGCCGGACTGGGCGCAGCGCCGGTGGTTCAGGCGATGCGCTACGCCGCCACCGGAGGCAAGCGCATCCGCGCCTTTCTGGTGCTGGAAAGCGCCGCCATCCACGGCCTGCCGCCCGAACGCGCCGAAGCAGCTGCGGCGGCGATCGAGGCGATGCATGCCTACAGCCTTGTCCACGACGACCTGCCCTGCATGGACGACGACGACCTGCGGCGCGGCCAGCCCACCGTCCACCGCAAATGGGACGAGGCCACGGCGGTCCTCGCCGGCGACGCGCTCCAGGCGCTGGCCTTCGCGCTTCTCGCCGATCCCGCGCTCGGCAGTGCCGTGACCCGCCTTGAGCTGTCCGCCAGCATGGCCCGTGCGGCCGGCGCCGGGGGGATGGTCGGGGGCCAGGCCGCCGACATCGCCGCAGAAACGGCGGCGGACCCTTTGTCCCTTTCCGAGATCGAGGCGCTGCAGGCCGGCAAGACCGGGGCGCTGATCCGCTGGTCGGCCGAAGCCGGGGCGGTGATCGCGGGCGCGGACCCTTCCCCGCTGGCCGCCTATGCCCGCGCGGTGGGACTTGCCTTCCAGATCGCCGATGACATCCTCGATGCCACCGGCGACGAGGAGCGGCTGGGCAAGCGCGTCGGCAAGGACGGGGCCGCCGGCAAGGCGACTTTCGTTTCCCTTCTCGGCCTTTCCGGTGCCCGGGCGAAGGCGGCCGCCCTCATTGCCGATGCAGAGAGGGCGTTGACGGTCTATGAAGACAGGGCGGCGAACTTGAAGGCGCTCGCCCGCTTCGTTATCGCGCGTCAGTCCTGAGGTCCTGCCGATGTCCGACCGCCCCGCCACGCCGCTCCTTGACCGGGTGAAGAACCCGCAGGACCTCAAGGCCCTCACCGACCGCGAGCTGCGGCAACTGGCCGACGAGCTGCGCGCGGAAACCATCTCCGCCGTTTCCGTCACCGGCGGCCATCTCGGCGCCGGGCTCGGGGTGGTGGAACTCACGGTGGCGCTGCATGCCGTCTTCGACACCCCGCGCGACCGGCTGATCTGGGACGTGGGGCACCAGTGCTATCCCCACAAGATCCTCACCGGCCGCCGCGACCGCATCCGCACCCTGCGGACGGAGGGCGGGCTCTCCGGCTTCACCAAGCGCAGCGAAAGCCCCTACGATCCCTTCGGCGCGGCGCATTCCTCCACCTCGATCTCGGCGGCACTCGGCTTCGCGCTGGCCCGCGACCTCGGGCAGGAGGGCGGCGATGCCATCGCGGTGATCGGCGACGGCGCCATCGGCGCCGGCATGGCCTTCGAGGCGCTCAATCACGCCGGCCATCTCGGCAAGCGCCTCTTCGTCGTGCTCAACGACAACGAAATGTCGAGCGCCCCGCCGGTCGGGGCGCTGTCCTCCTACCTCACCGGGCTTTACGCCGATGGCCCCTTCGACGCCCTGCGCGCCGTGGCCAAGGGCGCGGCGAGCCTGCTGCCCCCGCCCCTGCGCGAAGGCGCGCTTCGGGCCAAGGAAATGCTCAAGGGCATGGCCACCGGCTCCACCCTCTTCGAGGAGCTCGGGTTCTCCTACATCGGCCCGGTGGACGGACACGATATCGACCAGCTCCTCCACGTCCTGCGCGCGGCGCGGATGCGGGCGGCCGGGCCGGTGCTGATCCATGTGCTGACCAAGAAGGGCAAGGGCTATGCCCCGGCCGAAGCGGCGGCGGACAGGGGCCATGCGACGGGCAAGTTCGATGTGCTGACCGGAACGCAGGTCAAGGCCGCCTCCAACGCACCGGCCTATACCAAGGTCTTCGCCCAGTCGCTGCTCCGCGAGGCCGAGGGCGACGAGCGCATCGTCGCCGTCACCGCCGCCATGCCGGACGGCACCGGGCTCAACCTCTTCGCCGAGCGCTTCCCCCGCCGTTGCTTCGATGTCGGCATCGCCGAGCAGCATGCCGTCACCCTTTCGGCCGGCATGGCGGCCGGCGGGCTGAAACCCTTCTGCGCCATCTACTCGACCTTCCTGCAGCGCGGCTATGACCAGGTCGTGCATGACGTGGCGATCCAGCGCCTGCCGGTGCGCTTCGCCATCGACCGGGCGGGACTGGTGGGCGCCGACGGTGCCACCCATGCCGGGGCCTTCGACATCGCCTTCCTGGCCAACCTGCCCGAGTTCGTCGTCATGGCCGCCGCCGACGAGGCCGAGCTGGTCCACATGGTCGCCACCGCCGCAAGCCACGACGCCGGGCCCATCGCCTTCCGCTATCCGCGCGGCGAGGGCGTGGGGGTGGAAATGCCGGCGCGCGGGGTGCCCTTGGAAATCGGCAAGGGCCGGGTCATGCGCGAGGGCGGTCGCGTGGCGCTCCTCTCCTTCGGCACCAGGCTGGCCGAGTGCCTCAGGGCCGCCGAGGCGCTGGCCGGACGCGGCCTTCCGCCCACGGTCGTCGATGCCCGTTTCGCCAAGCCGCTCGACAGCGAGCTGATCCTGCGCCTGGCGCGCGAGCACGAGGCGCTCATCACCGTCGAGGAAGGCGCCATCGGCGGCTTCGGCTCGCATGTCGCCCAGCACCTGGCCGAGGCCGGGGTCTTCGACCGGGGCCTGAAGTTCCGCAGCATGGTCCTGCCCGACACGTTCATCGACCAGGCCAGCCCCGAAGCCATGTATCGCGTCGCCGGGCTCGATGCGGCGCGGATCGAGGCGCGGGTGCTGGAAACCCTCGGCATCGCCGTGGTCAGCCGGCGCGCCTGAGCCGGCAGCGGGGCTTTCCTGCGCCAAAGTGATTTCCTCGGCAACAATCTTGCTCTAAGGAATCGTTGCGCCGGGGCGCGCCCTGTCGGTACGGAAACCCGACGCGCGCCATACGGGCGCGGGACGGATGCGGGACGGCAAATTCCAGAGGGATGAGACATGGCTGACTTCGACCTGATCGTGATCGGCGCCGGGCCCGGCGGCTATGTCTGCGCCATCCGCGCCGCGCAACTGGGGTTGAAAGTCGCCGTCGCCGAGGGTCGCGCCACGCTCGGCGGCACCTGCCTCAACGTCGGCTGCATCCCCTCCAAGGCCCTGCTGCATGCCACGCATATGCTGCACGAAGCCCATGAGAACTTTGAGAAAATGGGCCTGATGGGCGGGGCCCCGTCTGTCGATTGGGCCAAGATGCGCGCCTACAAGGACGATGTCGTCGGCCAGAACACCAAGGGGATCGAGTTCCTGTTCAAGAAGAACAAGATCACCTGGCTCAAGGGCTGGGCCAGCATCCCTGCGGCCGGCCAGGTCAAGGTCGGCGACGAGGTCCATGGCACGAAAAGCATCGTGATTGCAACGGGTTCGGAGTCCTCCTCCCTCCCCGGCGTCACGGTGGACGAAGAGGTGATCGTCACCTCGACCGGCGCGCTGACCCTGAAATCCATCCCGAAAAGGATGGTCGTCATCGGCGGCGGGGTGATCGGGCTGGAAATGGGTTCGGTCTATTCCCGCCTCGGGGCCGAGGTGACGGTGGTGGAATATCTCGACGCCATCACCCCCGGCATGGACGCCGAGGTGCAGAAGACCTTCCAGAGAATCCTGTCCAAGCAAGGGCTTAAGTTCGTGCTCGGGGCTGCGGTGCAGGGCGCCAGCCGCAACGGCGACACTGCCAGCGTGACCTGGAAGGCCCGCAAGGACGGCAAGGAAACCACGGTGGAGGCCGATTGCGTGCTCGTCGCCACGGGCCGCAAGCCCTACACTTCGGGCCTCGGGCTGGAGGCGCTGGGGGTGGAGATGGGGCCGCGCGGCACCGTCAAGACCGACGCGCATTTCGCCACCAATATCAAGGGCCTCCATGCCATCGGCGATTGCATTGCCGGCCCGATGCTGGCCCACAAGGCCGAGGACGAGGGCATGGCCGTTGCCGAAGTGCTGGCCGGCAAGCACGGGCACGTTAACTACGGCGTCATCCCCGGCGTGATCTACTCCACCCCGGAAGTGTCGAGCGTCGGCAAGACCGAGGAACAGCTCAAGGAAGAAGGCCGCGCCTTCAAGGTCGGCAAGTTCTCCTTCATGGGCAACGGCCGCGCCAAGGCGGTGTTCCAGGGCGAAGGCTTCGTCAAGCTGATCGCCGACGCCGCCACCGACCGCATTCTCGGGGCGCATATCATCGGGCCGATGGCCGGAGACCTGATCCACGAGATCTGCGTGGCGATGGAATTCGGCGCCTCGGCACAAGATATCGCGCTCACTTGCCACGCCCACCCCACATATAGCGAGGCGGTCCGCGAAGCGGCGCTCGCCTGTGGTGACGGGCCGATCCATTCGTGACCGAAGTGCAGTCGGGCTATGCCGTCCGGCACCTGACGCTGTCGCATTTCCGCAGCCACCGGGCGCTGAGGCTCGCTCTCGCCCCCGGTCTCGTGGCGCTCCACGGGCCGAACGGCGCGGGAAAAACCAATGTTCTCGAAGCCTTGTCGCTTCTCTCTCCCGGTCGCGGCCTTCGCCGGGCGGCGCCGGAGGACCTGTCGCGCCGGCCAGAAGGCCTGGGCTGGAAGGTCGGCGCCGACCTGACCGGCCCGGATGGCGCCCAGGAGATCGAGACCTGGGCCGAGCCCGGCGAGGGCCGGCAGGTGCGGCTGAACGGCAAGGCCGCGACCCAGACTGCCCTTGGCCGGGTGCTGCGCATCCTCTGGCTGGTGCCGGCGATGGACCGGCTGTGGCTCGACGGCGCCGAAGGGCGGCGGCGCTTCCTCGACCGCATCGCGCTGAGTTTCTTCCCCGACCATGCCGAGGCGGTGCTGGCCTATGAGAAGGCGATGCGCGAGCGCAACCGGCTGTTGAAGGATCAGGTGCAGGATTCCCACTGGTATCAGGCGCTTGAGGGCCAGATGGTGGCCAGCGGCGATGCCGTTTCCGCCGCCCGCCGCGCCGCCGTCGCCCGCCTCGCGGCGGTGCCGGCGGAGGCGGTCTTTCCCCGCGCGGCGCTCGACATCGCCGGCGCCGACGGTGCCGACCTGCCCGAAGGCGAGGCCTTCGCCGCCGCCCTGCGCGAGGGACGGCGCCGCGACATGGCCGCCGGCCGCACCCTCGCCGGACCCCATCGCGCCGACCTTTCGGCCACCTATGCCGCCAAGGGCACGCCGGCGGCGCAGTGCTCGACCGGCGAGCAAAAGGCGCTGCTCATCAGCCTGATCCTCGCCAATACCCGGGCCTTGGCCCGTGACCTCGGCGGCCCGCCGGTCCTGCTTCTCGACGAGGTCGCAGCCCACCTTGACCCCGGGCGGCGGGCTGCGCTTTATGACGCGCTGGACGGGATGGGAGCGCAGGCAGTGATGACCGGGACGGAAGCGGCGCTCTTCGACAGCCTGCCAGAGGGCGCGCAGCGCTTCTCCGTTGCAGATGACGCCGGCGTGTCGCGGATCATGCCGGCATGACCCCGCAGCGTGTCACGCTCATCACCCTGGGCGTCGCCGATCTCGCGGCGGCCAAGGCCTTCTATGCCCGCCTGGGCTGGACCGAGCACGGCACCCAGCCCGGCGTGGCCTTCTACCAGATGCATGGCGCGGTCATGGCGCTCTTCGGCCTGGCCGATCTGGCCGCCGATCAGGGCCGGCCGGAGGCGGTTCTCGGCACCGGCGCCATGTCTCTGGCCCAGAACTTCGCCACCGAGGCCGAGGTTGATGCCGCCTATGCGGCGGCGCTGGCGGCGGGCGGT
Source organism: uncultured Rhodobacterales bacterium (assembly GCA_964602115.1). Taxonomy (GTDB): domain Bacteria; phylum Pseudomonadota; class Alphaproteobacteria; order Rhodobacterales; family Rhodobacteraceae; genus JANOGU01. Next base: position 13,132 of record CAZRQN010000071.1, read on the forward strand.
ACCGGGCTGAAGACCCCGCAGAAGGTGTTCTGGGGCGGATATTCCGGCTATTGGTCCGATCCGGACGGACATGTCTGGGAAGTGGCGATGAATCCGTTCTGGACACTTGCCGCCGATGGCAGCCTGACCCTGAAATGAGCGTCACTTTCTGGCAGCTCTTGCTCTATGCCGGCGGCATGGCGGCGCTCTGGGCAGTGCCCGGCCCGGTCTGGGTGGCCCTGATCGCCCGTTCGCTTTCTGGAGGTTTCACCGCCGCCTGGCCGCTGGCGGTGGGCGTTGCGCTCGGCGATCTTGTCTGGCCGCTGCTGGCCATCCTCGGCCTCAGCTGGGTGCATTCGGTCTATGGCGATTTCCTCTCGCTCCTGCGCTGGGTTGCGGCGGCGATCTTCCTCGCGATGGGCACCCTGCTGATCCTCAAGCAGGCGGGAACCCTGGCGGCCGACAGCCGGCTGACCCGGCCGGGCATGCTGGCCGGATTCACCGTCGGACTGGCTGCGGTGATCGGCAATCCCAAGGCGATCCTGTTCTACATGGGCGCCCTGCCGGGGTTCTTCGACCTTGCCCGTCTGACCCCCGCCGACATCGCGGTGATCATCGCCATGTCCGCCTTCATCCCGATGCTCGGCAACCTCGGCCTCGCCCTGTTCCTCGGCCGGGCGCGCCAGTTGCTGTCATCGCCGGCGGCGATGCATCGGCTGAACATCATGTCGGGCTGCCTTCTGATCTTCGTGGGCCTCGTCATCCCCTTCGTCTGAACCCCAAATCTTGTGGCCGGCGCGTGACAATCCGCCGCCCGGACGCTATACATCGCGCGCAACCGACAGGACCTTCCCCGCATGGCCGACCCCGCCCGCAAACCCGACGCCTATGGCGCCGAATCGATCAAGGTACTCAGGGGGTTGGAGGCGGTCCGCAAGCGCCCGGGCATGTATATCGGCGATACCGACGACGGATCGGGTCTGCACCACATGGTTTATGAGGTCGTCGATAACGGCATCGACGAGGCGCTGGCCGGGCATGCGACCGAAGTGGTGGTGACGCTGCACGAGGATGACAGCGTCTCGGTGCGCGACAACGGGCGCGGCATTCCGGTGGACATCCATGCCGAGGAAGGCGTCTCGGCGGCCGAGGTCATCATGACCCAGCTCCATGCCGGCGGAAAGTTCGACAAC
>CAZRQN010000072.1:0-12567 GCA_964602115.1 uncultured Rhodobacterales bacterium
GGAGGGGGGGGGGGGGCGCTGCCGCACGGGCCGGGGGGCCCCCCACCCTCTCCCTCCCCACGAGGGGGAGGGAAGCGCCCGCGTCCCGGCGGCTGGCACGGCGGAAGGGCAAGGGGCGGGGAGTCTCGCACTCTCCGCTCCCCCAGCAGGGCATTGCAGCAAGAATGAAGCGACACTCACGGCATCACCCCGTCGAGCGCGGCCACCGCGATGCTTGCCTGCTCGGCATCGTCGAAGGGCAGGATGTCGGTGCCGACGATCTGGCCGGTCTCGTGGCCCTTGCCGGCGATCATCAGCGCGTCGCCGGGCAGCAGCGCATCGACCCCGCGCAGGATCGCCTCGGCCCGGTCGCCGACCTCGGTCGCCTCCGGGCAGGCGGCGAGCACGGCGGCGCGGATCGCGGCCGGGTCCTCGCTGCGCGGATTGTCGTCGGTGACGAAGACCACATCGGCATGGGCCGCCGCCGCCGCCCCCATCAGCGGCCGCTTGCCCCGGTCGCGGTCGCCCCCGGCGCCGAGCACGATGACGATGCGCCCGGCGACATGCGGCCGGAGCGCCTTCAGCGCCGTCTCCACCGCATCCGGCGTATGGGCGAAATCGACGAAGACCTGCGCCCCGTTCGCCCGCGTCGCCACCCGTTGCATCCGGCCGCGCACGCCTTTCAGCCGCCCGAAGACGCGGAACACCTCCGAAGGCGCCGCCCCGGCGCCGATGGCCAGCGCCGCCGCCGTCAGCGCGTTCAGCGCCTGGAACCCGCCGACAAGGTCCAGCCGCGCCTGCTCCGCCCGCTCGCCCCAGGCGAAGCGCAGCCATTGCCCCGTGGCATCGAAGCGCTGGTGGAGCAACCGCAGGTCGGCGCCTTCGGCGCGCCCGACCCGGATCAGGCGATGGCCCCGCGCCACGGCGGTCATGCACAGGTCGGTCCCGTGAGGATCGTCGATATTCACCACCGCCGCCGCCTCCGGCGGCAAAAGGCGCTCGAAGAGCCCCGCCTTGGCGGCGAAATAGGCCTCCATCGTGCCGTGATAGTCGAGATGGTCCTGGGTGAGGTTGGTGAAGGCCGCCGCCTTCAGCACCACCCCGTCCAGCCGCCGCTGGTCGAGCCCGTGGGACGAGGCCTCCATCGCCGCATGCGTCACGCCACCCGCCGCCGCCTCGGCCAGCAGGCGCTGCAGGGTGATCGCATCCGGCGTGGTGTAGGACAGCGGCGCCGCCCAGTCGCCCTCCACCCCGGTGGTGCCGATGTTGACCGCCGCATGGCCGAGCGCCTGCCAGATCTGGCGGGCAAAGGTTGCGACCGAGGTCTTGCCGTTGGTCCCCGTCACCGCGACCAGCGTTGCCGGCTGGGCCCCGAACCACAGCGCCGCCGCCCGCGCCAGCGCCTCGCGCGCATCCTCGGCGACAAGCAGCGCCGCCCCCGCCTCGGCCACCGCCGTCCGGCAAAGCCGCGCGCCTTCGGCATCGGTCAGCACCGCCGCCGCGCCGCGCTCCAGCGCCATCGGCACGAAGGCGGCGCCGTGGCTGCGGCTTCCCGGCAGGGCGGCGAACAGATCGCCCTTGCCGACGCTGCGGCTGTCCACCGACAGGCCGCTGACGGCGATGTCAGGCCCGGTCAGCCCCAGACTTGCAGTTCCGCGCCTCTCGCCCATGGATCCGCCGCATCAGTTTCCAGCCGCGGCCACTTGCGCGCTCTCCGGAGGCAGCGCAAGGGGACGCAGGCCGAGGAGCGGCGCAGTGCGGCGGATGATCTCGGCAGCCACCGGCACCGAGGTCCAGCCGGCGGTGCGGCGCGGCTCGGGGCCGGATGTCTCCACCGGCTCGTCCAGTGTCACCACCAGGACGTATTGCGGATCGGAGGCGGGGAAGACGGCGGCGAAGGTGTTGATCACCTTGTCATGGTAGTAGCCGCCGCCCTTCTTGGGCTTGTCGGCGGTGCCGGTCTTGCCGGCCACCTCGTAGCCCTCGACATCGCCCAGCGTCGCCGTGCCCTCGGTGACCACCCGGCGCAGCATCTTCACCGCCTCGCGCGCCACCTCCTCGCGCATCACCCGGGTGCCCTCGACCGGGCCCTGCCGCTTCAGCAGCGTCGGCGCGATCATCACCCCGCCATTGGCGATCGCCCCATAGGCGGCGGCCAGATGCATGGGCGAGGCCGAAAGCCCATGGCCGTAGGAGGTGGTGATGGTGACGATCTCCGGCCAGCGGGCGGGCACCAGCGGCTTGGCCTTGGCGGCTTCGACCAGTTCCAGCGACGTGGGCTTGAAGAAGCCGAGCGAACCGAGGAAGGCCTTCTGCCGCTCCGGCCCGATCATCAGCGCGATATGGGCGGTGCCGACGTTGGAGGACTTGGCGATGATATCCGAGACCGACAGCAGCGGCCCGTAGTTCTTGTTCTTGAATTCCTTGATCAGATGCTTGCCCCAGCGCATCGGGGCATTGGCATCGACCATGGTCTCGGGATTGACCAGACCCAGTTCCATCGCCTGGGCAGCGGCGAAGATCTTGAAGGTGGAGCCCAGTTCATAGACGCCCTGCATCGCCCGGTTGAACAGCGGGCTGTCGGAGGCATCGCCCTTCACCGCCGGGTTCGGCCGGTCGTTGGGATCGAAGTCCGGCAGCGAGACCATCGCCAGCACCTCGCCGGTATGGACATCCATCATGATCGCCGCCGCGCCCTTGGCGTTCATCATCGTCATCCCGGCCTGCAGAAGGTCCGCCACCGCCGCCTGCACCCGCAGATCCAGCGACAGGGCCAGCGGCACGGCGGCCTGGGCCGGATCGCGCAGGCGGGCGTCCATCATCGCCTCAACCCCGGCGGTTCCGACCACTTCGGCCGACTGCACGCCCTCCGCCCCGAAACTCGCCCCGCCCAGAACATGGGCCGCGAGCCGCCCGTTGGGGTAAAGCCGCATCTCGCGCGGCCCGAACAGCAGTCCCGGATCCCCGATCTCCTGCACCGCCTGCATCTGCTCGGGCGCCACCACCCGGCGCAGCCACAGGAACGAGCGCCCGTCGGTGAAGCGGCGCAGCAGGTCCGCTTCCTTCATGTCCGGGAAGATGCGCGCCAGTTCATGGGCGACATGCGCCGGGTCCACCATCTGGCGCGGATGGGCATAAAGCGCGTGGGTGAGGAAATTCGTCGCCAGCAGGCGGCCCTCTCGATCGGTGATGTCGGCCCGGGCGGAATGGATCTGGGCGGTCTGCCGCTCGGTCTCGGGCTCGGCGGGCTCGCTGGCCGCCAGCATTCCCATCTGCGCCAGCACCCCGCCGAAGGCGATGACGAAGAACAGGCACAGCACGACCAGACGCCCTTCGGCCCGCAGGCGCGAGCGGTCGCGGATCGCCTCGTTGCGCAGACGCAGGTTCTCGCGCTCGATGGCATCGGGGTTCTCGCCCGCCGCGCGGGCGCTCAGGATCCGGGCCAGCGGTCGCAGCGGCGTGCGGGTCACAGCGGGTCCTCCACGGCGGTCAGTTCGCCCGAGACATCGACCGGCATCGACAGGCCCGAGACCGAGGGCGGCGGCGGCATGGCGACGCTGTCCAGCGCCTGGAACTGGCCGGGATCGAGAGGCAGAAGCGGCAGCCGGTCGAAGTTCAGCGCCACCAGATCGCGCAACCGCTCGGGACGGTTGAGATAGGCCCATTCCGCCCGCTGCATGGCCAGCGCCTCGGAGAGATCGGCGATCTCGCCGCGCAGCCTGGTGATCTCGCGCAGGGTCGCCTGGGTGGCGTAGTTCTCGCGATAGGCCCAGAACACCAGCGTCATCAGGCCGATCGCGGTGGACAGGTAAAGAAGCGGGCGCATCTCAGCGGGCCCTCCGTTCCGGCAGCAGGGGAACGCCCAGCATCCCCGGGTCGGGGCGCCGGGCGGCGGCATGGGTGCGGCGCGCGACGCGCAGCTTGGCCGAGCGGGCGCGAGGGTTGCGCGCCACCTCGGCCTCGGTGGGCGCGATGGCGCGGCGCGGGGTCAGGGTGAAGCGCGGCTCCTGCGCGGCAAGCCCGGGCGTGTGGCGGTTGCCCGCCCCCTCGCCTTCGGCCGCGAGATGCAGGAAGCGCTTGACGATCCGGTCCTCCAGCGAATGGAAGGTCACGACCGCCAGGGCCCCGCCGGGCTTCAGCGCCGCTTCCGCGCCGGCAAGCCCCTCGACCAGTTCGGAAAACTCGGCATTCACCGCGATGCGCAGCGCCTGGAAGGTCCGCGTCGCCGGATGGCTCTGCCCCGGCTTGGCGCGCGGCAGGACCGAGGCCACCACCTCGGCCAGCCGCAGCGTCGTGCCGATCGGGGTGGCCCGGGCGGCGACGATGGCACGGGCGATGCGGCGGGCGGCATGGTCCTCGCCATAGTGATAGATGATGTCGGCCAGCTCGCCCTCGCTGGCGCGGTTGACCAGATCCTCGGCCGAGGCCCCGTCCCCCGACATGCGCATGTCCAGGGGGCCGTCCTTCTGGAAGGAGAAGCCGCGCTCGGCGAGGTCGAGCTGCATCGAGGAAACGCCGAGATCGAGCACCACCCCGTCGAGCGGCTCCGGCGCGTGTTCGGCGAGGTTGGAGAACGTGTCCTGCGCCAGCGCCAGCCGCCCGGCGAATTCCGCCAGCATCGGCGCGGCCATGCGATGGGCGAGCGGGTCGCGGTCGATGCCGATCACCCGCGCCGCCCCGGCGGCGAGAAGCCCCCGCGCGTAGCCGCCGGCGCCGAAGGTGCCGTCCAGCCACAGCCCGCTGACCGGCGCCACCGCCGCAAGCAAGGGCTCCAGCAGGACGGGGACATGGGGCGCGCGATCATGGGCGGGATCGGCGGGGGCCACGGCGGTCAGCCTCCCGCGTCGTCGGGCGGCAGGAGCGAGAGCATGTCCTCGCCCTCCGTCAGGATCGCCTCGGCCAGCGCCGCCTGGGCGGCGAGATCGGCGTCATAGGCCGGCCGGCTCCAGATCTGGAACTTGTCGAGATCGCCGGCAAAAACCGCCTCCGCGCCCTCGCGCAGGTCCGGCAGGCCGATCTTCTCCCGCGCCTTGGCGGGCAGGACGATGCGGCCGTCCTCGTCCACCTCCGCTTCCAGCGACAGGCGGATCATGTTGCGGGTCAGGTAGATGCGACGCCGGTCGCCGACCGGCAGACGGGCGATGCGTGTCTCCAGCCCGCGCATCCCGGCCATGGTGTAACACTCGCAGAACGCACGGCCCTCACCGCCATAGACGATCACGAAACGGGAGCGCTTGCCGTCGGAGGCGGGGTCCTGGGCCTCGATGACGCGGCGGAACGGGGCCGGGATCGACACCCGGGCCTTGCCGTCCACCTTCTGGGCGAACTCGCCCCTGAACGCCTCGGACACGTTCCGTCCCTCATTCCTGGCCCTGAAACGGACAACGGCGGATCGGGCTGCTGCCACTGCCCGATCCGCCGCCCTGTCCCGTCGCCGGGCTGTCCGACTGCGCGCGCCACCTGGGGGGATGTCTGCTCGCCCGCGCGCCGGATCTCTGTCGTTCGGAGGCGAAAGCGGTGCCTGTATGAGCCTGCTTTGCCGTTGTTCGGGGTCTTTTTGCGCCCCAACTCGTCGTGCCGTTCCCGTCTCCGTAGGAAAGGGATGACATGGGAATTCATGGGAAGCAACGGAAAAGTGCGGGCGTCGCGTATAGATATTGTCCCGACCGCCACCCCGAAACCAGATATTGTCCCCCAAGATGGCTCCGGCAGGCCAATAAATTGCCGCAGTCCGGCAAGCCGCCACAAGATGTAGCGGAATCCGCCGGCCCGCGCCGTTTCCCGTAAAATCCCGCCCAATCGGGCACACCGCCGCCGCGCCGCGCCGCAGGGGCGCAAGTGCCGCGCAAAGAGGCAGAATCACCGCCGGAAAACCCCGGGACCATCCCGCCTGATTCGCCTTTGGCGACAGGTTTCCCATGCTTTCCCGGGCCGGCGCCGGGGCGGCCCGTCAGCGCCCGAACAGCAGCCGCAGATAGCGCTCCACATGGTCGAAGGCCTCGCGCGCCGGCTGCGCATCGCCCTCGGCCTTGGCCAGCACGATCCCGCCCTGCACCGCGACCTGCACGAACCGCGCCAGGCTCTCTGCCGTCACCCCCGCCACCGGATGGGCCGCCAGCGCCTCGGCCAGGTGGCGCTCCACATGCGCCATGCCCGAACGGATGCTCTCCCCCGCCGCCGCCCGGATCGCCGGATGGGAAAGATGCACCTCCTGCACGCTGGTCCCGGCCACGCAGGAGAAATCCGGGATCGGCCGGTCGAGGATGGCGCGGCGCAGGTCGAGATAGGCGAAGACCCGGTCGAGCGGATCGGGCGCCGCATGATAGGGGTGGGAGGCGAACATCGCCCCGGTCATCGCCGTCCACTGCTCGACCGCCGCGACGCCGAGGTCTTCCTTGGCGGCGAAGTGGTGAAAGAACGCCCCCTTCGTCACCCCCGCCGCCGCGCAAAGGTCCTCGACCGAGGTCGCGGCGAAACCACGCTGCCGGATCAGCGCCATCGCCGCCTCCAGCAGCCGCGCCCGCGCTTCGCCGCGCGCCACCCGGGTCATGGCCGCCCTTCCCCGCCGGTCCTGCGCATGCCGCGCCCTCAGCCGCCCGTCGCCGCGACGGCAGCCTCGATGGCCGCGATGTCGATCCTGCCCTGCGTCATCATCGCCGCCATCGCCTTGGCCGCCACCGCCGGGTCGGCATTCATCGTCAGTTCGCCCAGCCGCCGGGGATAGACCTGCCAGGACACGCCAAAGCGGTCCTTCAGCCAGCCGCAGGCGCTTTCCTGCCCGCCATCGGCGGTCAGCGCGTACCACAGCCGGTCGCTCTCGGCCTGGTCATCGGTCTCGACCGAGATCGACACCGCCTCGCTCAGCTTGAACATCGGCCCGGCGTCCAGAATCTGATAAGGTACGCCGCCGAGCACGAAATCCGTGACCGAGGCATCGCCCATGCCGTTGTCGAAGCGGAAGACGCGCTCGACCCGGCTGCCCGGGATCAGTGCACACCAGAAGGCGGCCGCTTCCGGGCCACGGCCGTCCTCGAACCACAGGCAGGTGCGGATGGAGCTGCTCATTGCCGTTCCGCCCAGGTCTGCGGGCCGGGGGTCAGCATGGCCCAGCGGATGCCGAACGGGTCCTCCAGCAGCCCCCAGTCATCGCCCCAGGGCTGGCGCTCGAAGGGCACGCGAACCATGCAGCCGGCCGCGACCGCCCGGTCCCACCAGGCCTGACCGTCCGGCACCACCAGCTGCAGATGTCCCTGTGCCAGCGCCGGCACTTCCGCCCCGCCACCCTCCGGCCCGGTGAAGTCGGTCAGCATCAGCGCCCCGCCGTTGATCTCGACCTGCGCATGCATGTAGCGCCCCGGTGAGCCATCCAGATCCATCCGCCCGATGTCCTTGGCCGCAAAGGCGCGGATATAGAAGTCGATGGCCGCCCCGGTCTTCCCGGAAAGTACCAGATAGGGGATCACCCCCTGCATCACCCGCGCCTCCGGGCGATAGCGGCGGTCGGTCTGTCCAGCGTCGTCTGCCATGGGTTCGCGCCTCCGGTCGGTCGTTTCTCAAGTGCCGTCGCGATCCGGCGGCGGCGGATCGCTCATGCAGGCTGCGGCGTGGCCTGGTTGAAGGCCAACTGCGCTGCGAAAGCACGGCGATAGGCCGGCCGCGCTTCGCCGCGCGCCACATAGGCCGCCAGATCGGGGAAAGCGTCGAGCAGGCCCGAGGACCTCAGCCGCAGCAGAACCGAGACCATCATCAGGTCCCCGGCGCTGAAGACGCCGTCCAGCCATTCCGCCGTCCCGAGCCGCGCCGCCAGCGGCCGCAGCCTTTCGCGCACCCGCTCCTCGACCAGCGGCAGCCGCGCCGCCTGCCAGGGCCGGTCCCGTTCCAGAAGCCGCGCATTCGCCAGCTCCAGGATCGGCGGCTCGACCGTGTTCAATGCCGCGAAGACCCAGCTTGTCGCCCGCGCCCGCTCCGGCGCGTCCTTTGGCAGCAGGCCGGGATGCCGCATCCCGATATGCAGGACGATGGCGCCGGTCTCGAACAGCACCACATCACCCTCCTCATAGGTCGGGATCTGCCCGAACGGATGCCGCGCCAGATGCGCGGGCTCCTTCATCGCCGCGAAGCTGACCGGGCGGACTGTGTAATCGAGTCCCGCCTCCTCCAGCGCCCAACGCACGCGCGTGTCGCGGGCCAGCCCCTTGCCGCCATCGGGCGAGCGTTCAAAGGCGGTAATGACGATAGCCATCCTGCGAAGCCTCCGGGCCGGCGCCGCCGCGATTCGCGCTGCGGCCCCCGCCAGAGGAAACATACCAAGCGGTATGCTTCTGGCAAGCGAGCGTTGCGGGTGGAGGGGCCCTGGCGCGCGTTGCGGCAACCGCCCCGCCCGCGCACGCGCTGTCGGTACAGGAAACCGACGCGGAACCGACGGGAAACGGATGCAGACCCGACGCCCCCCGGCGCCGGGTCCGGCATGGTTAACCCCATTTTCCAATAGCTTGCCCGATTCGCCCCCGGGCTCCCGGATGCGCCCCGCTGTCAGGCCATCCCGCCGGCCACCAGCCCTGCCGCCAGCCGGGCATAGGCCTCCGCCGCCGGGCCGTCTCCGGCGGCCGCCGGCCTGCCGGCATCGCCGGCCAGCCGCACCTCCAGCGCCAGCGGCAGCTCGCCGAGGAAGGGCAGGCCCAGCCGCCGCGCCTCCTCCGCCACCCCGCCATGACCGAAAAGATGCGCCTCGTGGCCGCAGTTGGGGCAGACATAGCTCGACATGTTCTCGATCAGCCCCAGCACCGGCGTGTTCAGTTTCCTGAACATGTCCAGCGCCTTGCGTGCGTCGATCAGCGCCACGTCCTGGGGCGTGGAGACGACGATGGCCCCCGTCAGCGCCGTGCGCTGGCAGAGCGTCAACTGCACATCGCCGGTGCCCGGCGGCAGATCGACGATCAGCACATCCAGCTTTCCCCAGTCCACCTGGGTCAGAAGCTGCTGCAAGGCCCCCATCAGCATCGGCCCGCGCCAGATGACCGCCTCGTCCTCCTTCAGCATCAGGCCGATGGAGATCATCGTCACTCCATGGGCCTGGAGCGGGATGATCGTCTTGCCGTCCGGGCTCTTGGGCCGCTCCGACACGCCCATCATGCGCGGCTGCGAGGGTCCGTGGATGTCAGCATCCAGTAACCCGACCCGGCGACCCTGCCGGGCCAGCGCCACTGCGAGATTCGAGGACACCGTGGATTTCCCCACGCCACCCTTCCCCGAGGCCACCGCGATGATCCGGTCCACGCCGCTCACCCGCTGCGGCCCGCCCTGCTGCGGCGTCGGGTGCTGGCCGATCTTCAGCGCGGGGGGCGCCTTGGGCGCCGCGGGCGCGGTCATCACCACCTGCACCGAAGCCACGCCCGGCAGGGCGCGCAATGCCGCCTCGGCCTGCGCCTGCGCGGGGGCGAGCGCGCGAGCCTCTTCCGCCGTGGCGGCCTCGATCACGAAACGCACCGTGCCGGCTTCCACCGACAGGGCGCGAATCAGGTCGCGGCTGACGAAAGTACCTCCGCCGGGAAGGCCGATCCGCCCGAGCGCCTCCAGAATCACGGACCGTTCCGACATCCCCGTACTCCCGCCGCCACTTTCGCGAGCAACCTTGTCTCTGCGGGGGCAACAGGCAAGGCCTCATGGGCGGAATGCCCAATTTTCTGGCGAAGCTACAGAAAACGAATGATATTTCCCTCAGGTAAGCCATGCCGATGCTGCATGGCAGCATTGCGCAACGGGTTATTGTGCAGTTGCAGCATGAGGCCCATGTTTGCGTCAACAGAGCGGGAACCAAGCCGCCGAGCAAAGAAAGTGAGGCTACAAATGACCTATGTGAACCTGAGTGCGAAACGTTCCTTCGGCCTGTGGGACCGCCTGGTGGCGACCGTGGCCGAGTTGAAAGCGGCCCAGCGTCGCCGCGCGGTCTATGCCCGCACGTTCCGCGAACTCAATGCGCTGACCGAGCGCGAACTGTCCGACCTGGGCATCGCCCAGATCCAGATTGCCGACGTGGCCCGCGAAGCGGCCTACGGCACCAAGTGAGCTTCCTGCGGGGCCCCATCCTCCTCCCATAGGGGCCTTCGCAAGAGCGGCGGCACGCCACCTCCTCCCGGCGTGCCGCCGGTCCTGACCGGAGAGACCGGCGCCATCGCGCCCTCTCCACCAAGTTCGGCGGGCCCCCTCCTCCTCCCTGGGGTCCATCGAAACCGGCGGCGATGCCTTCCTCCTCCCTGGCATCGCCGCCACCGAATTCCCCGGGCCGATGCGCCCGGACCTGCCATCGGACGGCCCCCTCCTCCTCCCTGGGGCTGACGATACCGGCGGCGGTGCCCTCCTCCTCCCTGGCGCCGCCGCCCCCTTTTCTTCGCCACGGCACCCCGCTACGACGCTCCGGTCACGGAGCCGTCATGCGCCTTTCCCACGTCACCTCCGGGCTTGTCGCGGCGCTGATCGGCTTCGGCTCGACCATCGCTCTGGTCCTCGCCGCAGCGGCGGCAGTGAACGCCTCACCGGCGCAGACGACGAGTTGGGTCACTGCGGTCTGCCTGGCCAAGGCGGTGGGAAGTTTCGGCCTGTCGCTCTGGTCGCGGGTGCCGGTGGTGCTGGCCTGGTCCACACCGGGAACGGCGCTGATCGTGGCCACCAGCGGCATCACCATGGCCGAGGCTGCGGGCGCGTTCCTGACCGCCGGCCTCTTGACCGTGGCCACCGGCCTGATCCGGCCGCTCGGCCGGGCGGTGGCGATGATCCCCGACGCGATCGCCGCAGGGATGCTGGCCGGCGTGCTGCTGCCCTTCTGCCTGAAACTGCCGGCGGCAGCGGCCGCGCAGCCCGGCCTGGTGCTGCCGATGGTCCTGGCCTTCGCCGCGATCCGGCTGAAGAATCCGGCACTTGCCGTATTGGGCGCGCTGGCGCTGGGGATCGCCCTTGCCTTCCTGACTGGCAGCGCCAAGCCGCTTGGCGACTGGTCAGGCCCGGGCCTGACCCTGATCGTGCCGGCCTTCCGCTGGGAGGTGGCGGTGGGTCTGTCGCTGCCGCTCTACCTCGTCACCATGGCCTCGCAGAACCTGCCCGGCTTTGCCACGCTGCGCGCTCATGGATATCCCGCACCGGTGGTGCCGGCGCTGACGGTGACCGGCGGGCTGTCGGCGCTCGGCGCCCTCGCCGGCGCGCATCCGATCTCGATGGCGGCGATCACGGCGGCGCTGGTGATGGGGCCGGACACCGATCCCGACCCGGCCGAGCGCTGGAAGGCGGCGATCCCCTTCGCCGCGACCTGGGTCGCGCTTGCCGCGCTCGGGCCGCTGGTGATCGCGACGCTGGCGGCGCTGCCGGCCGAGCTGATCGCGGCGGTGGTGGCGCTGGCGCTGCTTGGCACCTTCACCGGCGCCGCCGGCGCCGCCTTCGCCGCCCCGGCGACGCGCTTTCCCGCCGGGGTGACGCTGGCGGTCACCGCCTCGGGCGTGGCGGTCTGGGGCGTGGGGGCGGCGTTCTGGGGGCTGCTGGCGGGGCTCGCCTTCGCCGGGCTCGACCGCCTGGCCAGACGCTAGAACGGCACCTCGCCTGCCTGCTGCGCCGGGGTGACGAATTTCGCCACCAGCTTCTTCATTCCCGTCTGGTCGAAGCGCACGTCGAGCTTGTCGCCCTCGACATAAGTCACGGTGCCGTAACCGAATTTCGCATGGAACACCCGGTCGCCCTCGTCATAGGGCGACACCGCCCCGGCGTCGATCACCACATGCCGCGCCTCCTGCGGCTGCGCCATGCCGCGCTGCGCCGCCCGCGTCTGCAGCCGCGCCCAGCCGGGGGAGTTATAAACATCCGCCCGCGCCGCCCGGTCCTGCATCGACGCGCCAAAGCCGCCGCCATAGGCCCCCGCCGCACCATAGGCCCCGCCGGCCAGACCCGGAGGCGTCAGCACCTCGACATGGGCCGAGGGCAGTTCGTCGATGAAGCGCGAGGGCATCTGGCTCTGCCACTGGCCATAGACCCTGCGGTTGGAAGCGAAGCTGATGGTGCAAAGCTCCTCGGCCCGCGTGATGCCGACATAGGCAAGCCGGCGCTCCTCCTCCAACCCTTTCTTGCCGCTCTCGTCCATGGAGCGCTGGCTGGGGAACAGCCCGTCCTCCCAGCCGGGCAGGAAGACCACGGGGTATTCGAGCCCCTTGGCCGCGTGCAGGGTCATCACCGTGACCTTTTCCTCTGCCGCCTCGCTGTCGTTGTCCATGATGAGGGCGACATGCTCCAGGAAACCCTGGAGATTGTCGAAGTTCTCCAACGCCTTGACCAGTTCCTTGAGGTTTTCGAGCCGCCCCGGCGCCTCCGGCGTCTTGTCGTTCTGCCACATCGCCGTGTAGCCGCTCTCCTCCAGGATCATCTCGGCCAGGCGGATGTGGCTTTCGCCCTCGCGCAGCACCGCCAGATGCCAGCGGTCCACCCCCTCGACGAAGGCGCGCAGTTCGCCCGCTGCCCGGCCGCCGATCTCGCGCCGGGCGAGCATGCCGCGCGCCGCATCGAGCAGCGTCATCCCCCCGGCACGGGCGCGGCGCTGGATCTCGGCCATCC
>CAZRQN010000072.1:12667-14054 GCA_964602115.1 uncultured Rhodobacterales bacterium
GCATCGAGCAGCGTCATCCCCCCGGCACGGGCGCGGCGCTGGATCTCGGCCATCCCCTTCTCGCCGATCCCGCGTTTCGGCGTGTTCACCACCCGCTCGAAGGCCAGATCGTCCTCGGGCGAAACGGCGAGGCGGAAATAGGCCATGGCATCGCGAATCTCCTGCCGCTCGTAGAAGCGCGGCCCACCGATGACGCGATAGGGCAGGCCGATGGTCAGGAAACGGTCCTCGAAGGCGCGCATCTGGTGCGAGGCGCGGACAAGGATCGCCATGCCGTCGAGCGACAGCGGGGCGCGGCCGCGCGTGCCGCGTTGCAGCGCCTCCACCTCCTCGCCGATCCAGCGCGCCTCCTCCTCACCGTCCCAATGGCCGATGAGACGGACCTTCTCGCCCTCCCTCGCCTCGGTCCACAGCGTCTTGCCGAGGCGGCTTTCGTTCTTCGCGATGATGCCCGAGGCGGCGGCGAGGATATGCGGGGTGGAGCGGTAGTTCTGTTCGAGGCGGATCACCGTGGCGCCGGGAAAATCCTTCTCGAAGCGCAGGATGTTGCCCACCTCGGCCCCCCGCCAGCCATAGATCGACTGGTCGTCATCCCCCACGCAGCAGATGTTGCGGTGCCCCTGCGCCAGCAGCCGCAGCCAGAGATACTGGGCGATGTTGGTGTCCTGGTATTCGTCCACAAGGATGTAGCGGAACTTCTCGTGGTATCGCGCCAGAACGTCCGGGTAGTTCTGGAAGATCGTCACGGTGTGAAGGATGAGGTCGCCGAAATCGACCGCGTTCAGGGTCTTCAGGCGGTTCTGATAGGCCTCGTAAAGTTCGGTCCCCACGTTGTTGAAGGCGGCGCCCTCCGCCCCGGGCACGGCGGAAGGGATCAGCGCCCGGTTCTTCCAGCCGTCGATCATCCCGGCCAGCATCCGCGCCGGCCAGCGCTTCTCGTCGATATCGGCGGCCTGGATGACCTGTTTCATCAGCCGCAGCTGGTCGTCGGTGTCGAGGATGGTGAAGCTGGACTTCAGCCCGACAAGTTCGGCGTGGCGGCGAAGGAGCTTGGCCGAAATCGAGTGGAATGTGCCCATCCACTCTACGGGCTCTCTGATGTTGAACGGGGTATTCTCAAGCCGAAGCCGCATCTCCTTCGCTGCCTTGTTGGTGAAGGTCACTGCGAGGATATTGCGCGGTGCCGCACGTTCCTCCGTGACCAAATGCGCAATCCGCGCCATGAGCGCCTTGGTCTTGCCGGTGCCCGCGCCCGCCAACATGAGCAGCGGGCCATCAAGTGTTACCACTGCGGCCTTCTGTGGCGGGTTCAGATCGTCCAGATAAGGTCGCGGCCGCGCCATCCTGGCGCGCTGGCTGAGCGGCACGGCTTCGGGGGTCAGGTCGT
>CAZRQN010000073.1:0-14041 GCA_964602115.1 uncultured Rhodobacterales bacterium
CGGCGCAGGTGGTCTTCGACAAGACCGGCACGCTGACCCTCGGCGCGCCGGTGCCCGAGGGGCTGGACGCGGCCGACGCGACGGCGCGGGCCGTCGCCTGCGGCCTGGCCGCCGGCTCTGCCCATCCCCTGGCCCGCGCCCTTGCCGAGACCGCCGGCCCGAAGGCCCGGGTCAGCGATGTCCGCGAGGTGCCGGGATACGGGATCGAGGGGCAGTGGCAGGGGCGCCGTGTCCGGCTCGGCCGTGCCGCCTGGGTGGGGGCCGAGGAGGTGGACGGCACCGCCACCTATCTTTCTCTCGACGGCCGCACCCATGCCTTCCGCTTCACCGACCGGCTGCGGCCGGGCGCGGAAAAGGCGGTGGCGCTCCTCGCCGCGCGGGGCTTCCGCACCATCCTTCTGTCGGGCGACACCGCCCGTCCGGTGGCGGCGCTGGCGGAGGCGCTGGGCATCGCGGAATGGGAGGCCGGGATGACCCCCGAAGGCAAGGCCGCCCGTATCGCCGCGCTGGCCGGCGAAGGGCGCAAGGTGCTGATGGTCGGCGACGGGCTCAACGACACGGCGGCGCTCGCCGGCGCCCATGTCTCGATCTCGCCGGCCTCGGCGCTCGATGCGGCGCGCGCCGCCTCCGACATCGTGCTTCTCGGCCGCGATCTCGGCGCGCTGCCCTTCGCGCTGCGCGTCGCCCGCGTCGCGCGGCGGCGGATCGTGGAGAATTTCCTCATCTCCGGCGCCTATAACCTGATCGCCGTGCCGGTGGCGCTGGCCGGCGCGGCCACGCCGCTTGCGGCGGCGCTGGCCATGTCGCTATCCTCGATCACCGTCTCGCTCAACGCATTGAGGCTGCCGCGATGGAAATCCTCACGCTCCTGATCCCGGTCTCGCTGGTGATGGGGGTTCTCGGCCTCGCGGCCTTCGTCTGGGCCTTGCGCTCCGGCCAGTTCGAGGATCCGCGCGGCGCCGCCTGGCGCATCCTGCGCAAGGACTGGGACGACCGCCCGCCCGAGTGAACCGCCTCAGCCGACCGGGCGCGGCGCGGGCCAGTCCGCGACCGGTCGCGCCATGGTCGTGGCGGCGGCAAAGCCGAAGACCGGGCGCAGAAGCCGCAGCCGCTCGGTGCGCAACGGTACGAAGCCGAGCCGTGCGTAAAGCGCCCGGGCGCGGGGATTGGTGTCCGTCACGTCCAGACGCACCTCGGCATAGTCGAGCTCGCCCGCCAGCGCCGCGACCTCGGCCAGAAGGCGCGAGCCAATGCCCTGTCCGCGCCGGTCGGCGGATACGCAGAGACCGTCGATCAGAAAGCGCGTGTCTCCGGCCCTGCGGGTGATCATCCGCAGCGCCAGCCCCCGCCACAACGCGCCGGTCCAGCCATAACCGGCGGCGAGGCGGCCGAAGCTGATCTGGGTGAAGCCGCCCTCCGGCGTCTGGTAGGAGACAAGGCCGAGAAGCCGGCCATCGTCATCCAGCGCCCCGATCGCCCGGTCCAGGTGGATGTTGTTTTCCAGAAACGCCAGCGCCCGGTCCGTCGGGCCGATGATCCGCGCCAGCTTGGGGCCGAAGGCCTGCCAGAACAGCACCGCCGCCGCCCGGCGATGTGCCTCGGGAATGCCACGGATCAGGCGCAAGCCCTATTCCAGACGCGGATCGCCCGCCTGCACGATCAGCACGCCGTGGTTGTCGTCCGCGTCGTCATCCGTGATCGTCCGCGATGTCACCCCGGGAATCGTGGCGAAAGCCTTCATCAGCACCTTGGGGAACCAGGTCTGCGGCAGGTTCTCGAAGCCCGGAACGCCGCGCAGCACCCGGCTGATGGCCACGGTGCATTGCGCCTTGGGCACCGCGCCATATTCCATGGCCCGCTGCATCACCAGTTCGGCAATCTCCGGCGGGACGATGAGCGTCTGCTCCACGACGTCGAAGGTCTCGCGGGCGTGGTAGTCGATGTAGAAGCTCTGCGCCTTGTGCGTCATGCCGAAATGCACGTCGTTGCGCTCGGGCAGGCTGCGGTGGTGCCAGGTGCCGGCCGGATCGAACATCACCCGCTGGCTGCCGTTGATCAGCAGTCCCGCATGGGCCCCGGCTTTGCTGCGGGTCGAGATCACGGTGTAGAGCGTGATCGAGGTCGGCTCGTCGGAGACATAGCGCGCTGCCGCCACCGCCTCGTCCGGCGCCCAGACGGGCTCGGCGGTGCTGCAGGCGGCCAGCCCGAGCGCGGCGGCAAGGCAAAGGACCAGACGGCGAAGGGACATGATCAGGCGCCGGGCGTCAGGCGTTGGCCAGGGCCATGAAGATCAGGATGGCGAAGATCAGGATCACCGCACGGGTCACCATGCGCACGAATCCCTCGAACGTCTTTTCCTGAACCGTGATGTTCATGCTGCCCGGCTTGTGTTCGGCCATCGCTCGAAATTCCTCTTCCGTCCCTGCCGCCGCTTAGCCGATTTGTTCTTCGCTGTCACGGGTTCGCGTGGTCCGCCTGCGACAAACTCCGGCGGCCCGCGCGGGGGAGGCCCGGCGGAATGGTCAGGCCCGCAGATCCTCTGCGGACAGTGCCATCAGATCGGCCGCCCCCTCGCGCAGCTGTGCCAGAAGGCCGGTATGCTCCGGCAGGAGCCGCAGGATCGCCACCCGCGCCAGCACCCGGCGCCCCCGGTCGCCGATCAGCGCCGCCCGCAGGTGGACATGGCCCGACAGGACCCGGGCAAAGGCGCGCTGATAGGCGACCGCCCCGGCCTGGCGGTCTGCCGGCGCCTGTGCCAGCACCACCTCCGTCGCCTCGCGCAGCGCCTCGGCCGCCTGCCAGACCGGCTCGGCCAGTTCCGGAAGCGCGGCCCGGGCAAGCTCGGCGCCGGCCTCGATCTCGTCGATCAGCCGGAAGGCGGCCTCGCCGCCATCGGAAAGCTTGCGGCCGACCAGGTCCATCGCCTGCACCCCGTTGGTGCCCTCGTAGATCGCCGTCACCCTTGCGTCGCGCAGGTATTGCGCCGCGCCGGTCTCCTCGATGAAGCCCATGCCGCCATGGACCTGGATGCCCTGCGAGGCCGCCCAGATGCCGGTGTCGGTGGCAAAGGACTTGGCGATCGGGGTCAGGAAGGCCGCCCGCGCCGCCTGGCCCGCATCGCCGGTGGCACGCGCGAGATCGCCGGCCACCGCGCACATCAGGGTGATCGCCCGGGCCGAGAAGGTCTCCGCCCGCATCTCCGCCAGCATCCGCCGCACATCGGCATGGCCGAAGATCGTGGCCGAGCCCCCGGCGGTGCGGCCCTGCCGGCGCTCCAGCGCATAGGCCAGGGCCTTCTGGGTCGCCGCCTCGGCCACGCCCACGCCCTGCACCGCCACCCCGAGCCGGGCGTTGTTCATCATCGTGAACATCGCCTCCAGCCCCCGGTGGGGCGCGCCGACCAGCCAGCCGGTGGCGCCCTCGAAGGACATCACCGCCGTGGGCGAGCCATGCAGGCCGAGCTTGTGCTCCAGGCTCACCACCTTCAGCGCGTTGCGCGCCCCCGGAGCGCCGTCCGGCCCGGGCAGAAGCTTGGGCACCAGGAAGAGGCTGATGCCCTTCACCCCTTCCGGTGCATCGGGCAGACGGGCGAGGACCAGATGGCAGACGTTCCGCGAAAAGTCGTTGTCGGCCCAGGAGATGAAGATCTTCGTCCCCGTCACCCGGTAACTGCCGTCGCCCGCCGGTTCGGCCCGGCTGCGCAGCGCGGCAAGATCGGTGCCCGCCTGGGGTTCGGTGAGGTTCATCGTCCCCGTCCAGTCGCCGGAGATCAGCCGGGGC
Source organism: uncultured Rhodobacterales bacterium (assembly GCA_964602115.1). Taxonomy (GTDB): domain Bacteria; phylum Pseudomonadota; class Alphaproteobacteria; order Rhodobacterales; family Rhodobacteraceae; genus JANOGU01. The sequence goes on from CAZRQN010000073.1 coordinate 3,781, forward strand.
AGGTAGAGGTCCTTCAGTTCCGGGCTGGCATGGCTTTCCAGCGCCTCGATCTGGCCGGTGGAAAGAAGCTGGCAGACATGCAGCGACAGGCAGGCCGAGGCGATGAACTCGTTCACCCCGCAGGCCAGCGTCATCGGCAGGCCCATGCCGCCATGGGCGGGATCGGCGGCCACGCCCACCCAGCCGCCGGCGGCCAGCGCCCGGTGGCCCTCGGAAAAACCGGGAGAGGTGCGCACCACGCCGTTTTCCAGCCTCGCCGGCTCGCGGTCGCCGCTGCGCTGCAGGGGGGCGAGCACCGTCTCGCACAGCCGCCCGGCCTCGGAAAGCACGGCCTCTGCCGTTTCGAGCCCCGCCTCGGCGAAACGCGCGGTCGCGGCGATCTGCGGATAGTCCACCACATGGGCGAGCAGAAAGCGGAAATCGGCTTGAGGGGCGCGATAGGACATGGGGCACCGCAGGGAGGGCCGGACCGGGCGCTTGTGCCCGGCAGGGCAGGAAGCTAGGTGCGGAGAGTTAGCCCCGCCCCGACCGACCCAAGCAAGCCCAACGTCGCGTCACGCCATGACCCTGATCCTGCCCGCCACGCCCCGAGGGATCGAAGAGGCCGCGCGTCTCCTGCGCGCCGGCGGGCTCGTCGCCTTTCCCACCGAGACGGTCTATGGACTGGGCGCGCTGGCACGCAATGACGACGCGGTGGCACGGATCTTTTCCGCCAAGGGGCGCCCTTCCCATAACCCGCTGATCGTCCATGCCGCCACCGCCGCCGGCGCGCGCGAGATCGCCGGGTTTGGTCCGGAGGCCGAGCGCCTGGCCTCGGCCTTCTGGCCCGGACCTCTGACCCTGGTCCTTCCCTGCCGCGATCCGCATCTCTCCCCCCGGGTGACGGCGGGTCTTGCCACGGTCGCGGTGCGGGTGCCGGCGCATCCGCTGGCCCGCGCGCTCCTGGAAGCCACCGGCGCGCCCCTGGCCGCGCCCTCGGCCAATCCTTCCGGGCGGGTCTCGCCGACAACGGCGGCGCATGTGCTGGAAGGGCTGGCGGGCCGGATCGACGCCGTGCTTGACGGCGGGCCCTGCACGGTCGGGCTGGAAAGCACCATCCTCGGCCTCACTCCCGATCCGGTGCTGCTCCGCCCCGGCGGCCTGCCGGTCGAGGCGCTGGAGGCCGCGCTGGGCCGGCCCGTCGCCACCCGCGCCGCCGGTGCCGCAGTCACCGCGCCGGGCCAGCTTGCCTCGCACTACGCGCCGGCCGCACGGCTGCGGCTCGATGCCGCCGGGCCATTGCCCGGCGAGGTCCATATCGCCTTCGGCGCACCGGGGCCCTTCACCCTGTCGGAGACCGGCGACCTGCACGAGGCGGCGGCACGGCTCTTCGCCCTGTTGCGTGCCGCCGACGTGGCCGCCGGGCCCGGAGGCACGGTCTCCGTCGCCCCGATCCCCGAGCACGGCCTGGGCCTGGCGCTCAACGACCGGCTGCGCCGCGCCGCCGCGCCGCGCTGAATCCGCGCGGTCAGGCCGGCCGCGCCGGCACCTTCAGCCCGCGTTGCACGGCGGGACGCGCCAGAAACCGGTCGAGATAGGCCGGGACCCTGGTCAGACCGCCCCAGCCGGCGATGTCGGCGGCCTTGTAGGTTTCGCGCAGCGCCCGCAGCCAGGGGCAGATCGCCATGTCGGCGATCGAATAGTCGCCGGCGATCCAGTCCCGGTCCGCCAGCGCCTGTTCCATCACCTGCAGCAGCCGCTCCGACCCGGCCCTGAACCGCTCCTTCGGGCGCGGGTCTTCGATGTCGCGGCCGCCTTCGGCGTGATAGTGGCCGAGCTGGCCGAAGATCGGTCCGATGCCGCCCATCTGGAACATCAGCCACTGCGTGACCTCCCACCGCCGCGCCTGCGGATGGAAGAGCCCGGTTTTCTCGGCCAGGTAGAGCAGGATTGCCCCGGATTCGAACAGGGGAAGCGGCGCACCATTCGGCCCCTGAGGGTCGATGATCGCCGGAATCCGGCCGTTCGGGTTCAGGCTGAGGAAGGCCGCGCTGGCATGCTCCTGCCGGCCGAGCGCGACGTAATGCGCATCATAGGCCAGGCCGGTTTCCTCCAGCATGATCGAGACCTTCACGCCGTTATGCGTCGGCGCGGCGTAAAGCTGGATGGCCAGAGGGTCGCGCGGAGGCCAGCGAAGGGTGATGGGAAAATCGGCAAGGGTCAGCACATCGGGCTCCGGAAGGGGTCTTTCGGCGCAATCGTCTCGACTTTCCGCCGCAAGTTGTAGCAAATTTCCGCGAGCCCGGCGCCGCAAGATCCCGCTCGGGCCCGCAACGACAGTGCCACGCCCACGGCCGACACAGGGAGACATGCTAAAATGCTCAATGAATTCAAGGCGTTCATCATGCGCGGCAATGTTCTCGACCTCGCGGTCGGGATCATCATCGGCGCCGCCTTCACCGCCATCGTCACCTCCATTGTCGATGACCTGGTCAATCCGCTGATCGGCATCATCATCGGCGGCGTGGATTTCTCCTCGGTAGGCTTCTCCATCGGCGACGCGCGCTTCAACGTCGGCAATTTCATCAATGCCGTCATCAAGTTCGTCATCATCGCCTGGGTCGTGTTCATGATCGTCAGGGCGGTGAACCATCTGATGCCGAAGAAGGTGGAAGCCCCCGCCGCCCCGAAGGGCCCGAGCGCCGAAGAGCTTCTGGCAGAGATTCGCGACGCGCTGAAGGCCAAGTAGGGCTCCGGCCGGCGGCTCAGCCCGGATCGCGGCGCATGAAGATCGACAGCCCGTCGATCCCTGGCCCGATGGCGCGGAACGGCGGGCATTCGACAAAGCCATGCCGCTTGTAGAGGCGGATGGCGGAATCGAGGAACACCGCCGTTTCCAGCCGCGCCCGGGTCAGGCCACGGGCGGCAGCTTCGTCCAGCACGGTCGAGATCAGCCCGGCCCCGATCCCGGCGCCGCGCTGAGCGGGATCGACGTAGAAGTGCCGCAACTCGGCCAGGTCCGCCGCCGCGCGGACAAAGGCGCCGCATCCCGCCGGGCGGCCGCCGATCTCGGCAAGGAACATTGCCGCGTCCGGCCGAAGGAAGGTAGCCGCCAGGGTCGCGGCCGAGCGGTCGCCGTACAGCGCGGCCACCTCGTCGGGTCCGATGCCGTAGGGGGCGCAGCCCTCCACGTCCAGCCGCTGAAGCGCGGCCATGAACTGCGCGGCGACGGCGAAATCCGCCGTGCCCGCCGCCTGCCGGATCATCGGGGTCATGGCATTCCCTCTGCCTGTTCGGCGGCAAGGATCGCCGCCAGCCCGCTGCGATAGTCGGGAAAGCGCAGGCTCAGGCCCAGATCGCGCTTCAGCTTCAGGTTTCGCACCCGCTTGGACTCGGAGTAGAAGCTCGCCGCCATCGGCGACAATTCGGCCTCGGCGAAGCGCACCTCAGGTGGCGGCGGCAGGCCGAGCAGGGTCGCGGCGAAGCCGATCACCTCTTCGGGGGGTGCGGGGTCGTCGTCGCAGAGGTTGTAGATGGAGCCGGGCGACGGCCGCCCCATCGAGGCGGAAAGCGCCAGGGCGATGTCTTCGACATGGATGCGGCTGAAGACCTGCCCCGGCTTGACGATCCGGCGGGCGCTGCCGTCACGCAGTTTGGCAAAGGGCCCGCGCCCCGGCCCGTAGATGCCGGCCAAGCGGAAGACATGCACCGGCAGGCCGGTGGCAAGCCAGGCCCGCTCCGCCGCCACCCGCCAGCGCCCGCGCTCGGTGGTCGGGGCGGGCGGGGTGGTCTCGTCCACCCAGCCGCCCTGATGGTCGCCATAGACGGCGGTGGTCGAGAGATAGCCGACCCATCCCGCCGGGGTGAGATCCCTGATCGCGGGACAGCCAGCCAGCACCGGATCGCCCTCCGGCCCCGGTGCGATGGACGACAGGACATGCGTGGCCTGGGCCAGCAGGGGGGCGAGATCGGCGCCCGGCCAGGGATGCGCCTCCACGCCCTGCGCCTCCATCGCGGCCAGATGCGCCGGCGTGCGCGAGGTGCCGAGGATGCGCCAGCCCTGCGGCAGCAGCAGCCGCGCCAGCGCCTGCGCCGTATAGCCATGGCCGAGGGAAAGAAGCGTGCCGGTCATGTCCTGCACTTACGCCACGCCAGTGAGCGGAACCAGCACCCCGATGCGCCTCCCCTCCCCCCTCGTGCGGAGGGGATGGGGGAGGGGGGCGCCCGGCCCGCAGGTCATGCCCCCCACCGTCCCGACGAAAAGGAGGCAAGCGCTCATCGCCGGCCGGCGCTTCGCTTCAGGCCCGCGCAGGGTCCCTCTCTGCCCGGATGGCCTCAGACCGCCGCCTGCAGCGCCGCGATCAGGTCGGTCTTCTCCCAGGAGAAGCCGCCATCCGCGTCCGGTTGCCGGCCGAAATGGCCATAGGCGGCGGTGCGGCTGTAGATCGGGCGGTTGAGGTCCAGATGGGTGCGGATGCCGGTCGGGGTCAGGTCCATGACCTTGCCCACCGCCGCCTCGATCCGGTCTTCGGGTACCAGGCCGGTGCCATGGGTATCGACATAGATCGACAGCGGCCGGGCGACGCCGATGGCATAGCTCACCTGCAGCGTGCAGCGCCGGGCCAGGCCCGCGGCGACCACGTTCTTGGCCAGATAGCGCGCGGCATAGGCGGCCGAGCGGTCCACCTTGGTCGGGTCCTTGCCCGAGAAGGCGCCGCCGCCATGCGGGGCCGCCCCGCCATAGGTATCGACGATGATCTTGCGCCCGGTCAGCCCGGCATCGCCGTCAGGCCCGCCGATGACGAAAGAGCCGGTCGGGTTGACGTGCCAGAGGGTCCGCGCGGTCAGCCAGCCCTCGGGCAGGACGGCGCGGATATGGGGCTCGACGATGGCGCGGATGTCGGCCGAGGTCTGGGCCTCGCTCTCGTGCTGGGTGGAGAGCACGATCTGCGTCACCTCCACCGGACGGCCGTCGGCATAGCGCAGCGACAGCTGCGACTTGGCATCGGGGCGCAAGAGCGGCTCGCGCCCGGCCTTCCGCTCGGTGGCCAGGCGGCGCAGGATGGCATGGGCATAGAGGATCGGCGCCGGCATCAGTTCCGGCGTCTCGTCCACCGCATAGCCGAACATGATCCCCTGATCGCCGGCTCCCTGCTCGCGCCCGTCCTCGCCGGTGACGCCCTGGGCGATATGGGCCGATTGCTCGTGCAGGAAGTTCAGCACCTTCACGGTGCGCCAGTGGAACTTGTCCTGCTCATAGCCGATGTCGCGGACGCAGTCGCGCACGATGCCGTCGATGCGGCCCATGTAGTCGCGCAGCCGGTCCTGGTCGGTCAGCCCGACCTCGCCGCCGACCACCACCATGTCGGTGGTGGCGAAGGTCTCGCAGGCGACACGGGCCGTCGGTTCCTCGGCAAGGAAAGCGTCGAGCACCGCATCCGAGATGCGGTCGCACAATTTGTCGGGATGGCCCTCCGAGACGGACTCGGAGGTGAAGACGTAATCCTTGCGGGACATGGGGGAGGCGCTCCGTTGATGAACCCTGCCACGCCAGGAAGCCGTTGTGGCAGTTGGCGCCCCGGTTACGCGGGACCCGGCGAAGCGTCAAGACGGCGGCGTCGGAGGATCAGCAGTGCGAGTGCGGCCAGCAACACCAGGACCGGCCCCTCGCCCCAGCGGCTGTAGGGCGTGGGCGGCAGGGCCGGCGGCAGGGCGATGTCCAGCGCTCCCGCAGTGCCCAGCGGCAGTTCGCCCAGCACCCGGCCCTGCGCGTCGATCATCGCCGAGATGCCGGTATTGGCCGCCCGCGCCAGCGGCAGGCCCTGTTCGACCGCCCGCAGCCGCGCCAGCGCCAGATGCTGGTAAGGCCCGGTCAAGGTGCCGAACCAGGCATCGTTGGTGATCTGTACGATCCAGTCCGCCCGGCCTTCCACCCGGTTGAGAATGCCGGGAAAGACCGCCTCGTAGCAGATCAGCGGCACGAAACTGCCCAGCCGCCCTCCCAGCTCGATCCGCATCGGCCCGGGGCCGGCGGAATAGGCATTCCCGGTCTGGGCGGCAAAAGCCGAAATCCCGAAGAGCCGGAAGGCCAGATCGCCGAGCGGCAGGTATTCCCCGAAAGGCACCAGATGGTGCTTGTCATAGACGGCCGTCACCAGCCCGTCCGGCGCCACCACCGCCAGGCTGTTCCAGCCCTGCAGCCCGCCGTCGGTGCGCTGAGCGCCCAGGATCACCGGCGCGCCCCTGCCGGCACGGCCCACGGCGCGCAGGGCATTGGGGGCGCTGTTCAGCAGATAGGGCAGCGCCGTCTCCGGCCAGATGACGACATCGGCGGCGCCGGTCCCTTCGGTCAGCGCCAGCGACCTGTCGAAGAAACGCCCGGCGGCCTCGGCGTCCCATTTGAGGTCCTGCGCGGCATTGGGCTGGACGACGCGCACCAGCGGGGCGCCCGGCGCGGCTGCGGCCGGTTGGTCCAGCCGCCAGAGACCGAAGGCGGCGGCCCCGGCCATCAGCAGCGCCGATCCCGCTATCCCCGCCCGCCGGCCGGTCAGCGGCAGGGCGGCGGCCACCAGCGTCAGCAGCGTCAGCCCGTTGGCCCCGACCAGGGCCGCGACCTGCGCCACCGGCGTGCCGATCCAGATATGGCCGGGCAGCGCCCAGGGAAAGCCGGTCAGCACCACCCCGCGCAGCATCTCGGCGCCGGTGAAGGCGAGCGCCAGCCCGACAGGCCCCGCCCGCCGTCCGGCCGCCGCCGCAAGCGCCCAGAAAAGGCCAAGGCCGAAGCCCATGGAAAGAAGCGCGAAGGGCGCCATCCAGCCATAGGTCTCGGGCTCGATCAGGAAGGGTTCGATGATCCAGCTCAGCGCCAGGCCGAAATGGCCGGCGCCGAAGAACAGCCCCGCCCAGAACCCGGCGCGCAGGCGCAGGACAAGGGCGAAGAAGGCGGCAAACGCCGGCAGGGCCAGGAACCAGAATCCCCAGGGCGCCTGGCCGGTCGCCGCCACCGCGCCAAGACCGAAGGACGCGCCCAGCGCGTTCCATCCCGGCCAGCGCGGCCAGCGCCTCATGCCCCGAATGTCGGCGGTTCCGGCGCCGCAGCCTTGGGCGCGGCGCTCGGAAGCCGCAGGCGCAGCCGCTTGATCCGGCGCGGATCGGCATCGAGGATCTCGAATTCGACCCCGGTCTCGTGCGGCACGATCTCGCCCCGTGCCGGCACCCGTCCCGTGCGCAGGAACACCAGCCCGCCCAGCGTGTCGATCTCGCCGTCATCGGCATCGGTGCGCAGCTTCAGCCCGGTCGCGGCCTCGATCTCGTCCAGCGACGCCGTGGCCTGGGCAAGGATCACGCCGGGCTTTTCTTCCTTCCACAGCGCGGCCTCGACATCGTCATGCTCGTCCTCGATCTCGCCGATCACCGTCTCGATCAGATCCTCGATGGTGACGAGCCCGTCCACCCCGCCATATTCGTCGATCACCAGCGCCATATGCACCCGCTCGCGCTGCATCTTCTGCAGAAGAACGGCGGCGGGCATCGACGGCGGGGCATAGATCAGCGGACGCAGCAGCTTGCGCAGCGAAAAGCGGGTCGTGGCGCCGAACCCGTGCTGCAGCGCGAAGTCCTTCAGCAGGACCAGACCCTGCGGATGGTCGAGCGTGCCCTTATAGACCGGCAGGCGCGAGAAACCGTGCTCGCGAAACGCTGCCACCAGCGCGTCGCGGGTGATGTCCAGCGGAATGGCCACGACGCTGGCCTTGGGAATGGCCACGTCATCGACGCGAAGCTTGCGCAGATTGGCAAGGCCGGGCAGGGCCGGATCCTGCGCAGGCGTGGTCGAGGGGTTGCCGGCGGCGGGATTGCTTTCGGAGTTCGGCGGCTGCTTGCGCGCGAAGAACCTCCCCAGAAGACCGCGCGCCCGATCCTGAGGTCCGTCTCCGGGGTCGTCTTCCGCACCTGCGGTGGACCCGCCGTCACTACTGCCCATCTGTCCTTTGTCCGATCTGGTCCGCATCGCGGGCCGGGAAGCCTCTAATATGGGTCTGCGATACCGAGCTTGTCCAGTACGCGCACCTCCAGCGCCTCCATCACCGCCGCATCCGCGTCGCGCAGATGGTCGTAGCCGAGCAGGTGCAACGTCGCATGGACCAGCAGATGCGTGACGTGGTCGGCCGGGGATTTGCCCTGTTCCGCCGCCTCGCGCTGGCAGGTCTCCCAGGCGATGGCGATGTCGCCCAAGGGCAGGGGATCCTCGGCGCTGCCGGGTTCCGGCAGGTCCGGTGCGCCGCCTTCGAGTTCCGGGGCCAACTCCTCGGCAGGCCAGGAAAGCACGTTGGTGGCGGAAAGCTTGCCGCGGAAATCGGCGTTCAGCACCGCGATGCGGGCGTCGTCGCAGCCCATGACCACGATCTGGAAACCCTCGGCCGCCAGTCCGAGCGCCGCGAGCGTGGCGCGGCCGGCGCGGTCGGCCAGGGCGGGAAGGTTCAGCTCCTCCCAGCGGTCGTCCTCGATCACGGTATCGGCGAAGGGTTCCATCTCCGGCGCCATAGCGGCGACGGCGCGCGCCGGCAACCGCTCAGCCCTCGCCTTCGGCCTCATAGGCCTCGATGATCCGGGCGACGAGCGCATGGCGCACCACGTCCTTGGCGGTGAAGTAGCTGAACGACACGCCCTTCACCCCCTTGAGGATGCGCTCGGCATCGGCGAGGCCCGAGGCGGTGCCGCGCGGCAGGTCCACCTGCGTCCGGTCGCCGGTGATGACCATGCGGCTGCCCTCGCCCAGCCGGGTGAGGAACATCTTCATCTGCATGGTCGTGGCGTTCTGCGCCTCGTCCAAGACCACGAAGGCCGAGGAAAGCGTCCGCCCGCGCATGAAGGCCAGCGGCGCGATCTCGATGCGCTTCTCCTCCATCAGCTTCTGCACCTGCTTGGCCGGCAGGAAGTCGTTCAGCGCGTCGTAGAGCGGCTGCATGTAGGGATCGATCTTGTCCTTCATGTCCCCGGGCAGGAAGCCGAGGCGCTCCCCCGCCTCCACCGCCGGGCGGGACAGGACGATCCGCTCCACCGCACCGGAAATGAGCATGGTCACGCCGACGGCGACGGCGAGATAGGTCTTGCCGGTGCCTGCGGGGCCGATGCCGAAGCACAGTTCGTGATCGAACAGCGCCTTGACATAGGCCTTCTGCGCCTCGGTGCGCGGGTCGATCGGCTTCTTGCGGGTGCGCAGCTCGTAGCGCCCGCCCTGGAACATCTCGATCTGTTCGGGATCGGCGGCCAGGGCCGAAGGCCGGCCCATGCGGATGGCGGCATCGACATCCCCGGCTTCCACCGGCCGCCCGGACTGGAGCCTTCCGTAAAGGCCGCGCAGCACCGCCGCCGCCGCCTCGCGCTCGCCCTTGTCGCCCACCACCGCCAGCCGGTTGCCCCTGCGCAGGACGTGAACCCCCATCTGGTGCTCGATCTGCGCCAGGTTGCGGTCGAACTCGCCGCACAGGCCGATGAGCAGGCGATTGTCGGGGAATTCCAGAAGCGTCTCGACGACATCCTCGGAAGCGGCGGGCGGGGTCAGCGCGCTGATGCCCAAGTGGGTCTCCTTGTGGCAGGGCCTGGATCAAGTCTGCGCCGCGTCCCGGCGCCTGACAAGCGGAATGCTCCGCCTGCGCCCAGCCTGGCGCGCCAAGATGCCGTTATTGTGACAGAACTGCCTGCGGCGCGGGCGCTTCGCGCACCAGCCGTTCCGCCGCCAGCGAATGCGAGGCGGAAGCCGCGATCCGCACCGGCACCAGATCGCCCGGCCGCCCGTCAGGATCGGCGACATGGACGGCGAAGAGATGCTCGGACTTGCCCACCCATTGCCCCGGCATGCGCCCGGGCTTTTCGTAGAGCACCACCGCCTGCCGCCCCACCATCGCCTCCTGCGCTGCCCGGGCCTGGGCGTCGATCAGTGCCTGCAGGCGCTGCAGCCGCTCGTCGGCCAACTCCGCCGGCACCGGCGTCTTCTCGGCGGCGGGCGTCCCCGGCCGGGCGGAATACCTGAAGCTGAAGGCGGCGCCGAAGCCCACGGCCCGGATCAGACCCAGGGTCGCCTCGAATTCCGCCTCGGTCTCGCCGGGAAATCCGACGATGAAATCCGAGGACAGAAGGATATCCGGCCGCGCCGCGCGGATGCGTTCGACAAGCCGCAGATAGTCCTCGGCGGTGTGCTTGCGGTTCATCGCCTTCAGCACCCGGTCGGACCCCGACTGCACCGGCAGATGCAGATAGGGCATCAGCTTTGGCTCCTCGCCAT
>CAZRQN010000074.1:0-13786 GCA_964602115.1 uncultured Rhodobacterales bacterium
GGCTGAGCCCTCCCGCGCGGCCTTGCCGCTTGGGGGAAGCAAGGGGGCGGCTTCCGCCCCCTTGGACCCCCTCGCCGAAGATGCGGAGAGGTCAGCGCCTCCGGCCGTCTTGCGCCCTGGCGGGCGCGCCTTGTGCGGCGCTTCGGTCTTCGAGGTCCGGTCTCGTGGAGAGACCCGGGGCGCTGCCCCGGGCCCCGGGGTATTTGTCCAAGGATGATGCAGGGGACAGGATCTGCGGCCGGGCGGTCCTTTCCTGCGTCACGCGCCGACAGGTCCCGGCCGCAGGGTCCGGGGAGGCGGGGTCAGTCCCCCCGGGCGGGCGGGGTTTCAGGCGAGATGGGCGGCGAAGAAGGCGAGGGTCCGCTTCCAGGCCAGCTCTGCCGCTGCCTTGTCGTAGCGGGGCGTGGTGTCGTTGTGGAAGCCGTGGTTGACGCCGGGATAGATGTAGGCCTCGTAGCGGGTTCCGGCCGCCTTCAGCGCCGCCTCATAGGCGGGCCAGCCGGCGTTGATCCGCTCGTCGAGCCCGGCATAGTGGATCAGGAGCGGGCATTTGATCCTGGCCACATCCTCGGCCGGGGGCTGGCGGCCGTAGAAGGGGACCGCGCCGCCGAGATCGGGGAAGGCGACCGCTGCGGCATTGGCCACCCCGCCGCCGTAGCAGAAGCCGGTGATCCCGACCTTTCCGGTGGAGGCGGCATGGCCCTGCAGGAAGTCCACCGCCGCCAAGAAGTCGTTCATCAGCTTGGTGGGGTCCACGGTCTGCTGCAGCTCGCGGCCCCTGTCGTCATCGCCCGGATAGCCGCCGACCGAGGTGAGCCCGTCGGGCGCCAGCGCCGCGAAGCCGGCCTTGGCCAGGCGGCGCGCCACGTCGCGGATATAGGGGTTGAGCCCGCGGTTCTCATGGACGACCACCACGCCCGGCGCCCTTTCCAGCCCCGCCGGCCGCACGAGATAGCCGTTCACCGTGCCGTGGCCGTCGGGCGACGGATAGGGGATGTCCCCGCCGATGATCGACGGATCGTCCGCCGGCACCTGCTGGGCCAGGGCATAGTCGGGCTTCAGGAGGTTCAGGAGTGCGAGCGCGGTGATGCCGCCGGCCGCGAACCTGCCCGCCCGGTCGAGGAACTCGCGCTTGCCGATCCTGCCATGGGCGTAGAAATCGTAGAGATCCAGAAGCTCCTGCGGGAAGTCTCTCGCCGTCATCCGGGCCATCGCCGCTTCCTCCTCTTCCGGTTGAAACCGCCAGCCTAACCCCGATCCTTCGCAGCGGGTGCGGCGTGGCGCGCACGATCCCGTGAGTCCGCGCCGCCACAGGCCGTCGCCCCCCGATCTGGGGCCATGGGCTAGCGGCTATGCAAGGGATCGCGCCGGGGCTATGGTCTTGCGGTGTACCGGGGGGAACACCCCGGACCTAGAGGCAGAGCTCATCAAGGAGGAGGCGCCATGCGCTGTCCGTTCTGCGGCAACATCGATACGCAGGTGAAGGACTCGCGTCCAGCCGAGGACCATGTCTCGATCCGGCGGCGGCGGTTCTGTCCGGCCTGCGGCGGCCGCTTCACCACCTATGAACGGGTGCAGCTGCGCGACCTGGTGGTGATCAAGAACTCCGGCAAGCGCGAGGAATTCGACCGCTCCAAGCTGGAACGCTCGATCCGCATCGCCATGCAGAAGCGGCCGATCGACCCCGAGCGCGTCGATCAGATGATTTCCGGCATCGTCCGCCGGCTGGAAAGCCTTGGCGAGACCGATATCCCCTCCAAGACCATCGGCGAGATCGTGATGGAGAGCCTGTCGCGGATCGACACGGTGGCCTTTGTCCGCTTTGCCAGCGTTTACAAGAACTTCCAGGCCGCCGACGACTTCGACCGCTTCGTCCAGGAGCTGCGCCCGCAGGCCCAGCCGGAGGAGTGAGCGACCGGGACCACATGGCCCATGCCCTGCGGCTGGCGTCGCGGGGCCTCGGGCGCGTCTGGCCCAATCCGGCGGTGGGCTGCGTGCTGGTCCGTGACGGGCGGGTGATCGGCCGAGGCTGGACGGCGCCGGGCGGCCGGCCGCATGCCGAGACAGGGGCGCTGGCCGCCGCCGGCGATGCGGCGGGGGGGACCGCCTATGTCACGCTGGAGCCCTGCGCGCATCACGGACAGACGCCGCCCTGCGCCGGGGCGCTGGTTGCCGCCCGTGTCGCCAGGGTGGTGAGCGCGCTGACCGACCCCGATCCGCGCGTGGCCGGTCGCGGCCATGCGATGCTGCGGGCGGCGGGGATCGCCGTGACGGAGGGTGTGCTCGGGGCGGAGGCGGCGCGGCTGAATGCCGGCTTTCTCAAGCGGGTGACGCGCGGCCTGCCTTTCGTGACCCTGAAGATGGCGGCGAGTCTTGATGGCAGGAGTGCCATGGCCTCGGGCGAAAGCCGCTGGATCACCGGGCCCGGGGCGCGGCGCATGGTTCATGCGATGCGCCTTGCGCATGACGCGGTGCTGGTCGGCGCCGGCACCGCACGGGCGGACGATCCGGATCTGACGGTGCGCGACCTCGGGGCGGGGCACCAGCCCTTGCGCATCGTCCTCGATCCCCGCCTGTCGCATCGCGCCGACAGCCGCCTCGGGCGGACGGCCGGCGCGCATCCGGTCTGGATGCTGCACGGGCCGGAGGCGCCGGAAACGGCGCGGCAGGCCTGGAGCGCCACCGGCGCCCGGCTGGTCGCGCTGCCCGATGCGGGGGCCGAGACTGCCCTGCGTGCCCTGGCGGACGAAGGGATCACGCGCATCCTTTGCGAAGGGGGGGCCACGCTGGCCGCCAGCCTGATCGCCGCGCGGCTGGTCGATGAGATCGCGCTGTTCCACGGCGCAGCGCTCCTGGGCGCCGAGGGCCGTCCGGTGGTCGGGCCGCTGGGCCTGCCGACCCTGGCCGATGCGCCGCGCCCGCAGCTTCTGGAGGTGCGGACTGCCGGCGTGGATGCGTTCAGCCTCTGGGCGCTCTGAGCCCCGGGCTACCAGTGGCCGGTGCTCGGCATCGAGACCCAGGGTTCCGCCGGCGGCAGGGCGGGGCCCATCTGCAGAAGCTCGACCGAGACATTGTCCGGCGAGCGCACGAAGGCCATGCGGCCGTCGCGTGGCGGGCGGTTGATCGTCACCCCGTTGGCCTGAAGATGGGCGCAAAGATCGTAGATGTTCTCCACCGCATAAGCGAGATGGCCGAAATGCCGGCTGTCGGAGGGCAGGCCCGGGTCGCCGTCCCAGTTCCAGGTCAGCTCGATCGGACAGTCCGGCTGGCCGGGCGGGGCCATGAAGACCAGCGTGAAGCGCCCGCTTTCGTAGTCGGTCCGCCGCGTCACTTCGAGGCCGAGAAGCTCGTAGAAGGCGATCGACTTTTCCAGGTCCAGCACCCGGACCATCGTGTGAAGGTAGCGGACCTGCATCGGGCACTCCTGTTGGTGGTGGCGTGGCAGACTAGACCGGAACTCCGGCCGGGGAAATGCGGCGGCCCGGGTCAGAAACTGCTGTGCAGGCCGAAGCTGATGCCGAGATCGCGCGTGTCGCGGGTCACGACCTCGGACCAGGTGCGGGCGGCCTGCAGCGTCACCTCCGGCTGAAAGCCCATGACCTCCAGGGACGGGATCTCGGCGGTGGCCGAGAAACTGACCCAGACATCCGGATCGAAGCTCGGCGTCATCCAGTAGTCGCGGCGCTCGGCTTCCAGGTCGAAGTTGAGACCGATGCGCCCGTCCTTCGCCGGCGGTCGCCAGCCGAGTGCCAAGGCCGGGCCGCGCCAGGCGATGCCGGCGGCATCGCTCTTCACCTCGACGGCGCCGAGAGCGAATGTCACCCCGCCGACGCGGGGCAGCAAGCTGGAGGAGCTGAAGGTGGCGCGCAGGGTGACGCTGTCGGCCACCGGGTTGAAGGGCACATGGACGGACTGGGCGTCGAGGGTCCCCGACAGGCTCCAGCGGTCATTGACGCCATGGCGCAATTCCACCGTTGCCCGCGCCAGATCGGCGGAGTGCTCGCCGCCGGTCCAGCGCCGCCCTATTGAGGCCGAGGTCAGCAGTGCCAGGCGGCCGGTGTCGTCTTGCCAGACATGGCTGAGGCCGAGGGTCACTTCGTCGCGGCGGTAGTCGCTGCCGCGCGCCTCCGGGTCACGGTCCCGCGCCCTCTGGCCGAGAAACACTTCGCCATGGGCCCAGGTCAGCCGGGCCTGGCTGCGCGGCGACAGGGCATAGGCCAGCGAGGCCTGGGTGCCGAGCAGGGTTCCGGGGAGCGCCTCGGTGATCGGGATCGGGATGCCGGCGAACCAGAACGTGTCGTGCAGGCTGCCGCCGTTGACGTTGTCTGAAGGCCCGCCGAAGAGTGCCAGGCCGAAGGACAGGCGGCTGCGCGACGACAGGCCGGCATAGGCCCGTGCCAGCATCGCTTCATGTGCGGGGCTGGGGGCATGAAGGTCGGCCTTGCGCAGCCAGAACTTCGCCGCCCAGGGATGGCCGGACAGAGCCAGCGCCTCGGCGGCCAGATAGGCGCCCTCGAAGCGGGCTGCCTTGCCCTCGGCCAGCCGATAGCCGGATCTGGCCGCCGCAGCCGCCTCGGCAGGGTGCCCCGCGCGGGTCAGCGCCGCCGCGAGAAGCAGATTTGCCTCCGCATCCTGCGGAAAGACGGCAAGGATCTGCCGCGCGATCCGCACGGCCAGGTCGGGCTGGCCGGCCTTCAGCGCCCGGCGCGCCAGATCCTTCGCACCGGCAAGGTCGGTCTCGACCTTCACCTCCGCCGCAGCCGCAGCGGGCTGGGCGAGGGCGGCGGAGGGATCGCCGAAGCCGCCTGTGGCCAGTCCGATCGCCCCTGCCAGCAGCAGAAGGGCGAAGCGGCTCAGGGGCATGCGGGGGCGCCGCTCGTGGTGCAGTTGGGCAGGACCATCAGCCCGTGTTCGAAGAGCTGCGAATCCGAGGTCGGGTTGAAGACAAGAACCACGGCGATCTCTGCGGCATCGTCGGAGAGGGCGCCGCCATAGGTGCCGGCGCTGGTCCAGCCGGAATCGCCCAGCCGCATCACCTGGTCGGTGAAGGTGCCGTTGGCGGTGATGTCGGTGATTTCAAGCGCGATATCGGCAAGCGGGTTCAGCGCCGCGCCACCGGCATCGATGACCGTGCGGTTGTCCACTCCGCCGGAGATGCGCATCTGGGTGAAATCCGCAGTGATCAGCGCCCGGCCAGTGGTGCGGTAGGCGATTTCCGGGTTCAGCGTGCCGCCCGGGCCGCCGGGCGCCGGGTCGCCGACATTGAGCAGGCCGACATAGGTGCCGGCATAGTCGAAATCCTCGCCCAGGCCGCTGGTCGGCATGGTGAAGGCATCCGCCCGCCAGACCTCGCCGCCGCCATGGTAGTTGGCGAACTGGCCGGCATCGACGGCGATCATCCCCGCCGCATTGCCTTCCTTGCGCACCAGCGCCACGACATAGCGGTTCGAGGTCGTCTCCTGATAGGTATAGGCCTGATAGGGGCCGACATCGAAGGCGGCGTTGCGGCTGTAGTTGCCGGACAGCGCCGCCGCATCCTGCGCCGACATCTCGATGGAGATCGTGGCATCCCCGGGGTTCCACCCGGCCAGAGCCGCCGTGTCCACCGCCCCCTTCACCGTGTCGGGAAGAAGCGTGCCGCCCGAGCCGCCGCCGCCCTGGCCGGGATCTTCGCCCAGCGGGTTGCCGCTGCAGGCCGCCAACAGACACAGCGCCGAAGGCGCCAGAAATTTCCGGATCATGGGTCCTGCTCGCTCTCTCTCGGGGCGTTTTGGGGCAAAGCCTGCCGTTTGCGGCAAATTCTGTCAATCAATCCAAGGGCGAGGGCGCTTGTGGCCCTTCCGGATGATGCACAAATGCCGCGTGGGCTTGTCGTTCTGGCGCAGGCCATAGTAGGCTCGCGCCCGAAATCCCCCATATCTAGTGGAGTGGCGCCGCGATGCCCCTGACTGACGAGCAACTGGCCGAGACCATCGCCGCCCGAGCCACCCCGCGCCCGACGCTGCGGGCGGTCTCCGAGGGGATGGAGGCGCTGCTCTACAAGCCCATTCCGGTGCTCGACCACGGGCTGATCCGTGTCATCGACTACATGGGCGACGATGCGGCGATCACGCAGGCCGCCCGGGTCTCCTATGGTGCGGGGACCAAGCACGTCTCCAACGACGAGGGGCTGATCCGCTACCTGATGCGGCACTGGCACTCGACCCCTTTCGAGATGTGCGAGGTCAAGTTCCATGTGAAGCTGCCGGTCTTCGTCGCCCGGCAGTGGATCCGCCACCGCACCGCCAACGTCAACGAATACTCCGCCCGCTACTCGATCCTCGACCGCGAGTTCTACATCCCGGCACCGGAGCATCTGGCGGCCCAGAGCACGGTGAACAACCAGGGCCGGGGCGAGGTGCTGTCCGGCGAGGAATCCGCCCGGGTGCTCGCGCTGCTCAAGGCCGACGCCGCGCAGGCCTATGACCATTACGAGGCGATGCTTTCGCAGGAGGGCCAGCAGGGCCTCGCCCGGGAGCTGGCGCGGATGAACCTGCCGATGAACATCTATACCCAGTGGTACTGGAAATGCGACCTGCACAACCTGTTCCACTTCCTGCGCCTGCGGGCGGATGCCCATGCCCAGTACGAGATCCGGGTCTATGCCGAGGCGATGGCGGCGGTGGTGAAGGACTGGGTGCCGCTGGCCTATGCGGCGTTCGAGGACTACCGGATGGGCGGCGTCAATTTGTCGTCAAAGGCAGTGGCGGTGTTGAAACGGCGGCTGGCGGGGGAGACGGTGGGCTTTGAGACCTCCGGCATGTCCAGGGGGGAATGGCGGGAGTTTGAGGGGGTTTGGGGGTAGCGGATGAGTGTCGATGACGTTCTGAATGATTTTGCTCTCGCGTTTGCTCCTGATGAAGTTGAAAAGGAGAAAGCAGCCGCCAACAAGGCTAGGATTCTCTCAAGATTGGCGAGTGATCTAGGTACGACAGAACTCGTTGGCAGCGGTTCCTATGGGCGCTCTACGTCTGTTAGGGGCTATTCCGATATTGACTACTTTGCCCTCACTCCAAACGGCCGCCTCAAGAGCGACTCGAAGGCCTCGCTTGCTGACTTCCGGACAGCGTTGCTGAAGTCATTCCCTTCATCAGAAGTTACCGTTCGCGACCCAGCCGTTGCGGTGCGATTCACTTCGCCCGGCCTTTCCCAACATGAAATTATTCCGGCGTACTACATCGAATCGTATCGTGGCTTTAGAATCTTTGGCATGCCAAATAGGTCAGGTGGGTGGATGAGAAGTAGCCCGACTGGCCATGCGCAATGGGTAGATCGCGAGAATACTCGCGTCGGCAGTAACTTGAAACGCCTTATCCGATTGATCAAAGTTTGGAACTACCTCAATGAAGTCGGGATCCGGTCATTTTACTTGGAAATGCGAACTACCGAGCGCATGGCATCTGAGTCGACAATTGTGCCAAGCATTGACTTCGTCAGCACGCTTCGCCACCTATCTGGAAAACAGCTTGCTGACATGAATGATCCTCTTGGGTTGAATTCTAGGATTGAGCCATGCAGTCCGAGCGCACTCTCCGGCGCACTAACTAAGATCAATAGTGCAATCACTCTGCTAGAGCGTGCCCGCGAGTTAGAAAATTCAGTCGGTGAGGCGGAAGCATACAGGAAATGGGATGAGGTGTTCAAGTGGAAACTGCCGCGCTTTCGATGAGGGACGCGCAAACCCGTGAGTGTTTGCGAATTGAAGAAGACCTTTTGTACAGTGAGAATGCTAACTTCGCTGTCTGTACTATTTGGGCTACCGCCTACTGGGTCCTTGGGATTCCGAGCGCGCTAGCGGCGGCCCTGACGGGGCTTTCTGCAACCGAAGTACTCTTGAAGGATTGGACGGGGACGCTTGGCCTGACTACCACTGTACTGACAGCATTGCTGACTGTATTAAATCCATCTCAAAAAGCGCAGACGGCTCATCAGGGCGGAGTGGCCTTTAGCGGCCTAAGGGCGCGAGTTCGCCGGTTTAGGGATTTGAAACTAGCCTTCTCCGAGCCTTCAATGCAGTATTTCGATGTAATTGAGGCCTTCGGAATAGAGAAGGCCGACTTAATTAAGGCAACTCCTCACACGGGCGGACTTCCATATTGGCTTGCGCGCCGGTCGATCGAGAAGACAAAGACCCATGTTCATGAGGCCGACAAGTAGTCTCGGTTCAAACCAGCACCCCACCATCCCACGCCCGAGCTGCGCCAATGGTGGGGTGAAACCCCACCCTACGCCAGACTGAAGCGCATCCTACCCCCGCTTCCTCCCGCGCCTCCCCCAGACCTTCCGGAACCGCGCCCGGTTCGCGGCGATGAAGCTGTCGAAGGGGGTCGCGCGCCAGCCGGGTCCGCCATGGAGGTAGATCACTCCCGCCAGCGACGACAGGGCAGCGCCGAGGATGTCCATGATGAGGTCTCCCATCGTGTCGGGCAGCCCCGACTTCGTCATGTTGAAGCCGAAGAGCGTGTCCATCCCGAACTCGAACACCTCCCACAGCGTCCCCACGGTGATCGCCAGGCAGAAGGACAGCGCCCCAACCGCCCAGGGCGGCGCGGCATAGCGGTCGCCCTCGAACAGCATGAAGACCAGCAGGAATCCGAGGATGCCGAATCCCATGGCCGAGCCGAAGTGCAGCGCCAGGTCCCACCACCAGAGCCAGGCATAGAAGTCCCGGGCCTCGCCGAGGTAGAGCGTCGCCAGCACGAAGAGCGCGATGGCGGCGAGAAAGCTTGGCGGCAGGCGCAGGCCCACGCGGCTGGCAAGCAGCCCGGGCAGAAAGGTCAGCCCCAGGGCGGCCAGCGCCACGAACAGCGCCGGGCCGTGGCCCTGCGCGGCGGCCAGCGCAGTCTCCACCGCCAGCAACAGGCGGATCGCGGCCAGAACCATGGTCGAAGGATGTGGCACCTTCCCCCTCTCCAATCCCTCCGGGTCCCCTCCCATATTGGCAGGATGAGCCCCTGTGAAAACCCCATCCTGCGCCTTGCGACCTGGAACATCCGCGCCGGCCTCGGCACCGACCTGCGCCGAGACCCGGGCCGGGTGCTGGCAGGCATCGCGGCGCTGAAGGCCGATCTCGTGGCCTTGCAGGAGGCGGACTTCCGCACCGGCGAGCGCCCCTCGGCGCTGCCGCGCGAGCGGATCGCGGAGGAAACGGGACTGGAGCCGCTGCCCATCGGGCGCAATGCCGCCAGCCTCGGCTGGCACGGTAATGCGCTTCTCGCCCGGCCTGGGATCGGTGTCTGCGGGCTGGAGCGGCTGGACCTGCCGGGATTCGAGCCGCGCGGCGCGGTGATCGCGGATCTCGACGGGATCCATCCCCTGCGTATCGTCGCCGTCCACCTCGGCCTCTTGCGTACCGCCCGGCGGCGGCAACTCGACGCGATCCGCGAGGCGCTCCACCGCCACCCGCCGCGCCCGACGGTGATCCTGGGCGATTTCAACGAATATTCCCTGCGCGTGGGCCTCGGCCGCATCGCCCGGCCGTTCCGCATCGTGCCGACGCCCGCCACCTTTCCCTCGCGGCGGCCCTTCCTGCCGCTGGACCGCATCGCCCATTCGCCCGATCTCACCGTCGAACCGCTGGAAGTGCCGCGCCTTCGCGCGCCCCACGCCTCCGACCACCTGCCGCTTCTTGCCGCCTTGCGCTGGGAATGACGGCTGCAGCCATCGGGCTGGCGCGGACGGGAAGGATGGACTAGGCAGACACGGTTGTAACGGCGGGAGAAAGCGGCGGATGATCCTCTATGGCCTTTCCACCTGCGACACGACCAAGGCGGCGCTGAAGGCGCTGGAACGCGCCGGGCGGGAGGTCAGCTTCCGCGATGTGCGGGCCGCGCCGCTGAGCGGGGCGGAGATTGCCGCCATCGTTCACGAATTCGGCGACCGGGCGGTGAACAGGCAGTCCACCACCTACCGCAGCTTCAACGCCTTCCTGCGTGAATCCGATGCCGAGGCGCAGATCGCCGCCCAGCCCACGGTGATGAAGCGCCCGGTGATCCGCGACGGCGAGCGCTGGTATCTCGGATGGGATGCGCAAACGGAAGCCGCCCTCACCGCGTGAGAGTGGCGGCATCCGCGAAACTCAGCGGCTCAGAGCAGCCGCAGGTCTCCGGCTGAGGAGCGGCCGTCGCGGCCGGATTGCAGTTCAAACGCGATTTTCTGGTTGTCGTTCAGGGTCTTGAGCCCGGCGCGCTCCACCGCCGAGATATGGACGAAGATGTCTTTGCCGCCATCGTCGGGGGCGATGAAGCCATAGCCCTTGGTGGCGTTGAACCATTTCACGGTGCCGGTCGGCATGCCGCAGTCTCCCATCGATATCCACCCGCCGCGGGGTTACGGCAGGCCGTGCGGTCAGAAACCTTGTCGTCGTCCATCTGCCCGCGCAGTCAGGAAGAAGAGAGAGGTTCGGCCTTCACAGCGCCAAGCCTGCCAAAAACCCCGGAAAAATCAAGCCGCCTGTTGCCGCCAAAGCACGCGGTCGAGCGACAGCCAGCCGGGCCCGAGCAGCAGCGGCGCCGAGAGCAGCAGGATCCACAGCGCCCGCTGGTCGAGAATCGGCGCGTCCGAGGCGCGGTCGAACCAGGCGCCGATGGTTGTGGCATCCGCGCCGTGGCCGAAGATGTCGGTCAGGCTCTGGAGGATGACGAAGCCGATCATCCCCAGCGCCGTCAGCCGCGTCAGAAGCCCGAGGATCAGGAGCGCGGGCAGCGCCAGTTCCGCCCAGGCGCCGGCCAGCGCCACCGCCCAGTGGAACAGGCCGAGCTGGTCGGTGTCTGCTCCCACCGCCTCGAAGGCGCGGGGGAAGATCTGGGCATAGGCACCGACCGAGGGGGTGAAGGGCCCGTCGAACTTGGTCAGGGCCGAGGACCAGAAGTAGCCCGCGAGCACGGCGGCGAAGACCAGCCGGGCCAGAAGCGGCAGCAGGCCCGGGGCGGCGGCGCCCAGGGCGCGGGCGGCGGCGGTCAGGACGGGGGGCAGGGGGATCATGAGCGGGTCACCGTGATGGAGGTCAGCGCGCCCCGCGTGAGGAGCAGCGTCCAGGTTTCGGAAAGCGGATGGTCGGGGCCGGCGGCGTCGATGGCGGCACCCAGCGGCAGGCCGTCGGCAAGCGCGGCAAGGAAGCGGGCACCCCCGGGCGGCAGGATGTGCGGCTCCGGATCAAAGGCCGGGCGCAGCACTACGAGGTCCTGCGCGGCGTGCGCCGGTGCCGCCGGCGTTTCGGCGCGCCAGAGGTCCAGCACGGGCCAGGGCGAGGACAGAAGCCGCAGCGACGGGGCAAGTCCGAAACCGGCGGCCAGCATCCGCCCGGGGGGAAGCGCGGCCAGCGCCGCAGCCTCCAGCGGCATGGCATCGGCGGCGTGGTAGCTCTCGCGCAGCGCGATCTCCAGCCGGGCGAGGTCGGCGAGCCAGGGGCGGCGTCGCAGCGGCGCGAAGCCTTCCAGAAACCCCGGCAATGCCGCGCCGTAGAACATCAGCAGCGGCGAGGTCGGCGGATGGACGCGCAGGAAGACGCCGGCCAGGGCGCGGAAATCGCGCTCCCCCAACTGGCGGCAGGTGGCGGGAAAGCCGGTCAGCAGGGCTTCGATCAGGCTGACGACCACGTTGTTGCGATAGACCGAGAAGCGGCGCCCGGCCGGTACGCCGCCGGGACCGGTCAGGCCCTCGGGAACGGCGCGCCCGGGGTCGAGGAGTGCGGCGGCGAATTCCGTGCTCACGCCACCATCTCCATCACGGTGGCGGCGCGCGCCGCCTCGCCCTCAAGCTCGGGCCAGTCGGGCACGTCGTTGTCCCATTCGATCAGGGTGGGTTTCAACCCGCCCCTGCGAAGCGTTTCGGCATAAAGCCCCCAGACCGGATCGACGACCGGGGCGCCGTGGCTGTCGATCAGCAGGGGCAGGCCGTTGTCGTCGGCCTCGACATGATGGCCGCCGAGATGAATCTCGCCGACGAGCTGCAGCGGGAAGCGGGCGATATAGGCGGAGGGGTCTTCGAGCCGGTTGGTGCAGGCGACGAAGACGTTGTTGACGTCAAGCAGCAGGCCGCAGCCGGTGCGGCGGGAAATCTCGGCCAGGAACTCGGTCTCCTCCCAGTCGCTTTCGGCGAAGGCGAGATAGGTGGAGGGGTTCTCCAGCAGCATCCGACGGCCGAGGGCCGCCTGCACCGCGTCGATGTGGTCGCAGACCCGCGCCAGCGTCGTGGCCGTATAGGGCAGGGGCAGAAGGTCGTTGAGGAAGGTCCCTTCATGGGTGGACCAGGCCAGGTGTTCGGAGAAGGAGGCCGGTTGCAGCCAGTCGCAGAGCCGCCGCAGACGCGCCAGATGCGCCGGGTCGAGCGCAGCCTCGCCGCCGATGGAGAGGCCGACACCATGGACCGAGACCGGGAAGCGTTCCGCCAGATGGCGGAGCTGGGCCAGCGGCCGGCCGCCATCGCCCATGTAGTTCTCGGCATGGATCTCGATCCAGCGCACCGCGCCGGGATCGGCGGTCAGGCCGGTGAAATGCTGCGGCTTGAAGCCGACGCCGGGGGCGGGTGGCAGGGCAGGCCGGGTGGTGTCGAGCATGGGTGGCTCCGGGCGTTGGTGTCGCGGGCGGGGGGCGGCGAGGGCGCCTCCCTCCCCCCGCTGTGGGGGAGGGATGGGGTGGGGGGGCGGCCGGGCCGGGTGCCCCCCACCCCCCTCCCCTCCCCACGAGGGGGAGGGGAGGCACAGGGCGCCGGCTCCGATTTTCCCACCGGGGGAGGAGAGGCGCTTTCGCCTGGCCTCAGCCGGCCGGCATGTCGCGGTCGAGCGGCTCCAGGCTGCCCATGCGGCCGTCGGGCAGCTCCATCGTGGTGCAGGTGCCGGCCTCGACATATTTCCAGTGGTCGCCCTGGTAATCGACCTTGGAGGTTCCGGCGCAGGTGGTGCCCGCCCCCGCCGCGCAGTCGTTCTTGCCGGCCAGCGCCACGCCGAAGCACTTCTCCATCTCGCCCGCCGCCGCCGGCATCGCGGTCATCGCCGCCATCGCGGCGGCCATGGCACCCATCAGGGCGGCGCTCTTCATCATGTCGGTCATCTCGTTCTCCTCGCTCAAATCCGCGATCCAGCGTCGCGATGACAGGACCATGGCGGCGGGAAACGGGGTTTGGGAAATCACTTTGAATTGGCGTTCCGAAGGGGGGTGGCCCTGTAACGAACGCCCGGATGCCCGCGAAAGGCCTCCTCTGAGAGGTGCCCCGCGCGGGCGGAACACCCTGATTTCAGGCCGGAAAACGCCGACGGATCAACGCAGGTCCGGCGGCGTTGCCTCATGGGCCAATGCCGTCACCGCTTCGGCCATCGGCAGCGATTCGACCCGGGTCTCGCCCAGGCGGCGCAGCGAGACGGTCCGGGCCTCCACCTCCTGCATGCCGATGGCCAGGATCACCGGCACCTTGCCCACCGAATGCTCGCGGACCTTGTAGTTGATCTTCTCGTTGCGGGTGTCGGCCTCAGCGCGCAGGCCTGCGGCCTTGAGCGCCTCGGTCACTTCCAGCACGAAGGGATCGGCGTCCGAGACGATGGAGGCCACCACCACCTGACGTGGCGCCAGCCAGAAGGGCAGGCGGCCGGCATAGTTCTCGATCAGGATGCCGAGGAAGCGCTCGAACGATCCCAGGATCGCCCGGTGCAGCATCACCGGCGTGTGCTTCATCCCGTCTTCGGCGACATATTCGGCATCGAGCCGCATCGGCGTGTTGAAGTCGGCCTGGAAGGTGCCGCACTGCCACTCCC
>CAZRQN010000075.1:0-13566 GCA_964602115.1 uncultured Rhodobacterales bacterium
GCAAACTACCTCGCCAATGCAGGATATGCTTCAGCATGAGGCGATCACGCTCTAGTCAGCACGGGCGCAGGGCGATGCGCGCTTGCACCCAACGCTCACCGCTCATCGCTGGGCGGTGCGCCATTGCGGATGGATCCAGGGTTCCAGATTGGCCGGGGCCAGATGCCGGCCCAGGATCATGTCCGCCGCCCGCTCCCCCACCATGATCGAGGGGGCATTGAGGTTGCCGTTGGTGACGCGCGGAAAGACCGAACTGTCGGCGACCCGCAGCCCCTCCACCCCGATCACACGAAGTTCGGGATCGACCACCGCCATCGGATCCTCCCGCCGCCCGATCTTGGCCGTGCCGCAGGGGTGGTAGGCGCTCTCGACATGATCGCGGATGAAGGCGTCGATCTCGTCATCGGTGACGACCGAAGCACCGGGCTGGATCTCGTGCTTCACATGCTCGGCCATCGCCGGCTGGCCGAAGATCTCCCGCGTCAACCGGACGCAGGCGCGGAACTCGTCCCAGTCGTCAGGATGAGACATGTAGTTGAAGCGGATCACCGGCGCATCCTCGGCATCGGCCGAGCGCAGCGTCACCGCGCCGCGCGACTTGGAGCGCATCGGGCCGACATGGGCCTGGAACCCATGCCCCTCGGCCACCGCCTTGCCGTCGTAGCGCACCGCGATGGGCAGGAAGTGATACTGGATGTCCGGGTAGTCGATCCCCGGGGCCGAGCGGATGAACCCGCAGGCCTCGAACTGGTTGGAAGCGCCAAGCCCCTTGCCGGTGAACAGCCACTGCGCCCCGATCAGGCCCTTTCCGATCAGGTTCCAGTATTTGTAGAGCGTGATCGGCCGGCGGGCCGCAAACTGCATGTAGATTTCGAGGTGGTCCTGCAGGTTCGCGCCGACGCCGGGACGGTCGGCCAGGACCGGGATGCCGTGCCCGGCCAGATGCGCCCCGGGGCCGATGCCGGACAGCATCAGAAGCTTCGGCGTGTTCAGCGAGGAGGCAGCCAGCACCACCTCCCTGGACGCCCGCACGATCTCCAGCGCCCCGCCACGGCCGATCTCCACGCCGGCGGCCCTTCCGTCGCGGATCACCACCTTGCGGGCAAACCCCCGCACCAGCGTGCAATTCGGCCGCTTCAGCGCCGGCTTCAGGAAGGCTTTTGCCGCTGACCAGCGCTGGCCCTTCCAGATCGTCGCCTCCATCGGGCCGAAGCCTTCCTGCTGGGCGCCGTTATAGTCTGGCGTCACCGGATAGCCGGCCTGACGCCCGGCTTCGATGAAGGCGCGGAACAGCGGATTGGCGCGCGGTCCCCGGGTGATATGCAGCGGCCCGTCGCCGCCCCGCCAGGCCGGATCGCCGCCGTCGCCCTCGCCGTGCCAGGACTCCATCCGCCGGAAATAGGGAAGGACATCGGCAAAGCTCCAGCCGGCGGCCCCTTCCTCGGCCCAATGGTCGAAGTCCCTGGCATGGCCGCGCACATAGACCATGCCGTTGATCGAGGACGAGCCGCCGATCACCTTGCCGCGCGGCACGCGCAGGACACGCCCGCCCAGATGCGGCTCGGGCTCGGTCACCAGGCCCCAGTCGTAGAAGCCCATATTCATCGGATAGCTCAGCGCCGCCGGCATCTGGATGAAGGGCCCGGCATCCGTGCCCCCGTGCTCGATCACCGTGACGCTGCGTCCGGCCTCGGCCAGCCGCCAGGCCAGCGCGCAGCCGGCCGAGCCGGCGCCGACGATAACAATCTCCGCTTCAGACATGATTCGACCTCAGGGACGTCGCGAGATAGGTCCGCGCCGTTTCCACCGCCATCGCGGCGTCGGGAGCGCCGTCCTTCAGGACCTCGCGCAGATAAAGACCGTCGATCAGCGCGCCGAGCTCCTCGGCCAGCGCTGGCGCCCGCAGTCCGGCCAACGGCCGCAGGGCGGCAAGCAGATTCGAGCGCAGCCGGCGCTGGTACACGCTCAGCAGCCGCCGCGCCCCCGGCACCGTCAGCGACAGGACCCAGAAGTTCAGCCAGGCCGAGACGGTCTCGCGCCGGAAGTTCGTCGCCGAAAACGAGGCGCAAAGCACTGCATCCATGCGACCTTCCGGCCCCTTGGCCAGCGCCAGCGCCCCCCGCACCTCGGCGCTGTAGAGCGTCAGGATGTGGCGCATGGCGGCCAGGAACATCTGTTCCTTGCCGCCGAAATAGTGATGCGCCAACGCCGAGGACATCCCCGCCCGCCGGGCAATCTGGCTGACGGTCACGTCCAGCGATCCCGCCCGCCCGACCTCGACGATCGTGGCGTTGACGAGAGCAGCCCTTCGGATAGGCTCCATCCCGAGTTTCGGCATTCGCGGCGACCTCAAGAAAACGCTTGCCAACACGATCTGCCGTGATCTTTATTGACTCGTCAATCAACAAAAAAACAGGGAGCTCCCTATGACCACTCTCCGCACTGCCCTGCTCGGCTCGGCCGCAGCCAGCCTCCTTGCCGGCGCTGCACTGGCCGAAGGCTGCGACAAGATCGTCTTCTCGGATGTCGGCTGGACCGACATCACCGTCACCACCTCGGCCACCAAACAGGTGCTGACCGCGCTCGGCTATGAGGTCGAAGTGCAGATCCTCGCCGTGCCGGTGACTTTCGCCGCGCTCGAATCGAGCGATGTCGATGTCTTCCTCGGCAACTGGATGCCCGCCCAGGCCGGGGCCATCGGCCCCTACACCGACGCCGGCTCGATCGAAGTGCTGGGCGACAACCTGACCGGCACCAAGTACACCCTCGCCGTGCCGACCTATCTCTACGACAAGGGTCTTCAGACCTATGCCGATATCCCCAAGTTCAAGGACGAGCTCGAAGGCAAGATCTACGGCATCGAGCCCGGCAACGAGGGCAACGGCTATCTGGTCAGCCTGACCGAGGCGGGCAAGCCGCTTGAGGGGATGGAAGTCGTCGAAAGCTCCGAACAGGGCATGCTGGCCCAGGTCGCCCGTCTTTACCCTGAGCAGAAGGGCGTGGTCTTCCTCGGCTGGGAACCCCATCCGATGAACGCCAAGTTCGACCTCAAGTATCTGCCCGGCGGCGAGGAATTCTTCGGCGGCGAGGGCGTGGTGCGCACCGTGACCCGCAAGGGCTATGCGGCGGAATGCCCGAACCTGGCCAAGTTCCTGACCAACCAGAAGTTCACCCTGCCGATGGAAAACACCATCATGGGCGAGATCCTCGACAACGGCGCCGATCCCGATGCGGCGACGCTGGCCTGGATCAAGGCCAACCCGGCGATCCTCGACGGCTGGCTCGCCGGTGTCACGGCCCATGATGGCAGCGACGGCATGGCCGCCGTCAAGGCGGGCCTCGGCCTCTAATTTTCTGACCGTCAAACGGGCGGGTCCCCGGACCCGCCCTTTCTCACGGCCTTGAACAAGGCCGCTGGTGGACTATCGGACAGGGGAACCCTTCATGGCACTCGAGAGCATCAGCGAGCTGGTGACAACCAAGATACCTGTCGGCGCCTATGCAAAACTGGTGTTCGACTGGCTCAAGACCAACGCATCCTGGTTCTTCGACGGGATGGGCGCCGGCATGCAGGCGATGATCGACGGCATCCTGTGGCTTCTGCAGTCGCCGCCGGCCTTCGTCATCATCGCGGTCTTCGTGGCGCTCACCTGGTTCCTGCAGCGGAACTGGAAAGTCTGCCTGGGCGTCGTTCTGGGCTTTCTGTTCATCCTCAACCAGGGATACTGGGAGGAGACGACCGAGAGCCTGACGCTGGTGCTATCCGCCTGCGTGGTCTGCATGGGCCTGGGCGTGCCGATCGGCATCGCCATGGCGCACCGGCCGCGACTTTACGCCGCCGTGGTGCCAATTCTCGATCTGATGCAGACGCTGCCGACCTTCGTCTATCTGATCCCGGCCATCGTCTTCTTCGGTATCGGCATGGTGCCGGGCCTGATCGCGGCGGTGATCTTCGTGCTGCCGGCGCCGATCCGCCTGACCCAGCTCGGCATCGCGACCACGCCGAAATCGCTGATCGAGGCCGCCACCGCCTTCGGTGCCACGCCCTCGCAGCGGCTGTGGAAGGTTGAACTGCCTTTCGCCTTTCCGCAGATCATGGCCGGGTTGAACCAGACGATCATGCTGTCGCTGTCGATGGTGGTGATCGCGGCTCTGGTGGGCGCGGGCGGCCTCGGCTCGCCGGTGCAACGTGCGCTGGGGTCGGTCAACACCGCCCTCGGCTTTGAATCCGGGTTCATCATCGTGGTGGTGGCCATCCTTCTTGACCGTATGCTGCGGGTGGAACGCAAATGAACAAACCCCTGAACGCCGTCGAATTCGACAAGGTCAACATCGTCTTCGGTGACAATCCCGGTGCCGCCCTGCCGCTGATGGATGCAGGCAAGGACCGGTCCGAGATCCAGAACGCCACCAAGCAGATCCTGGGCGTGCACGACTGCTCGCTCTCGGTCGGCAATGGCGAGATCCTGGTGCTCATGGGCCTGTCCGGCTCCGGCAAGTCCACGCTCCTGCGCGCCGTCAACGGGCTCAACCCGGTGTGCCGGGGCGATGTCCGGGTGCTGGATGGCGACAGGATGACCTCGGTCACCAAGGCCGATCCGGCGACGCTGCGCCGCCTGCGTCTGACCACCATCGCCATGGTCTTCCAGCAGTTCGGCCTGCTGCCCTGGCGGACGGTGCGCGACAACGTCGGCCTCGGGCTGGAGCTGGCGGGCCAGACGCCCGAGGAGCGCCGCGCCAAGGTGGACGAGCAGCTGGCGCTGGTGAACCTCTCGCAATGGGCAGAGCGCAAGGTGGGCGAACTGTCGGGCGGGATGCAGCAGCGTGTCGGCCTCGCCCGCGCCTTCGTCACCCAGGCGCCGATCCTGCTGATGGACGAACCCTTCTCGGCGCTCGACCCGCTGATCCGTTCCCGCCTTCAGGACGAACTGCTCGACCTGCAGCGCAAGCTTCACCGGACGATCATCTTCGTCAGCCACGACCTCGACGAGGCCTTCAAGATCGGCAACCGCATCGCCCTGATGGAGGGCGGCCGCATCGTCCAGTGCGGCACCGCGCGCGAGATCATCGCCAACCCGGTGAGCGAGTATGTCGCTGATTTCGTGGCGCATATGAACCCGCTCGGAGTTCTGACGGCACGGGATGTGATGCAGCAGACGGTCAATCCCGTTCCTTCGAGCGCCCGTCCGCTGCCGGCCGACATGCCGGTCAAGGACATCATGGCGATCATGTCGCAGGGCGTGACCGACATGGTGGTGCAGGAGAACGGCCGCAATCTCGGCATGATCGGCACCGCCGGCCTGATGGCGCGGCTGATCGACCCGCGCGGCCGGGGGACCTGACCGGCAATCGCAAGACGCCCGGGGCGGGCGCGAGCCCGCCCTAGGCTTTCTCTTTCATCACTGCCTTTGCCTTCGCCGGAGCCTTCTTCGCCGCCGGCTTCTTGGCCGGAGCCTTCTTCGCGGCGGCCGTCTTCGCGGCGGCTTTCCTCGCCGGGGCCTTCTTGCCCTTCGCCCCCGCCTTTTCGGCAACCAGCGCCAGCGCCTCCTCCAGCGTCACCGCTTCCGGCGCCATGCCCTTCGGCAGGGTGGCGTTGACCTTGTCCCACTTCACATAGGGCCCGTAGCGGCCGGCCATCACCTGCACCGCGCCGCCCTCGGGATGGGCGCCAAGCTCGCGCAGGGGCGCCGGGGCACCACCGCCCGCCGGCCGCGATCCGCGCGCCGCCTTCTGCGCCAGAACCTCCACCGCCCGGTTCATCCCCAGGGTGAAGACCTCTTCGACATCGGGCAGGTTGGCATAGGTGGACCCGTGCTTCACATAGGGCCCGAACCGCCCGATCCCGGCCTCCACCGGCTCGCGCGTCTCGGGATGCGGGCCGATCAGGCGCGGCAGGTCGAGGAGCATCAGCGCCCGCTCCAGCGTCAGGCTTTCCGCCGACCAGCCCTTGGGCAGGCTGGCGCGATCCGGCTTGGGTCTGGCCTCCGTCGCCTCGCCGCGCTGGACATAGGGACCGAAGCGGCCCGCCTTCAGCGCAATGTCGGCGCCTGAGGGATCCTGGCCCAGAACCCTCTCGCTTGCGCCGCCTTCCTCGCCGCCGCCGATCGGGCGGGTGAACCGGCAATCCGGATAATTCGAGCAGCCGATGAAAGCCCCGCCGGAGCGCGCGGTCTTCAGATTCAGCCGTCCCTTGCCGCAGGTCGGGCAAAGACGCGGATCGCTGCCATCGGACCGCGCCGGGTAGAGATGGGGGGCGAGGAAATCATCAATCTTTTCAAGCACCTCGCCAATGCGCAGCTCGGCCGTTTCGCCCACCGCCGCCGAAAAGTCGCGCCAGAAGCGGGCCAGCAGTTCCTTCCAGTCCCGGGCGCCGTCCGAGACCTTGTCGAGTTCCTCCTCCAGATCGGCGGTGAAGTCGTATTCGACATAGCGACGGAAGAAATTGGTGAGAAAGGCCGTCACCAGCCGCCCCTTGTCCTCGGGGATCAGCCGGTTCTTGTCCTTGCGGACATATTCGCGGTCCTGGATCGTGGTCACGATCGAGGCATAGGTCGAGGGCCGCCCGATCCCCAGCTCCTCCATCCGCTTCACCAAGGAAGCTTCGGTGTAGCGCGGCGGCGGTTGGGTGAAATGCTGCGCCGGGGTCACCCCCGCCCTTTCCGCCGCCTCGCCCTGCATGATCTGCGGCAGCCGGGCGCTGTCCTCGTCCTCGTCGTCGCGCCCCTCGTCATAGACCTTGAGGAAGCCGTCGAAGAGCACCACCTGCCCGGTTGCCCTGAGCCCCACCTGGCCGTCGGGCGAGGTGACATCGACCGTGGTGCGCTCGATCCGCGCTGCGGCCATCTGGCTGGCGATGGTCCGGTTCCAGATCAGGTCGTAGAGCCGCTTCTGGTCGGCCTCGGCCAAACGCAGCTTCTGCGGCGTCGCGCCCATGTCGGTGGGCCGGATGCACTCATGCGCTTCCTGGGCATTCTTGGCCTTGTTCTTGTACATGCGCGGGCTGTCGGGCACATAGGCCGGCCCGAAGAGCCCACGGATCGCATCGCGCGCGGCATGGACCGCCTCCGGCGCCATGTCGATGCCGTCGGTCCGCATATAGGTGATGTGCCCGGCCTCGTAGAGCCGCTGCGCCGCCGACATGCAGGCCTTGGCGCCCATGCCCAGCTTGCGCGACGCCTCCTGCTGCAGCGTCGAGGTCATGAAGGGCGGGAAAGGGTTGCGCGCCGTGGGCCTCGCCTCCACCGCTGAAACCGCCAATGTTCGGGAAGTGACAGCCGCTACGGCAATCTCTGCCGCTTCGGCGGTGGAAATGTCGAATTTGTCCAGCTTCCCGCCGCCAAGCGTGGTCAGCCGCGCCTCGTATTCCTGCCCGCGCGGCGTGCGCAGCCGGGCGGTGACCGACCAGTATTCGCGCGGGCGGAAGGCCTCGATCTCCATCTCGCGCTCGACGATCAGCCGCAGGCAGACCGACTGGACCCGCCCCGCCGACTTCGCCCCCGGCAGCTTGCGCCACAGTACCGGCGACAGGGTAAAGCCCACCAGATAGTCGAGCGCCCGGCGGGCGAGATAGGCATCCACCAGCGCCTGATCGACCTCGCGCGGCGCCGCCATCGCCTTGGTCACGGCGTCCTTGGTGATGGCGTTGAAGGTGACGCGGCGCACCGTCTTGCCCTTCTTCAGGCTCGATTTCAGCGCCTCGGCCAGATGCCAGGAAATCGCCTCGCCCTCGCGGTCGGGGTCGGTGGCAAGGATCAGCGTGTCGTCGCTCTTCAGCGCCTCGGCGATGGCGCGCACATGCTTGCGGCTCTCCGCCGCCACCTCCCAGTCCATGGCGAAACCGTCATCGGGCCGGACCGATCCGTCCTTGGCCGGAAGGTCACGGACATGGCCGTAGGAGGCGAGCACCGTATAGTCGCTGCCAAGATATTTGTTGATCGTCTTGGCCTTGGCCGGGGATTCGACAACGACAACTGCCATGCGGGACCTTCCTCAATCACCCCGGCCACGGGGCGCGGCACCATGAGGAGACGGCGGCGCGCTTGTCAATCACCCCCTTGGGAGGCGGCAAGCCGCTCCAGCACCTCCAGGGCGCGCGCGGCCATGGCCAGAGGAACGAAGACGTGATCGTGATGGAAAGCCGCGACCATATTCGCCGGAATGCCTTCGGCCGCAAGGGCGCCGCTCACGGCGGCGGTCAGCCCCACGCCGTCCAGCGCCGACCAGACGGTGAGCGTCAGGCAGGCCATCGGCGCGCCGGCAAGGCCTTCGGCCCGCGCCAGCGCCTCGGGCAGGACCAGCGACAGGCCTTCGTCCTCGCGGAAGGACGCGAGCGCCTGCGCAACGAGGTCCTCGCGCCCCGGCGCCGCGACGAAAAGCCAAGCTCCGGGCCGCAGCACCGGCGCCATCCCCCGGACCATGGCCCGGGCATCACCGACCGGCGCCTCAGCCACGGTCCGCCGCCAGACGCAGGCCGAGACCCACCAGCAGCGCCCCGCCCGCCCGGCGCAGCCAGAGCTGCAGCCGGGTCGAGGAGCGCAGCCGCTCCAGAAGCGCGGCCGCAAAGACCACCGCCACCAGATCGGCGGCCGAGAACATCAGGTTCACGATCACGCCGAGGATCAGCAGCTGGCCCCAGACCGGCAGGGCGGCCGCCGGGTCCACGAACTGCGGCAGGAAGGACAGGAAGAAGATCGCCGTCTTCGGATTCAGCACCTCCACCAGCACCGACTGGCGGAAGGCAGCGGCAGGCGCGGCCCCGGGGGCATCCTCCGCCCCCGCTCCGCCAAAGGCCATCACCAGGCCCAGCCAGACCAGATAGGCCGCCCCCGCGAGCTTCACCGCCAGATAGAGCGGTGGCACCGCGTGGAACAGGACCGAAAGCCCCAGTGCTGCGGCCAGAACATGCGCGTAGCCGCCGAGATGGATGCCGAGCGCGGCCAGAAAGCCCGCCCGCCGGCCGCCGGCCATGGTGCGCGCGGCGGCATAGAGCATCGCCGGCCCCGGCAGCCAGGCGAAGATCGCCGCCGTCAGCAGGAACGCGAGCAGGATGTCAGCCGCAGCCATTCGCTCTCTCCGCTGATTCGGTCCGTCCGAACCTCGCAGTCCCGGCCCCATGCCGCCAGCGTCGCTGCATGTGCCCCCTTGCCAGCGCGCCCCCGGCATGGCCCGATGGCACCACCCAAGCGACCGACCCGGGATCGAACATGCGACACCTTGCCCATGCTGCGTTCCTCTCCCTCGCCCTGGCCGCGCCTCTGGCGGCGCAGGAGATCCGGGACGACTACTATTACCGCATCGGCTCGGATTTCGCCGGCCCGGAAAATTCGCTGGGCGTGGTCAACGGTGGCTGGCTGGACCGCGCGGCGATGGTGGAGGCGACGGCCAATGTCTCCTCCCAGTTCTGGCGCGTCTCGATCGGCACCGGTGGTACCGTGCGGCTCTCCACCTATTTCAAGGGACCGCAATACTGCCTCGACATCCTCAAGGAGACCGGCCGGGTGGGCGAACTGGGCCTGACGCCCTGCCGCGATTCCGAGACCCAGCGCTGGCGCCTGCGCCAGGAACGCGCGCGGTTCCAGTTTGTCTCCGAAGCCGGCGAAAAGGAACAATGCGTCGAGATGATCACCGACGGGCTGAGCATCAACCGCCTGCGGATGACCGACTGCGGCTTTTTCGGCAACCAGCTCTGGACCTTCACCCTGACCGAGCAGCCGGTGGAGTGAGCCCGCCGCGCATGCGCGCCGGGACCGGGGCGATGCGGGGCATGGCTGCCGCACCACCCCGACCGGCCGGCGAGCCGCGCGGGCCTGCCCTCGCCAGGCAGCCGGCGGGCGGCAGGGTCCTGCGTCGATCGGGCCGGGAAAGCCCCGGCCTGGCCGGGGGCGGCGCGCCCTAGGCGGGTCGCCGGGCGCTGAAGCGCAGGCGCATGTAGTCGGCGAACCACCCCGCCTCCGGCTCGTGAAGCGCTGCCAGCAGGGCCTCGGCATCGGCGAGCACTGCCGGGCGGTCCTGTGCAGCCAGATCGGCCAGGAAAGGGCCGGCGAAGGTGGCGAGCCAGCCCGCCATGCCGGTGGGCAGCGGCGTCGGCCGGGGGATCAGCGCCATCGTCTCGACGGCGAAACCCGCCGCCTCCAGCCGGGCGGTCTGGCGCAGCGGCGAGGGGAAATCCCAGGGCCGGCAGGCCGCCACCCCGAGCGCCGCACGCGCCGCGTTGAGCGCCGTGACCACGGCCGCGACATTGCCGAAGCCGCCCTGCTCGGCAATGAAGCGCCCGCCCGGTCTCAGGGCGGCGAAGGCATGGGCGAGAACCGGCGCCGGATCGGTGATCCAGTGCAGCGCGGCGTTGGAGAACACCGCGTCGAACCCGCCCTCGGGCCAGGGCTCGCGCGCATCCTGCCGCCACACCCTCAGCCCCCGCCGTTCCGCCTCTGCCGCGAGATCCGGCGCCGGCTCGATCCCGGTCACCTCGGCCCCGGCCGCCGCGATCCGCGCCGTCAACACGCCGTCGCCGCAGCCGAGATCGAGGATGCGCTCGCCGGGGCGCGGATCGAGCAGGGCCAGGACGTCGGCCCCGAGAACCGGCACGAAGCCTGCGTTGCGGGCATAGGTCGCCGCCAGCCAGTCCTGTCCGCCCGGCGGCGGATTGGCCATCAGCGCACCTTCAGCGTCGCCAGCCCGATCAGGGCAAGGATCAGCGAGATGATCCAGAAACGGATGACGATCTGCGGCTCGGCCCAACCCATCTTCTCGAAATGGTGGTGGATCGGCGCCATCAGGAACACCCGTTTTCCGGTGCGCTTGAAATAGGCCACCTGGATGATGACGCTCAGCGCTTCGACCACGAAGATGCCGCCGACGATGGCCAGGACGATCTCGTGCTTGGTGCAGACCGCGATGGCCCCCAATGCGCCGCCAAGCGCCAGCGAGCCGGTATCGCCCATGAACACCGCAGCCGGCGGGGCGTTGTACCACAGGAACCCCAGGCCCCCGCCCACCAGCGCGGCCGAGAAGATCAGAAGCTCGCCCGTGCCCGGCACGAAATGGACGCCGAGGTAATTGGTGAAGTCCGCCCGTCCCACCGCATAGGCGATGATGCCCAGCGCGCTGGCCGCGATCATCACCGGCATGATGGCCAGCCCGTCCAGCCCGTCGGTCAGGTTCACCGCATTGGCGGCGCCGACGATCACGATCATCCCGAAGGGAATGAAGAACCAGCCGAGGTTGATCAGCACGTCCTTGAACACCGGCAGGGCCAGCTGGTTGGTCAGTTCGGGCGGGTGGACCAGCGAGGCGGCGATGGTGGCCAGTGCCCCGATCGCCAGCCCGACCATGAAGCGGGTGCGCGAGGACACGCCCTTGACGTTCTGCTTGGTCACTTTCTTCAGGTCGTCGGCAAAGCCGATCAGGCCGAAGGCGACCGTGACGCCCAGCACGATCCAGACATAGGGCGTGTCGAACCGCGCCCAGAGCAGGGTCGAGAACACCAGAGCCGACAGGATCAAGAGCCCGCCCATCGTCGGCGTGCCGGCCTTGGAGAAGTGGCTGGCCGGCCCGTCGTCGCGGATCGGCTGGCCCTTGCCCTGCTTGCGGCGCAGCATGTCGATCAGCGGCCGCCCGAAGACGAAACCGAAGACCAGCGCCGTGATGAAGGCGCCGCCCGCGCGGACGGTGATATAGCGGAAGAGGTTCAACACCCCCCCGTCCGCCGAGAACTGCGCCAGCCAGTAGAGCATCCGTTCTCCGCTCCCTTTCCCGTTCCCGCGCTTATTCGGCCGCGCCGGGTGGCGCCGCCTGCCCGAGTTTGCGCAGGGCGTCAACCACGAGGCTGACCTTCGATCCCTTGGACCCTTTCACGAGCACGATATCGCCCGCGTCGATCAGGCTGCGCGCCCGCACCGCCAGTTCCGGCGCCGTCTCCACCCACTCGCCGCGTTGCGGCCGCGGCAGGACCGCATGCAGGGCCCGCATCCGCTTGCCGACGCAGTGGACGACCGCCACCGAAGCCAGCGACGGCAACCGGGCGATGGCCGCATGCAGGTCAAGCTCGCTGTGCCCAAGCTCCAGCATGTCGCCGAGGATGGCGATCCGCCGCCCGCGCCCGACCCTGCCCACATCGTCCTGCGGCTGGCAGGTGGCCAGCACTTCAAGTCCGGCGGCCATCGAGGCGGGATTGGCGTTGAACGCGTCGTCGATCAGCTCGAAGGAGGTTTCCTCAACCCGGTCGAGCAGGATGCGCTCGCGGGTGCCGCGCCCCGGCGGCGGCGCCCAGCGGGCGAGGTCGCAGGCCGAGATGGTCGGATCGAGGCCCAGGATGTCCGCGACCGCGAGCGTCGCCAGCGCGTTGCTCGCGAAGTGGCGTCCGGGCGAGCGCACCTTGAAGAGCCGCGTCACGCCCTCGTGGCGCGCCTGGACGATCGTCGCCTCCTGCGTCACCTGCACATCGGTCAGCGCGTAATCGGCCGCGCCGCTGCCGAAAGTCATGGCGCGGACGCCCAGCGCCCGCGCCCGCTCCAGCAGGATCGGCGTCACCGGCAGGTCGCCGGGAAGGATCGCCACCCCGCCGGGAACCAGACCCTCCAGGATCGCCGCCTTCTCGCGCGCGATCTCCTCCACCGAGGCAAAGGCCTCCAGATGTGCCGCCGCCACCGTGGTGATCACGGCGATGTCCAGCCGGGCGAGCCGGGCCAGCGGCGCGATCTCGCCGGGATGGTTCATCCCGATCTCGATCACCGCGATCCCGGTCTCCTGCGGCATCCGCGCCAGGGTCAGCGGCACGCCCCAATGGTTGTTGTAGGAAGCAGCGGAGACATGGGTGGCGGCCTGTCCCGCGAAGGTGACTTTCATCATCTCCTTGGTCGAGGTCTTGCCGGCCGAGCCGGTGATGCCCACCACCCGGGCCTGCGTCCGCGCCCGCGCCGCTGCGCCGAGTGCGGTCAGCCCTTCCAGCACATCCTTCACCACCAGCAGCGGCGCGTCCTCCGCCACGCCCTCCGGCCGGCGCGAGACCATGGCGGCGGAGGCCCCCCGCGCCAGCGCCTCGGCGACGAACTCATGCCCGTCCCGCGCGGCGGCGAGTGCAACGAAAAGATCGCCCGGCTGCAGCGTCCGCGTGTCGATGGAGACGCCCGTGGCGGCCCAGTCGCGTGTCGTGTGGCCGCCGGTGGCGGCGGCGGCCTCGGCGGAGGTCCAGAGGGTCATGCGCGCCCCCCCCGAATGACGGAACACCCGCGCGACCAGCGCCTCCCTCCCCCCTCGTGGGGGAGGGATGGGGTGGGGGGGCGCTGAGCGACGGGTCGGGGGGCCCCCCGCCCTCTCCCTCCCCACGAGGGGGAGGGAAGCGCCTGCGTCCCGGCGGCGGGCGCGACGAAGAGATCGCCCGGCTGCAAGGACCTGGTGTCGATGGAGACGCCGGTGGCGGACCAGTCGCAGGTGGTGTGGCCGCCGGCGGCGGCGGCCTCGGCTGTGTTCCAGAGCGTCATGCCCGCCCTCCCCCACCGCCCGCAGCCCCGCGCGACCAGCGCCTCCCTCCCCCCTCGTGGGGGAGGGTTGGGGTGGGGGGGCGCTGCC
>CAZRQN010000076.1:0-13339 GCA_964602115.1 uncultured Rhodobacterales bacterium
CCAAGACCCGCTCGGGCAAGATCATGCGCCGCATCCTGCGCAAGATCGCCGAGAACGATCTCGGGGCGCTGGGCGACACTTCGACGCTGGCCGATCCCTCGGTCGTGGACAATCTCGTCGCCAACCGCGCGGTGATTTGACCGAGGTCAAGGCCCGCCGAAGCAGGACGCGCTTCGGTGGAACCAGTTTCCGCGATGCAGCATCGCGGGGAAACGGCAGGGCGAAGCTCTGTTGCCGGGGAGGCTCCGGACCAGCGGTCCGAAGCGAAGGGCAACGGGCGAGAGGGCCTTGTTGACAACAGAGGCAGCCGCCAGGCGCCCATCACACTAGGAAGGAGGAGACTTCATGACGACATCCGCAGTGGGCGCCGCGACGGATCGCTCGCGTCCGATGACCCGGGAGGAGAAGAAGGTGATCCTTGCCTCCTCGGCAGGCACCATCTTCGAATGGTACGACTTCTACCTTTACGGCTCGCTCGCCGCGATCATCGGCGCGCAGTTCTTCACGCCCTTCCCGGAAGCCACGCGCAACGTCTTCGCGCTGCTCGCCTTTGCGGCAGGCTTCATCGTGCGCCCCTTCGGCGCGCTCGTCTTCGGGATGCTCGGTGACCTGATCGGCCGGAAGTACACCTTCCTGATGACGATCTTGATCATGGGCCTTTCGACCTTCCTCGTCGGCCTTCTGCCCAGCTACTACTCCTGGGGCATGGCGGCGCCGATCATCCTGATCGCGCTGCGCCTGCTGCAGGGCCTCGCCCTCGGCGGCGAATACGGCGGGGCGGCGGTCTATGTGGCCGAGCACGCGCCGGCCAACCAGCGCGGCTATTTCACCTCGTTCATCCAGACGACGGCGACGCTGGGGCTTCTGCTGTCGCTGATCGTCATCATCTCGGTCCAGGGCTACATCAACGGCAACTACCCCGACCAGCCGGTGCTGGACGCGGCCGGCCTTGCCACGATGAACGCCGATGGCTCGCCGGCGATGATGAAGGCCTTCAATGCCTGGGGCTGGCGCATCCCGTTCCTGGGTTCGGTCCTTCTGCTGCTGATCTCGCTCTACATCCGGCTGCAGATGAACGAGAGCCCGGCCTTCAAGAAGATGAAGGAAGAGGGTTCGGCCTCCAAGGCGCCGCTGCGCGAAGCCTTCGGCCAGTGGAAGAACGGCAAATACGCCCTGATCGCGCTGCTCGGCCTCACCGCCGGCCAGGCCGTCGTGTGGTACTCGGGCCAGTTCTATGCCCTGTTCTTCCTGCAGAACATCGTCAAGGTGGACAGCTTCTCGGCCAACGTCTTCGTGGCCTGGTCGCTGATCCTCGGCACCGGCGGGTTCCTGTTCTTCGGCTCGCTCTCCGACCGCATCGGCCGCAAGCCGATCATCCTCGCCGGCTGCCTCATCGCCGCCGTGACCTACTTCCCGGTGTTCAAGCTTCTGACCGCCACCGCCAACCCGGCGCTGCATGCCGCGCATCAGACCGAAGTGGTGGTGACCGCCGACCCCGAGAACTGCTCGTTCCAGTTCAACCCGGTCGGAACCGCGAAGTTCAACAACAGCTGTGACATCGTGAAGGCGGCGCTGTCGAAAGCGTCGGTGAACTCGACCACGGTTGACGCCGCCGCCGGCACGGTGGCCACGGTCAAGGTCGGCGAGACCGAGATCGCGGCCTATGACGCCGGCCAGAACACCAAGGCCATCGCCGATGCCAAGGCGGCGCTGGAAGAGGTGAAGAAGGGCATGGACGCCGCCGTCGTCACCGCGCTCGGCGATGCGGAAAAGGCCCTGTCGGTCGCCAAGGCCGCCGCCGGTACCGCCGACAAGGCGCTGGCCAAGGCCAACGAGGGCAGCGACGACGCGGCCAAGGCCGACGCCAAGACCAAGGCCGATGCCGCCGCCGCCGCCGTGACCGCCGCCCAGACCGCGCTCGACGCGGCCCGTGCGACCGTTGCTGCCGACGTGCTCGGCAAATACGACGAAGCGGCCGGCCTGGTGGCCAAGGAGAGCGGCGTGAAGGCGGCCTTCGACAAGGCGCTCAACGACGCGCTCGGGGCGGCGGGATATCCGCTGGTGGCCGACAAGAACACCACCGTCGCCAAGGCGAGCAACATCGTCGATATCTTCACCGGCCAGAAGATCACGATCATCCTGATCCTGACCTATCTGATCCTGCTGGTGACGATGGTCTATGGTCCGATCGCTGCGGCGCTGGTGGAACTGTTCCCGACCCGCATCCGCTACTCCGGCCTGTCGCTGCCCTATCACATCGGCAACGGCTGGTTCGGCGGCCTGCTGCCCGCGACCGCCTTCGCGATCTCGGCGCAGATGGGCAACGTTTACTCCGGTCTGTGGTACGCGATCGTGGTGGCGGTGATGACCGTGGTGATCGGCACGCTCTTTGTGCCGGGCGGCACCCACAAGAAGGACATTTTCGCCGACGACAACCGCTAGGGCGTCACTGGCGAGATATCGCGGCGGGCCGGGGGAAACCCCGGCCCGTTCGCATTGCCGGGCTCAGGCGCGGAACTGCTGCGCGATCCGCCACAGCCCGGCAATGGCGGCCAGCAAGAGGGCGTTCGAGACCAGCCCGGCGGCAAAGGCGGGCAGGAAGGGCGCGCCGCCCCCCATGCCGGCCGGGATCACCGCCGCGACGAAGACCGCCCCGGCGAGCAGCGGGACGACGAATCCCGTGGCCGCGCGGTTGCGCAGGGTGGTGAAGAACAGCGCGATCAGAAGCCCGATGCGGAAGACATCGGTGAGCTGTCCGGCGATCAGGTCGGTCATGTCGGCGCCTCCTCGGCAAAGGGATCGATCGGATAGGACACGCCGGTCAGCTCCAGCCCCCCGGGCGGCGCGACCGGTCCGCAGGCGGCACGGTCGCGGGCGGCCAGCGCCTCGGCCATCCGGCCGGCAGGCCAGGCCCCGGCCCCGACGCGCTCCAGCGAGCCGACGAGGGAGCGCACCTGCGCATGCAGGAAGGACCGGGCGCGGAAGGTCAGGGCGATCTCCGTCCCGCCGGGCACCGGGCGCTCTTCGATGGTGATCTCGTCCAGCGTCTTGACCGGGCTCTGCGCCTGGCACTGGGCGGCGCGGAAGGTGGTGAAGTCGTGCCGCCCGACCAGCGCCGCCGCCGCCTGCCGCATCGCCGCGACATCGAGCCGCAGCGGCACCGCCCAGGCCTGCCCCCGCGCCAGCACCAGCGGCGCCCGGCGGCAGTGGATGCGGTAGAGATAGCGCCGCTCCACGGCGGAAAAGCGGGCGTGGAAACCCTCGCCCACCACCGCCGCCGCGATCACCGCCACCGGCAGCGGCCGCAGGTGCCAGTTCACCGCCCCCATCAGCCGGAACGGCTCCCAGTCGCGGGGCAGATCGACATGGGCGACCTGGCCCGAGGCATGCACGCCCGTATCCGTCCGCCCCGCCCCCTGCACCGGCCCGGCGCCGGGTCCGAGCCGATCGAGCGCCGCCTCGACCGCGCCCTGCACCGAGGGCTGGCCCTCGGACTGGCGCTGCCAGCCCTGGAACGGGCCGCCGTCATATTCGATCAGAAGCGCGTAGCGGGGCATGGTGCTGCGCTAGCATCGCCTTCCCCACCCCGCAACCGCCAGCCGCTTGGCGCCGGCGCCCGGGCGTGCGAAGCCTTGGGCGGC
This sequence comes from uncultured Rhodobacterales bacterium, assembly GCA_964602115.1. Lineage (GTDB taxonomy): Bacteria > Pseudomonadota > Alphaproteobacteria > Rhodobacterales > Rhodobacteraceae > JANOGU01. The sequence continues at coordinate 3,642 of CAZRQN010000076.1, forward strand.
GGCAGGGAGGCGGCCCGGGCGTGAGCATCGTCGGCAATCTCATCCGGGGACTGGGCGACCCGTTCGGCGACCGGGTGGTCCGGCTCGGCGTCACCGGCCTCGCCCGGGCGGGCAAGACGGTGTTCACCACCGCGCTGATCGCCTCGCTGCTCGACCGCAGCCGGATTCCCCAGTTCGCCGCCGCCGGACGGATCACCGCCGCCTGGCTCCAGCCGCAGCCCGACCTGACCCTGCCGCGTTTCGACTACGAGGCGCACCGCGCCGCGCTCTCCGGGCCGGCGCCGCACTGGCCGCATTCGACGCGCGGCCTTTCCGAACTGCGCCTTTCGCTCAGGGCCGAAGGCGGCGGCTTCCTCGGCTTCGGCGGCACGCGCAACCTGCATATCGACATCCTCGATTATCCCGGCGAATGGCTGCTCGATCTCTCGCTGCTCGACGCCGATTATGCCGGCTGGTCCGAGACCCTTCTCTCCCGCATCGCCTCCCGGCCCGAGGCCGCCGCGTTCCTGGCCCTCGCCCGGGCCGAGGACGGGGCGCTGCCCTTTTCCGAGGAAGGGGCAAGGCAGCTGGCGGAGAGCTACACCGCCTATCTCCATGCCGCCCGCGCCGCCGGCTGGGCCGACTGCGCCCCCGGCCGCTTTCTCCTGCCCGGCGATCTCGCCGGCGCGCCGGTCCTGACCTTCGCCCCCCTGCCGCGACCGGCGGCCAGCCCGCGCGGCAGCCTGTGGCGCGAGATGGAGCGGCGCTTCGACGGCTACCGCCGCCAGGTGGCCATGCCCTTCTTCCGCGATCACTTCGCCCGCATCGACCGGCAGATCGTGCTCATCGACGTGCTCGACGCCATCCGCCGGGGACCCCGCGCGCTGGAGGACCTGCGGCGCAGCATGGCCGAGGTCCTTTCCGCCTTCCGCCCCGGCCGCAGCGGCTTTCTCGACCGGCTCTTCGGCCGCCACCGGGTGGAACGGATGCTCTTCGCCGCCACCAAGGCCGACCACCTGCACCATACCGAGCATGGCAAGCTGACCGCGATCACCGAGGCGATGCTGCGCGAGGCGGTGGAACGGGCGCGTTTCGCCGGGGCGCTGACCAGCGGCATGTCGCTGGCCGCCTGGCGGGCGACCACCGAGGAGTTGCGCCCCCAGGGCGGCGCGACGCTGCCCTGCGTGCGCGGCACGCTTCTGGCCACCGGCCGGCAGGCGGCGCTCTATCCCGGCGCCCTGCCGGAAGACCCCGCCCGCCTGCTCGGCCCGGCGCGCGAGGGGGCGGAGCGCTGGCTCGACGGGGATTTCGATGCCATGGCCTTCTCCCCGCCGGCGCTCAACCTGCGGCCCGGCGAAGGCCCGCCGCATATCCGCCTGGACCGGGCGGCGGAATTCCTCTTCGGCGATCTTCTGCGCTGACGGACTTGGGCGCGGGCGGCAACGGTCTTTGCACATGACAAGCCCGGCGCGTCATGGCACGAAACAGAACGCCCATTCCACACGGACCCGTTCATGCCGCCCGACATTCCGCCCGCTCCCACCACCCGCGCCGAGTTCGAAGCCCGGCTGCACGACCTGTCGCCCCGCCTGCCCAAGCGGCTCCGGCAATGCGCCGACCATGTCGCCGCCTACCAGGACCGGATCGCCGTCTCCACCGTCGCGGAACTGGCCGCCGGCGCCGGGGTGGCCCCCTCGGCGATGATGCGTTTCGCCCAGGCCATGGGATTTTCCGGCTATTCCGAACTGCAGCGCCTGTTCAGGGCCGAGCGCGGCGCGGTCTGGCCGGACTACGACAGCCGCCTGGCCCGGCTGCGCGGCACCGGCGAGGGCTCGCCCGGGGCGCTGCTGGCCGAGTTCATGGAGGCCGGGCGCAGTTCGCTCGAAAGCCTGGCCAAGACGGTGGATCTCGCCATGCTCGACCGCGCCGCCCGCGCCTTTTCCCGGGCCGGGATGGTGCATCTGATGGGCCTGCGCCGCGCCTTCCCGGTGGCGAGCTACCTTGCCTATGCGCTCGACAAGATGGGCATCGCCGCCATGCTGCACGATTCGGTCGGCAGCCTGTCCTCCCGCCACGCGCTCCGCCCCGGCGATGTGGCGGTGGCGGTCAGCTTCAACCCCTACAGCGCCGAGACGGTGGATTTCGCCGAGGCCGCCCAGGCGCGCGGCCTGCCGGTGGTCGGCATCACCGATGCCGGGCTCAGCCCCCTGCGCCGGCTGGCCTCGATCCCGCTGGTGGTGTCCGAGGCCGATTTCGGCGCCTTCCGGGGCCTGGCCGCCACGATGACCCTGGCCACCGCGCTGGCGGTGGCCGCCGGTGCCCGGCAGGAAATGGAATAGATTCTCCGTTGCGGGTGTTTTGGAATTTCTGTTACAGATGCGACGGGAACGACTCGGCCGACCTGCGGGGGCGGAATGAAGACGCTGGACCTCATCACCATCGGCCGGTCCTCGGTCGATCTCTACGGCGCCCAGGTCGGCGGCCGTCTGGAGGACATGGGCTCGTTCCAGAAATATGTCGGCGGCTCGCCCACCAACATGGCCACCGGCACCGCCCGGCTGGGGCTTCGTTCCGCGCTCATCACCCGGGTGGGTGACGAGCACATGGGCCGCTTCCTGATCGAGGAACTGGCGCGCGAGGGGGTGGACACCCGCGGCATCGTCACCGACCCCGCGCGGCTGACCGCGCTCGTCATCCTCGGCATCCGCGACGAGCACCGCTTCCCGCTGATCTTCTACCGCGAGAACTGCGCCGACATGGCGCTGTGCGAGGACGACATCCGCCCGGAGTTCATCGCCGAGGCCCGTGCCGTCGTGGCCACCGGCACCCATCTCTCCCACCCCCGCACCGAGGCCGCCGTGCTCAAGGCCTTGCGGCTGGCGCGCCAGCGCGGCGGCCAGACGGCGCTCGACATCGACTATCGCCCCAACCTCTGGGGCCTGTCCGGCCATGGCGACGGCGAGAACCGCTTCATCGAAAGCGCCGAGGTGACGGCGAAGCTCCAGGCGCATCTCCAGCTTTTCGACCTGATCGTGGGCACGGAGGAGGAGTTCCACATCGCCGGCGGCTCCACCGACACGATCGCCGCCCTGCGCGCGGTGCGGGCCGTTTCGCAGGCCACGCTGGTCTGCAAGCGCGGCGCCAGGGGCGCCGTCGCCTTCACCGGCGCCATTCCCGACACGCTTGACGAGGGCGAGGCCGGCCCGGGTTTCCCCATCGAGGTGTTCAACGTCCTCGGCGCCGGCGACGGCTTCATGTCCGGCCTGCTGAAGGGCTGGCTCGACGGCGAGACCTGGCCGCGCGCGCTGGAATACGCCAATGCCTGCGGCGCCTTCGCCGTCAGCCGCCACGGCTGCACCCCGGCCTATCCCTCGCTGGCGGAACTGGAGTTCTTCCTCCGGCGCGGGGTGAAGACCCCGGCGCTGCGCCATGATGCAGAGCTGGAACAGATCCACTGGTCCACCAACCGTCACGGCGCCTGGCCGGAGATGCGCGTCTTCGCCTTCGACCACCGGGTGCAGATGGAGGCGATGGAGGGCGCCACGCCGGCCAGGATCGGCGCCTTCAAGGAACTGTGCCTGCAGGCCGCGTTGCAGGTGGCGGAAGGCCGGCCCGGCCACGGCGTGCTCTGCGACGACCGGCTCGGCCGCCGGGCGCTGCATGCCGCCGCCGGCACCGGCCTGTGGCTCGGCCGGCCGACCGAACTGCCGGGCTCGCGTCCGCTGGAGTTCGAGCCCGAGCTTGGCCCCGATCTCGGCGGCCTGTCGGAATGGCCGCTGACCCAGGTGGTCAAGGTCCTGTGCTTCTGCCACCCCGAGGATGCGCCGGACCTGCAGGCGCGGCAGGAGGAGCAGGTGGCGCGCCTCTACCACGCCGCCCGCCGCAACCGGCTGGAATTCCTGCTGGAGATCATTCCCTCCAGGACCGGCCTGCCGGTGGCCGAGGACAGCTCCGCCCGGCTGATCCACCGCTTCTACGATCTCGGCATCTTCCCCGACTGGTGGAAGCTCGAACCCTTCGACAGCGCCGCCGCCTGGGACAGGGCCTGCGCGGCCATCCGGGCGCGCGACCCCCATTGCCGGGGCATCGTGGTCCTCGGCCTCGACGCGCCCGAGGAGCAGCTGGCGCAGGCCTTCGCGCTGGCCGCCGCGCAGCCGCTGGTCAAGGGTTTCGCCGTCGGCCGCACCATCTTTGGCCAGGCCGCCCGCGACTGGCTGGCCGGACGGATGAACGACGATCAGGCGGTGGCCGACATGGCCGGCCGCTATGCGCGGCTCTGCCGCATCTGGGACGACGCCCGCCGGGGCGCAAGGAGTGCCGCATGACCGAGACCATCCGCCTCACCGCCGCCCAGGCCGCCATCCGCTACATCGCCGCCCAGCGGAACGAAGAGGGCGCGAGGTTCATCGAAGGCGTCTGGGCGATCTTCGGCCATGGCAATGTCGCGGGCCTGGGCGAGGCGCTGCATGCCCACCGCGACCAGCTTCCCACCTGGCGCGGCCACAACGAGCAAAGCATGGCCCATGCCGCCGTGGCCTTCGCCAAGGCCGCCAGGCGCCGCCGGGCCATGGCGGTGACGACCTCCATCGGCCCCGGCGCGCTCAATGTGGTGACGGCGGCGGCGGTGGCCCATGTCAACCGCTTGCCCATGCTGATCCTGCCCGGCGACGTCTTCGCCAGCCGCGCCCCCGATCCGGTGCTGCAGCAGGTGGAGGATTTCGGCGACGGCACCGTCTCGGCCAACGACTGCTTCCGCCCGGTCAGCCGCTATTTCGACCGCATCACCCGGCCCGAGCACCTGCTGACCGCCCTGCCCCGCGCCTTCCGGGTGATGACCGATCCGGCGGAATGCGGCCCGGTGACGCTGGCCTTCTGCCAGGACGTGCAGGCCGAGGCCTTCGACTTCCCGGCCTCCTTCTTCGCGCCCAGGGTGTGGCGCATCCGCCGGCCCGAGCCCGATGCCGGGGAACTGGCCGAGGCGCTGGCGCTGGTCCGGGGCGCGAAACAGCCGGTGATCGTCGCCGGCGGCGGGGTGATCTATTCCGGCGCCGAGGCCGAACTGGCCGCCTTCGCCAGCGCCCATGGCATTCCGGTGGTGGAAACCCAGGCCGGCAAGTCGGCGCTGGCCCATGACCATCCGCTGAACTTCGGGCCGGTCGGGGTGACCGGCAATTCCTCGGCCAACCGCGTCTGCGAGGCGGCGGATGTGGTGATCGGCCTCGGCACCCGCTTCCAGGACTTCACCACCGGCAGCTGGGCGCTGTTCAAGAACCCGGCCCGCCGGCTCCTGTCGATCAATGTCCAGCCCCATGACGCGGCCAAGCACGGGGCGGCGAGCCTCGTCGCCGACGCCGGCATCGCCCTTGCCGCGCTGCATGCCGCGCTGGGCCTCCACCGCTTCCCCGCCCCCGACGCAGGGCTGAAGGCCGAGGCAAGGGCGGCGGCGGCGGCGGCCAAGGCGGCGCCCGCCCCCGGCAACGCCCTGCCCAGCGATGCCCAGGTGGTGGGCGCGGTCAACCGCGCCGCCGGCCCCGAGACGGTGGTGATGGGCGCCGCCGGCACCATGCCCGGCTCGCTCCACCAGCTGTGGGACGCGTCGCCGGGCGGCTATCACATGGAATACGGCTTCTCCTGCATGGGCTACGAGATCGCCGGCGCCATCGGTATCCGCATGGCCCGGCCAAGGGCGCAGGTCGTCTGCATGCTGGGCGATGGCAGCTACATGATGGCCAATTCCGAACTGGCCACGGCGGTGATGATGGGCCTGCCCTTCACCGTCGTCATCACCGACAACCGGGGCTATGGCTGCATCAACCGCCTGCAGAAGGCGACCGGCGGGGCGGCGTTCAACAACCTCCTCGACGACAGCCACCATGTCACGCCCTCGGCCATCGACTTCGTCGCCCATGCCGCCAGCATGGGGGCCGAGGCGGTCAAGGCCGGCTCCATCGCCGCCCTGGAAGCGGCGCTCGCCGCCCCCGCCCCCGCCGACCGCCCGCGCGTCATCGTCATCGACACCGACCCCGGCCCCTCGGGCGCCGAGGGCGGCGGCGCCTGGTGGGACGTGGGCGTGCCCGAGGTCTCCAGCCGGCCGGACGTGGCCGATGCCCGGGCCCGCTTTGATGCGGGCCGCCAGAACCAACGACTTGCGGACTGAAAGACATGATCCTTTACGGCACCAATCCCATCGCCTGGACCAATGACGACGACCGGACCATCGGCGCGCATCTGACGCTCGACGACTGCCTGAACGACACCGCCCGCATCGGCTTCGACGGGATCGAGAAGGGACACAGGTTCCCCACCGATGCCGCGGGCCTCAAGGCCGTGCTGGAACCGCGCGGCCTGCGCTTCGTCTCCGGCTGGCATTCGACCAACCTGCTGGTGAACTCGCTGGAGGAGGAAAAGCGCGCCATGGACCCGGCGCTCGACCTGCTCGTCGCCATGGGCTCGAAGGTGATCATCGCCTGCGAGACCTCGAACGCCATCCATGGCAACGACGCCGTGGCCGTCAACGACCGGCCCCGGCTGAAGTCCGACCAGTGGCCGGGCTTCGGCGCCGGGATCGAGGCGCTGGCCGCCCATGCCGCACAGCGCGGCATCACCCTCGTCTATCACCACCACATGGGTACCGTGGTGGAAACGATGGAGGAGATCAGCGCCCTGATGCTCTCCACCGGCCCGCAGACCCGGCTGCTCCTCGACACCGGGCATTGCTATTTCGGCGGCGGCGACCCGGTGGCGCTGGCCGACCGCTGGATGTCCCGCGTCCGGCATATCCACGCCAAGAACGTCCGCCCGGAGATCATGGCCCAGGTGCGCAACGAGGGGCTGAGCTTCCTCGAAGGCGTGCGCCGGGGGGTCTTCACCGTGCCGGGCGACCGCGAGGGCGCGGTGGATTTCCTGCCGGTGCTGCAGCGGGCCGCCGATCATGGCTATCAGGGCTGGCTGGTGATCGAGGCGGAGCAGGATTCCCGGGTCCGCGATCCGGCGGTCTATCAGTCGATGGGCCTCGGCGCGCTGCGCGCCTTCGCCCGCGCCGCCGGGCTCGACGCCGGCCTGCCGGTTGCCGCCTGATGTCCCGCCTCCTCCTCCGCCCCCGCGCCTCCACCGGCCTCGTCCACCGGATCACGCCGCAGTCGGCGGGCTGGTCCTATGTCGGCTTCTCGCTCTGGCGGCTGGCGGCGGGGCAGGCGGTTCAGGGCAACATGGGGGCGGAGGAGGGGATCCTCGTCCTTGTCGAGGGCCATGCCACCGTCACGGCGGAGGGCCGCAGTTTCGGCCGCCTCGGCGACCGCATGGACGTCTTCGACAAGACCGCGCCCCATGCGGTCTATGTCCCCGGCGGCGCCGACTGGACCGCCCGGGCGGAGACCGCGCTGACGCTGGCCCTCTGCACCGCCCCGGCGACCAGGGCCTATCCTGCGGCGCAGATCGGTCCCGAAGGCATTGCCCGGGTGACGCGCGGCAAGGGCGGCAATACCCGCTATATCCATCCCATTGCCATGGAGGAGCGCGACGTCGCCTCCTCCCTGCTCGTCACCGAGGTCTATACGCCCGAAGGCCACTGGTCGTCCTACCCGCCGCACCGGCATGACGAGGACGATTTCCCCCGGATGACCTATCTGGAAGAGACCTACTATCACCGGATCAACCCGGCGACGGGCTACGGCCACCAGCGCGTCTTCACCGACGATCTCAGCCTCGACGAGACGATGACCGTGCGCGACCACGATGTCGTCCTCGTGCCGCGCGGCCACCACCCCTGCGGCGTGCCCTGGGGCCACGAGATGTACTATCTCAACGTCATGGCCGGCCCCCGCCGCGCCTGGCGCTTCGCGATGCACCCCGATTTCGCCTGGCTCGCCGCCCGCGACGCCTGAGCGCACCGCCTCTCGGCCGCTCATCGAGCCCTTGCGGGCTCTCCTCGCGGGCGAGGCGCGCGGCGCGAGGAGAGCCCCCACGGGCTCGATGAGCGGCGACTTGGCTCAGATCCCGTCGAGGCAGGCCGCCAGCAGCGCGCTGTCCGGGTCGGCCAGATCGTCGATCACGTCGAAATGGTGCCGCCCGGGCGCGACGGTCCAGGGGCAGTCCCAGGCCTCTGACAGCGTGCGCGCCTGCCACAGGAAGGCCGGCCGCTCCTGCCCGCCCACCCAGACATGGGCCTCGGCCCGCCGGGGCAGCCGGGCCGGGCTCTCCGCCGCCGCCACCGCCGCGTCGATCCCGAGGGTGGCGTTCATCGCGGTCTCGCGCAGCGGCTCCAGCTCGGCAAGCGGCGAGATCGGGACCACCCGCCGGACCTGCCGGGGCCCGTCCGCGCAGCCCATCCGCGCCGCGAGATGCCCCCCTGCCGAATGGCCCGTCACCACCAGCGGCCCAGCGACCCTGGCGGCGGCGGCAGCGCAGGCCGCCGCGACCTCGACCGCCATGGCCCCGAGAGGGGCGGCCGGGGCCAGCGTGTAGGAGGGCAGCGCGCAGGCCCAGCCCCGCGCCAGCGCGCCGGCCGCCAGATGCGACCAGTCCCGCCGGTCGAAGAGCATCCAGTAGCCGCCATGGACGAAGACCAGAAGCCCGCGCGGCGCGCCCTCGGGCAGGAACAGGTCCAGCCGGTTCCGCTCTGCCGGTCCGTAGGAAAGCTCCTCCCACCGCGCCGTGGCGCGGAAACCTGCGGCCGCCGCCTGCCAGCGCGCCGCATAGAGCTCCCCTCCGGGGATGAAGGCCCCGTTGGCATAGGCCCGGTCGGCCTGCGCGGCACGTTCCATCCCGACCCCTCAAACTGGACTTTCCGCCGCCGAAGATGCAGGAGGGAGCAAAAGCCGGCAAGGGAGGCCGCCATGCTCGATTCCGTCACCGACCTGCGGGCAATCCTGAAAGACGACAGCCTGCTGCAGACCCGCGCCTTCATCGCCGGGGAATGGGTGGAGGCGGCGGACGGCGCCAGCTTCGCAGTCCGCAACCCGGCGCGCGGCGACGTGATCTGCACCGTGCCGGATCTGACGCGGGCCGACGCCGCCCGGGCCATCGACGCGGCAGTCAAGGCGCAGAAGGAATGGGCGGCGCGCACCGGCAAGGAACGTGCCGCCATCCTGCGCAAATGGGCCGACCTGATGGTCGCCAATGCCGACGACCTCGGCGCCATCCTCACCGCCGAGATGGGCAAGCCCCTGGCCGAGGCACGCGGCGAGATCGTCTATGGCGCGGGCTTCGTCGAATGGTTCGGCGAGGAGGCCAAGCGCGTCTATGGCGAGACCATCCCCGGCCACCAGCGCGACAAGCGCATCACGGTGCTGAAACAGCCGATCGGCGTCGCGGCCTCGATCACGCCCTGGAACTTCCCCAACGCGATGATCGCCCGCAAGGTCGCCCCGGCGCTGGCGGTGGGCTGCGGCTTCGTCGCCCGCCCGGCGGCGGAAACGCCGCTTTCGGCCCTGGCCATGGCGGTCCTGGGTGAACGCGCCGGCCTGCCCAAGGGCATCTTCTCGGTCATCACCTCCAAGCGCTCCTCCGAGATCGGCAAGGAATTCTGCGAGAACCCGGGCGTCCGCAAGCTGACCTTCACCGGCTCCACCGAAGTGGGGCGCATCCTGCTACGCCAGGCGGCCGAGCAGGTGATGAAATGCTCGATGGAGCTTGGCGGCAATGCGCCCTTCATCGTCTTCGACGACGCCGATCTCGATGCGGCGGTCGAAGGCGCGATGATCTCCAAGTTCCGCAACAAC
>CAZRQN010000077.1:0-13305 GCA_964602115.1 uncultured Rhodobacterales bacterium
TCCCCCCCAACCGGCGGAGCGGCCCACTTCGGGCCGCGACTAAGGGCGGGAGGGCGGCCTTCAGCTGCCGCGGTAGGTGGAATAGGCGAAGGGAGAGAGGAGCAGGGGGACGTGGTAGTGCTGGCCGGCGTCGGGAACGCCGAAGCGGATCGGGATATCGTCGAGGAAGAGCAGCGGACCGGCGCCCTGCCCGGTGGCGCGCAGGTAGTCGCCGGCGTGGAAGACCAGTTCGTACTGGCCGGCCGTCAGGCTCTCTCCCGCGAGAAGCGGGCCGTCGGAGCGGCCGTCGGCGTTGGTCCGCCCCTCCGCCAGTTTCTGCCGCCCGCCGTTCTCGATCCGGTAGAGCGCGAAGCCCATGTCCGCGCCGGGGCATCCGCGCGCGGTGTCGAGCACATGTGTGGTCAGCCGTCCCGCCATCTCGGTCCCTCCCTTGGCGCGGGGGAGTGTCGCGAATTTCCTCGTGGCGCGCGAGGGGTCTTCTGGCCTAGCTTCCGGCCATGTCCGACGCGCCCCGCTATCCCCGCGACTTCCACGGCCATGGCCCCAACCCGCCCGATCCGCTCTGGCCGGGCGGGGCACGGGTCGCGGTCAGCCTGGTGCTGAACTACGAGGAGGGGGGCGAGAATTCCGTCCTCCATGGCGATGCCGCCTCCGAGGCCTTCCTCTCCGACATCCCCGGTGCCCAGCCCTGGCCGGGGATGCGGCACTGGAACATGGAATCGGTCTATGACTACGGCGCCCGTGCCGGCTTCTGGCGTCTGCACCGCCTGTTCACCGGGCGCGGCCTGCCGGTCACCGTCTATGGCGTGGCCAGCGCGCTGGCCCGCGCCCCCGGCCAGGTGGCGGCGATGCGCGAGGCCGGCTGGGAGATCGCCTCGCACGGGCTGAAATGGATCGACCACCGCGACATGGACGAGGCGACGGAGCGGGCGCAGATCGCCGAGGCGATCCGGCTGCATGCGGAAGTCACCGGCGCGGCGCCGAAAGGCTGGTACACCGGGCGCTGCTCGGTCAACACGCTGCGGCTGACGGCGCAGACCGGGCAGTTCGACTGGATTTCCGACACCTATGACGACGACCTGCCCTATTGGATCGAGGCGGGCGCGCGCGATCAGCTGGTCATCCCCTACACGCTGGAAGCCAACGACATGCGGTTTGCCACCGCGCCGGGCTGGGTGACGGGGCGGGATTTCGGCGATTACCTGATCGACACTTTCGATGCGCTCCATGCCGAGGGCGGACGGATGTTCTCGGTGGGCCTGCACTGCCGGCTGGTCGGGCGGCCGGGCAAGGCGGCGGGGCTGGCGCGCTTCCTGGACCATGCGGCGGCAAAGGGCGGCGCCTGGTTCGCGACGCGCGGCGAGATCGCCGCGCATTGGGCCGCCACCCATCCGCCGCAGCGCCGGGAGCGCCCGTCACGGATGGCGCGCGCGGCCTTCGTCGCCCGCTTCGGCGGCATCTATGAGCATTCGCCCTGGGTGGCCGAGCGCGCCCATGCGCTGGAGCTCGGGCCGGCGCATGACACGGCCGAGGGACTGGCCAATGCGCTGGCCCGCGCCTTCCGCGCCGCCGGTGCCGAAGAGCGGCTGGGCGTGCTGCGTGCCCATCCCGATCTTGCCGGCAAGCTCGCCCGGGCCAGGCGGTTGACGGCGGAATCGACGGCCGAACAGGCCTCCGCCGCGCTCGACGCCCTGACCGACGACGAGAGGGCCGCCTTCGAGCGGCTCAATGCCGACTATGTGGCAAGGCACGGCTTTCCCTTCATCATCGCCGTGCGCGACCACGACAAGGCCTCGATCCTCGCCGCCTTCCGGCGCCGGATCGCCAATGACAGCGCCACCGAATTCGCCACCGCCTGCGCCCAGGTCGAGAGGATCGCCGGGCTGCGGCTGAAGGACATCCTGCCATGAGCCCCTATCACATCCCGTCCGGCGGACTGCCCGGCCAGACGGCGCCGCACACCGGCCGCGCCGTCTTCACCACCGCCTATGCCTTCATCCCCTCGGGCTGCTTTTCCGACATCGTCACCAGCTATCTTCCCGGCTGGCGCGACACGCGGCTGTGGCTGATCGCCCGGCCGCTCTCGGGCTTTGCCGAGACCTTCTCGCATTACGTCATGGAGGTGCGCCCCGGCGGCGGGTCGGACGCGCCGGACCCGGAGGATGGGGCGGAGCATGTGATCTTCGTCACCGGCGGGCTGGTCACGCTGACGATCGGGGCAGAGGCTTTCGATCTGGACCAGGGCGGCTATGCCTATATCCCGCCCGGCACGCCGTGGCGCCTGCTGGCCGAAGGCGAGGCGCCGGCGACGTTCCACTGGATCCGCAAGCTCTACGAGCCGGCACCCGGCGTGCCGGCCCCGCGCGTCTTCGTCACCAACGACCGCGAGGTGGCGCCCGTTCCGATGCCGGAGACCGAAGGCCGCTGGGCCACCACGCGCTTCGTCGATCCGGCCGACCTTTCGCATGACATGCATGTCAACATCGTCACCTTCCAGCCGGGGGGCCGCATCCCCTTCGAGGAGACGCATGTGATGGAGCACGGGCTCTATGTCCTTGAGGGACATGCGCTCTACAAGCTCAACCGCGACTGGGTGGAGGTTGGGCCGGGCGATTACATGTGGCTGCGCGCCTATTGCCCGCAGGCCTGCACCGCCCATGGGCCGGGGCGGTTCCGCTATCTGCTCTACAAGGACGTGAACCGCCATGCCCGGCTGCGCGGGCCGGGCGCCTTCGGACCGCTGCGGTGACCGGGGGATGAGGACGGTCCGGACCGAGCCGCTGACCTCGGCGGCCTTCGCCCCGTTCGGCGAGGTGCTGGAGGCGGCGGGCGAATTCCGGTTGATCAACGCCGGGCTGTGCCGGCGGTTCCACGACCGCGCGGCACCGGACATCCTGGACGGACGGGCGGGGATCTCGGTCTTTTCGGCCGAGCCGCGCAGCCTGCCCTATGCGCTCGACCTGATCGAACGCCACCCGCTCGGCAGCCAGGCCTTCCTGCCGATGACGCAGCATCCGTTCCTGGTGATCGTCTCGGAGGGGCCGGAGGCGATGCCGCGCGCTTTCCTGACCGACGGGGCGCAGGGGATCAACCTGCATCGCGGCAGCTGGCACGGGGTACTGACGCCGTTGCAGGCGCCGGGACTGTTCGCGGTGGTGGACCGGATCGGCGAGGGGGCGAACCTGGAGGAATTCCGTTTCGCCGAGCCCTGGATCATCGTTCCGGCGGGCTGAGCCGCCGGAACGGAGGGGCAGGCCTGACGGCCCGCCCCGGCGCGGCCTCAGGCCAGCGCGAGATTGATCGCCGATTCGCGGCCGTCACGGCCACGCTCGATGTCGAAAGTCACCTTCTGCCCATCGGGCAGGGCGCGGATGCCCGCACGCTCCATGGCGGTGACATGGACGAAGACGTCCTTGCTGCCGCCTTCCGGCGCGATGAAGCCGAAGCCCTTGGTGGCGTTGAACCATTTCACGGTGCCATTGGCCATCGTGAGTACTCCTGTCTGTCTCGCCATCCGCGATATGCGATGGCCCGGCTCCGTCCTCTGAAGATCGAGACCTGGGCGCCGAAGGCAGTCAGACGGTCGATAAGCAGCGAGTTCGCCGGGCGCGCATGCGCCCTTTTGCGCCAGAAAGCAAGCGAAACCGGCCGGAAGGGGGTCAGGCCATGCGGCAGGCCATGTCCAGCATGCGGTTGGCGAAGCCCCATTCGTTGTCGTACCAGCCGAAGACGCGCAACAGGCCCTGCGGGGTCTGACGGGTCTCGGGCAGGGCCATGACGATCGATTCTGGCCGCGCCCGCAGGTCGGTGGAGACGAGGGGCCTGTCCGTCCAGCCGATCACCCCGCCGGCCGCTGCCAGCGCAGCGTTGACCTCGGCAAGGGAAGGTCGCGCCCCGGTCATCACCGCCAGATCGACACAGGAGACCGAGGCCACCGGCACCCGCACCGCCGAACCCATCACCCGGCCGGCGAGCGCCGGCAGGACCTGATCGAGCAGGCGCTGCGCCGAGGTGGTGGTGGGCACCATGGACAGCGCCGCCGCCCGGCTGCGCGCCGGGTCCGGTCCGGGCGCGTCGGTCGTGGGCTGGCTGCCGGTATAGCAGTGCACGGTGGTCATCGAGCCGGTGACGAGACCCCATTCCCGGTCGATCAGCCTGACCAGCGGCGCCAGCGCATTGGTGGTGCGGGAGGCGTTGGAGACGATGCGCTGGCTGCCCAGCGCCTTCTCGTTGGCGCCCAGAACCACGGTGACATCCGCGCCTTTCGACGGGCCGGAGACCAGCACCCGCGCCGCACCGGCGGCCAGCCCGCGCCCGGCGATGTCGCGCGCCTCGGCCTTTCCGGTGCACTCCATCACCAGGTCGATGCCGGAAAGGCCGAGCCCGGAGATGTCGGGCGTGCGGTGCAGGGGAAGGACGCGGTGGCCGAGCCGCAGCGCGCCGCCCTCCAGCGCCACCGGGCCGGGCCAGGGCCCGAAGACGCTGTCGTATTCGAAGAGATAGGCGCAGGTCTCTGCCGGGGCGACGTCGTTGATCCCGGAGATCTCCAGCCCCGGCCAGCGCTCCGGCGCCTGCGCCCAGGCGCGCAGGACCGAACGGCCGATGCGGCCGAAACCGTTGATGAAGACCTTCATGCCTTGCCCTCCCGCCGGGGCAGCAAAAACCTCCCGCGTGAGGCGGGCAAGGCCGGCGGGGGCGAAATCTTGTATCGGTGACAAGTGTTTACGCTGACATGGCCGGCGCTCGCGTGAAAACTGCGTCAAAGGCGGCGCCGGCGCGTCATCGGGTTTGACCGGCGGAGGGCGCGGCGGCCATCCTCGCGTCAGCCACTTCCCGGAGGTCCGCGCATGGCGCCTGCAGCGAACGACGATCCCCTTGCTCCCTGGGACACGGCCTATGACCATTTCGCCCGCGCGCTGGGCGGGCCGCTCGCGGAGGGCTGCGATCCGGTCCTGCTGCAGACGGCGCTGGTGCGCCTGCGCGGGCCGAACCTGGCCGCGCACCGGGCGCAGGTCCTGGCGGCGGTGGCGGGGGGCGAGCTGCTGCTTGCCGCTTCCGGCGGAGCCGCCCCCGCCGTGCCGCAGGACGGGACGCCCTTCACCCTTCTCTGGCCGGACGAGGATCCGCAGGACGTCGCCGCGCGGTACGGCGGGGCGCTGGAGGTGCTCCAGCTCGGACGGCCGGTGGGTCAGCCGCTTTCCCCAGCGCCCGCCCCGAGCGCCGCGCCCTCGGCCGCGCCGGCGGCTGCCGCGCCTCCCTCCGGCCAACCGGCGCCGATCGTGGCGGTGATCGACGACGGGATCGGTTTCCTCAACCGCCGCTTCTGCCGCCCCGGCAGCCCGGCCTCCACCCGTTTCCACGCCGTCTGGCTTCAGGCTCTCCGCACCATCCATCCGCCGGGCGGGCATCCCGGCTATGTGCAGGCGGGCCGGGTGCTGGCCCGCGCCGACATCGACGCCTGGCTGGCGCGCGGGGCGCGGCTGGACGAGGCGGAGGTCTATCGGGAGATCAACCGCGCGCTGCTGGAGCCGGGTGCCCATCGCTCGACCGAGTTTGCGCTGAGCCATGGCACCCATGTGCTCGACCTTGCCGCCGGGGCGGATCCGGCGCTGGCCGAACCAGCCTGCGACTGGCCGCTGCTGGCTGTCCAGCTTCCGCCCGAGGCGGTGGACAATACCGCCGGCACGCTGCTGGAGCCGCTTCTGGTGCAGGGTGTGCACTGGTGCCTGCGCGAGGCCGAGGTGATCAATGCCGCAAGCCCGCTGGTGATCGTGGTCGCCTTTGCCACCTATGCCGGGCCCAAGGACGGCAGCAAGGCGGTGGAGGCGCTGATCGCCCAGGCGGTGGAGGACTGGCGCGGCCGCACCGGGCGCGAGGCACGGGTGGTCTATGCCTATGGCAATGCAAGGCTGACACGGCAGGGGGCGCGGCTCGCCGCCACCGGCGCCGGAACCTCGCTGGACTGGCGCATCCTGCCGGAGGACTTCACCGCCAGCTATCTTGAGCTCCGTCCCGAGGACCCCGGCGCCATGGCGCGGCTGTCGGTGACGCTGACGCCGCCGCGCGGGCCGGCGCAGGCGCTGGGCCCGCTGCCGGCCAATGCCTCGCGGGTGATCCGCGATGCGGCGGGGCGGATGGTCGGGCGATACTACCATATCGGGCCACGGGTGACGGCGCCGGGCGTGGTCAGCCCCGCCCATGGCGTGCTGGCGCTGGCGCCGACCGTGGAGGAAGGGGGCAGGCCGCTGGCGCCGCATGGCGGCTGGCGGCTGGCCCTGGCCGCCACCGCCGGGCCGGCGATCACCCTGCGCGCCGAGGTCCAGCGCGACGACACGCCGGGCAACTACCGCCAGAAGGGCCGGCAGAGCTACCTCGACCACCCCGGCGCCGATGTCTGGGAGCGCGAGAGCGGCGGCTGGACCGGGCTCGACCCGGCCGGCCCGCTGACGCGGCAGGGCAGCCATTCGAGCTTTGTCACCGCCGCCTCGCCCGCGACACTGCCGGCGGCGGCCGGTCGCGCCTCGGGCAGGGCGCCCGCACGCTACAGCGCCGAGGGTGCGCCCTGGACCCGGCCGGGCCCGGCGCTGGCGGCGCTGGCCGACCGGGGCACGGCGGCGCTCGGCCTGATCGCCAGCGGCACCTTCTCCGGCGCCGCCCGGAGGCTGGACGGCAGTTCCGCCGCCGCCGGCCGCGCCGCCCGGGCGCTGGCCAGCCGCTATGCGGCCCATGGCGCCGGTGCCCCCGGCGCGGCGGAGGTCGCTGGCCTCCTTGCAGACTACGGCACTCCGCTGCCGCCGCAGCCCGCCCGTCTCGGCGCCGGACTTCTGGCCGGGCCGGTGACGGAGGGGCCGGCTCTGGCCATGTGAGCGCAAACATTTGGGCTTGGGGATCACCGCGAACTGCCGTAAGTCGATGCGCCACCGGATGACCGGAGACGAGGACATCGACGATGCAGCTGCCCATCCTGACCCTGACCCTGAACCCGGCGCTCGACATGGCGACGGAAGTGGCCGAGTTCGTGCCCGGACAGAAGCTGCGCTGCACCGATCCGATGCTCGATCCCGGCGGCGGCGGGTTGAACGTCTCGCGGGCCATCCGGGCGCTGGGTGGTGACAGCCTGGCGCTGGTGGCCCTTGGCGGGCTGACCGGCGACCGGCTGGCCGGCCTGATCCGCGCCGATGGCGTGACCTTCCTGTCGATCCTCGGCCCGGGCGAGACCCGCCAGTCGCTGACCGTCACCGAACAATCCACCGGCAAGCAGTATCGCTTCATGCTTCCTGGCCCGGTCTGGACCGAGACCGAGCGCGCCCGGGTCTTTACCCTGCTGCGCGCCACCGCAAGACCGGGCGGTTTCTCGGTGATCTCCGGCAGCCAGCCCCCCGGCGTGCCGGCCGATTTCCCCGCCCAGCTCGCCGCCTCCATGCCGGGCTCGCGCCCGATCCTCGACACTTCGGGCCAGGCGCTGCTGGAAGCGGTGCGCCATCCGATTCCGGGGCTTGAGGTGTTGCGCATGGACAGCGAGGAGGGCGAGAGCCTCGCCGGCAAGCCGCTGCACAGCCGCTCGGATACCGCCGATTTCGCCCAGTCGCTGGTGCAGAAGGGCGTGGCCAAGATGGTGGTGGTGGCGCGCGGCGCCGATGGAAATGTCCTGGCCGATGCCAGCCGCCGCATCTTTGCCGCCGCGCCCAAGGTCAAGGTCAAGAGCACGGTCGGCGCCGGCGACAGTTTCGTCGCCGCCTTCGTCCTTTCGCTGGCGCGCGGCCACTGGCCGGACCAGGCGCTGGCCCAGGGTTCGGCGGCGGCGGCGGCGGCAGTGATGACCGACGCCACCCATCTCTGCCGCCAGGACGATGTCGAGCGCCTGTTGCCCCAGGCAGAGGTGACCACCGTCTGATCCGAACCCTTCTACGGCGCCGGGGCAACGGGGACGGGCCGGCCGGCTTGCCATGGCCCCTCTGCCGGACCACACTCGTCCGGGCAAGGAGGGACCGATGGATCTGCTGACCGCCGCCATTGACGTGCGCAGGCATGCGCATGCGCCCTACAGCCGCTTTGCCGTCGGTGCCGCCGTGCGTGCGCCCTCCGGCAAGATCTATGCCGGCTGCAATGTCGAGAATGTCTCCTATCCCGAAGGGATCTGCGCCGAGACGGCCGCCATCGCCGCAATGGTCGCGGCGGGAGAGAGCCGGATCGCGGAGATCCTCGTCGTCGGCGACAGCCCCGCCCCGGTGCCACCCTGCGGCGGGTGCCGGCAGCGGATCGCCGAATTCGCCGGGCCCGAGACGACGGTGATCCTCTGCACCACCGATGGCCAGCGGCGCGCGGTGACCATGGCCGACCTGTTGCCCGGCGCGTTCAACGCCGGGCACATGTCGCAAAGCTGATGGACGCGCAGATCATCCTCTCCCGCCTGCGCGAGGGCAGGACCTTGACCGAGGCAGAGCTGGACTGGTTCGCGGCCGGACTTGCCACGGGCGAGGTGACCGACAGCCAGGCGGGCGCCTTTGCCATGGGTATCTGTCTGCGCGGCCTGCCCGATTCCGGGCGGGTGGCGCTGACCCGGGCCATGCAGCGGTCCGGCGACACGCTGGCCTGGGACCTGCCCGGGCCGGTGGTGGACAAGCATTCCACCGGCGGCATCGGCGATTGCGTCTCGCTCCTCCTCGCCCCGGCGCTGGCGGTCTGCGGCGCCTATGTGCCGATGGTCTCGGGCCGCGGTCTCGGCCATACCGGCGGGACGCTCGACAAGCTGGAGGCCATTCCCGGCCTGCGCGTCACCCTCTCCGAGGAAGCCTTGCGAAAGCAGCTTGGCGAGGTGCGCTGCGCCATCGTTGCCGCCTCCGACCGGATCGCGCCGGCTGACCGCCGGCTTTACGCCATCCGCGACGTGACCGGCACCGTTACCTCGCTCGACCTGATCACCGCCTCGATCCTGTCGAAGAAGCTCGCGGCCGGGCTGGAGGCGCTGGTGCTGGATGTGAAGGTCGGCTCGGGCGCCTTCATGAAGACCCTGCCGGAGGCCCGGGCCCTGGCCCGGGCGCTGGTGGCCACCGCCCATGGCGCGGGCTGCATGACCACGGCGCTGATCACCGACATGTCCCAGCCGCTCGCCACGGCGGCAGGCAACGCGCTGGAGGTGATCGAGGTGATGGAGACGCTGACCGGCACGTCGGTCAATGCCGCGCTCTGGGACCTGACCGCCGCGCTGGGCGGCGAGGCGCTGGCGCTGGGCGGCATCGCCGAGGACGTCGAGGACGGCGAGGGCCGGATCGTCCAGGCGCTGGAATCGGGCGCGGCGGCCGAAGCCTTCGGCCGCATGATCGCGGCCCAGGGCGGGCCTGCGGATTTCGTCGAACGCTGGCCCGACCGGCTGCCGGCCGCGCCGGTGACGCGGGAGGTGCCGGCACCGCGCGCCGGCTTTGTCGGCAGCATCGACGCCGAAGCCCTCGGCCATGTCGTCGTTCGTCTGGGCGGCGGCCGGCTGCGGGACGGCGACCGGGTGAACCCCTCGGTGGGCCTTGCCGACCTCGCCGCGATCGGTGAGGACGTCAGCCGCGACCTGCCGCTGGCCATCGTCCATGCCGCGAGCGAGGAAGATGCCGATGCGGCTGTGCTTGCCGTGCAGGCTGCCTATCGCATCGCCGAAGCGGCGCCGGACGAGCCGCCCTTGATCCACGAGCGCATCGCATGAGCCGGGCCTTCCTGATCGTGATGGATTCCGTGGGCTGCGGCGGCGCCCCCGACGCGGGCGATTTCGGCGATGCGGGATCGAACACGCTGGCCCATGTCGCCCGGGCGGTGGGCGGGCTGCACCTCCCGGTGCTGGACGGGCTGGGCCTGGGGGCGGCGGTGCGGTTGGCCTCGGGGGCCATAGCGCCGGGCCTGGCTTCAGCGGCCTGGGCGGAGGGGCTGCACCCCCCACCCCCATCCCCTCCCCACAAGGGGGAGGGGGGGCGCGAGACTGTACCGCTGTTGCCCTCCTCCGCCGCGACCACGGGCGCCACGGCATCCGCAGCGCCTCCCTCCCCCCTCGTGGGGGAGGGATGGGGAGGGGGGGCGCCGGAAGCCGGGACGGCACCCCGGGGTCGCTGGGGCGCGGCCACCGAGGTCAGCCGGGGCAAGGACACGCCCTCGGGCCATTGGGAGCTTGCCGGTGTGCCGGTGCCCTGGGACTGGACCTATTTCCCAAGAACCGTTCCGGCCTTCCCCGAGGCGCTGGTCGCCGAGGTCTGTGCCCGCGCCGGCACGGACGGCATCCTCGGAAACTGCCACGCCTCCGGCGTGCCGATCATCGAGGCGCTGGGCGAGGAGCATCTGCGGACCGGCTGGCCGATCTGCTACACCTCGGCCGACAGCGTCTTCCAGATTGCCGCCCATGAGGAAAGCTTCGGACTTTCGCGGCTGCTGGCCCTGTGCGAGGCCCTGGCCCCCACGCTGCACGGCATGCGGGTCGGGAGGGTGATCGCCCGGCCCTTCACCGGCGCTCCGGGCCAGTTCCGCCGCACCGGCAACCGCCGCGACTACGCAATGACCCCGCCTTCGCCGACTCTGCTCGATCGGGTTCAGGCGGCGGGAAGGATGACCCATGCGGTGGGCAAGATCGGTGACATCTTCGCCCACAAGGGGATCGGCAAGCTCTGGAAGGGACAGAGCGACCTTGAACTTTCCGAACATCTCCTTGCACTCGCGGCGGCGGCAGAGCCAGGTTCCTTGACCTTTGCCAACTTTGTCGAGTTCGACAGCCTTTATGGCCACCGTCGGGACCCCGAAGGCTATGCCCGTGCCCTCGCCTGGTTCGACACCGTCGCCGGCGCCTTCCTGGCTCGCCTCGGCCCCGGCGATCTGGCGATCTTCACCGCCGACCATGGCAACGATCCGACCTGGCCCGGGACCGACCATACCCGCGAGCGGGTGCCGGTGCTGATCCACGGCGCCGGCGCCGGCCCCTTGGGCCTCTGCGCCTTCGCCGATGTCGCCGAGACCATTGCCCGCCATCTCGGCATTCCCGAAACCGGCCCCGGAAAGGCGATGCTGTGAAAACCCTGCCCAAGATCGAACTGCATCTTCATCTCGAAGGCGCCGCGCCGCCGGCCTTCATCCGCGGCCTTTCAGCGGAAAAGGGCGTCGATCTCTCCCGCATCTTCGATGCGCGGGGCGCCTATCGCTTCGCCGATTTCTGGGAATTCCTGCGCATCTACGAGGCCGCCACCTCGGTCCTGCAAACGCCTGAGGACTACCGCCGCCTGACTTCCGCCGTACTCGAGATCCTGGCCGAGAACGGTGTTGTCTATGCCGAGACCTTCCTGTCGCCCGACTTTTGCGGCGGCCGCGATCTCGTTGCGTGGCGCGAGTACCTCCACGCCATCCGCGAAGCCGCCGACCAGGCCGAGAAACAGGGCGTGACGCTACGGGGCATCGTCACCGCCATCCGTCATTTCGGTCCGCAGAAGGGCCGGGAGACCGCCCTGTGCGCCGCCGAGACGGCGGGGGACTTCATCACCGGCTTTGGCCTCGCCGGCGACGAGAAGATCGGCCTGCCCACCGATTTCGCCTGGTCCTTCGACTGCGCGCGCGAGGCCGGGCTGGGCCTGACCTGCCATGCCGGGGAATGGGGCGGGCCGGAGAGCGTGCGCGAAGCGCTCAAGCTCGGGCCCTCGCGTCTCGGCCACGGGGTCCGCGCCATCGAGGACCTGGCGCTTGTCGATCACCTGGCCGAGCGCGGCACGGTGCTGGAGGTCTGTCCCGGCTCCAATATCGCGCTTGGCCTCTACCGCGACTGGCGCGCCCATCCGATCGCCGAGCTGGACCGGCGGGGGGTCAAGATCACCGTTTCGACCGACGACCCGCCGTTCTTCCACACCACGATGACGCGGGAATACGAGGGGCTCGCCGAGGCGCTCGACTGGGACGAGGGCCAGTTCGCCCGGATCAACCGCACCGCGCTTGACGCCGCCTTCTGCGATGCCGATACCCGTTCGCGCATCGCCAAGAGGCTGGAGGGCGCCCGTGCTTGACCATCTGACCATCGTCACCCACCCGCTCGTGCAGCACAAGCTCAGCCTGATGCGGCAGAAGGATACCTCCACGGCTTCCTTCCGCCGGCTCCTGCGCGAGATCAGCCTGCTGCTGGCCTATGAGGTCACGCGCGAGCTGCCGATGACCTTCACCGAGATCGAGACACCGCTCGCCACGATGCAGGCGCCGACGATCGAGGGCAAGAAACTGGCGCTGGTCTCCATCCTGCGCGCCGGAAACGGGCTTCTGGACGGTATCCTCGACCTGATCCCCGCAGCACGGGTGGGTTTCGTCGGGCTTTACCGCGACCATGCGACGCTGCAGCCGGTGCAGTATTACTGCAAGCTGCCGGACCATCTGGAGGAGCGCGTCTCCATCGTGCTCGACCCGATGCTGGCGACGGGAAATTCCTCCGTCGCGGCGGTGGATCTGCTCAAGAATGCGGGGGCGAAGGAGATCCGCTTCCTTTGCCTGCTCGCGGCGCCCGAGGGCGTGGCGCGGATGAAGGCGGCGCATCCGGATGTGCCGATCGTGACGGCGGCGCTCGATTCGCATCTGAACGAGCTCGGCTATATCGTCCCCGGCCTCGGTGATGCCGGAGACCGGATGTTCGGCACCAAGTAACCGGCAATCTGCCGCCTGTCGTGCCTCGGGCGCGGCAAGGGCCTGTCAACCTTTCCCGGTTTGACTGGCGCGCACCGGCGCACGGGCTTGCGCCGCAGACGGAGGACCCATGCCACGCGATCTCGCCCCGTTCCTGCTGGTCGCACTTGCCCTGTCTTCGGCGGCAACGGCGGAGGTTCGGCCGCGCCACCCGGCTTTTGCCGCCACGCCCGCAACGCGGATCATGGCGCCGCAACCGGATGCCGACGGGGACCTGGCCTGCCCGGAAGCATTGCCGGCCCTGACTGCCCTCCGGCTGGGCAACGGCAGGCAGGCGCTGCTCTGCACTGCGCCGGGAGACAACCTCGCCTTGGACGCGGCCCGGATGCGCATCCCGCAGGGCTGGCGCCGGGCCTGGGACGACGACCGCCTCAATCCCCTGCGCGGCGCTCCGACCCGCTGAGTCCGCCTGCCAAGACCTCCCGCCTCCCGCCCTCTGTCGCGGCCCGAAGGGGGCCGCTCCGCCGGTTGGGGGGAGGAGCGGCGGGCTCGACCCCGCCCAGGGGCGGGGGCGCTCGCCCGCCGCGCTGCCGCAGGAGGGGAGCGGGGCGTTGCGCTTGCGGAGAGGGAGGGGGAGAGAGGGGGGCTCTGCCCCCCGCGCCCTGAAGGGGGCGCTCCCCTCGGGAT
>CAZRQN010000078.1:0-13278 GCA_964602115.1 uncultured Rhodobacterales bacterium
GGGCGGATTTCGTCGTCGTCGCGTTCCAGATCGGCGGCTACAGGCCCTGCACCGTTACAGATTTCGAGGTGCCGAAGGCCTTCGGCCTGCGCCAGACCATCGCCGACACGCTTGGCGTCGGCGGGATCATGCGCGGCCTCCGCACCGTGCCGCATCTCTGGTCGCTGGCCGAGGACATGCGCGCCGTCTGCCCGGACGCGCTGATGCTGCAATACGTCAACCCGATGGCGATCAACACCTGGGCGCTGGCGGCCCGCTACCCTGACATCCGTCAGGTGGGGCTCTGCCATTCGGTGCAGGGGACGGCGGCGGAACTGGCGCGCGACCTCGAGATCCCGGTTGAGAGACTGCGCTACCGGGCGGCAGGCATCAACCACATGGCCTTCTATCTCGATTTCGAGGAAAGGCTGCCGGACGGCAGCTATCGCGACCTCTACCCGGCCTTGCGCGCGGGATACCGGGCCGGGCGCATTCCGAAGGAAAGTCACTGGAATCCGCGCTGCCCCAACCTCGTCCGTTACGAGGCGATGGAACATCTCGGCTACTTCGTCACCGAAAGTTCCGAGCATTTCGCCGAATATGTGCCCTGGTTCATCAAGTCGCACCGGCCCGACCTGATCGAGCGCTACCGCATCCCGCTCGACGAATATCCCAGGCGCTGCGAGGAGCAGGCCGCCGCCTGGAAGGTCCAGGCCGAGGGCTTCCGCAAAGCCGACCGGATCGAGGTCAGGCAAAGCCGCGAATATGCGGCGGCGATCATGAACGCGGTGGTCACCGGCGCGCCGGCGGTGATCTACGGCAACATCGGCAACCGCGGCTTCATTCCGCAATTGCCCGAAGGCTGCGCTGTCGAGGTCCCCTGCCTTGTCGATGCAAACGGTGTCCAGCCGACGGTTGTGAACGACATCCCGCCCCAGCTTGTGGCGCTGATGCGGACGAATGTGAATGTGCAGGAGCTGACGGTTCAGGCGCTGCTGGCCGAAGACCGCGCGCATGTCTATCACGCTGCCATGCTCGATCCGCATACGGCGGCCGAGCTGGATCTGGGCCAGATCCGCAGCCTGATCGACGAACTGATCGCGGCGCATGGCGAGTGGTTGCCGGGCTGGCTGACCGGCAGAAAGGCGGCATGAGGTGGCGATGACCAAGGAGCCCCGGAATCGCGGCTGGTACGGCAAGACCGACAAGGACGGGTTCATCCATCGCTCGTGGATGAAGAACCAGGGTTTCCCCGATCATGTCTTCGACGGGCGGCCGGTCATCGGCATCTGCAACACCTGGTCGGAACTGACGCCGTGCAACTCGGGCCTGCGCGACCTTGCCGAGGGGGTGAAGCGCGGGGTTTGGGAGGCGGGCGGCTTCCCGGTCGAGTTTCCGGTAATGAGCCTCGGCGAGACGCAGATGAAGCCGACGGCGATGCTGTTCCGCAACCTGCTGGCCATGGATGTCGAGGAAAGCATCCGCGCCTACGGGATGGACGGCGTGGTGCTGCTCGGCGGCTGCGACAAGACGACGCCCGGCCAGCTGATGGGGGCGGCCTCGGTCGATCTGCCGGCGATCGTCGTCTCGTCCGGCCCGATGCTGAACGGCAAGTGGCAGGGTCGCGACATCGGTTCGGGAACCGATGTCTGGCGCTTTTCGGAAGCGGTCCGCGCCGGCGAGATGAGCCTGAAGGACTTCATGGCCGCCGAAAGCGGCATGAGCCGTTCCAAGGGCGTATGCATGACCATGGGCACCGCCTCGACCATGGCGAGCCTGGTGGAAGCGATGGGGATGTGCCTGCCCACCAATGCCGCTCTGCCGGCGGTGGACGCCCGGCGCATGGCACTGGCCCATCTCACGGGCAAGCGCATCGTCGAAATGGTGGAGGAGGACCTCAAGCCTTCCGACATCCTGACCCGGACTGCGTTCGAGAATGCCATTCTCGCCAATGCCGCCGTCGGCGGCTCGACCAATGCGGTCATCCATCTGCTGGCGCTGGCCGGCCGGGTCGGCGTCGATCTGGGCCTCGGCGACTTCGAGATCGGCAGCGGGATTCCGCTACTGGTCAACTGCATGCCCTCCGGCAAGTACCTGATGGAGGACTTCTGCTATGCCGGCGGGATGCCGGTCGTGCTCGGAGAATTGCGCCAGGCCGGGCATCTGAGGCCCGCCCGCACGGTGCTTGGTTCCGACATCTCGGCTTTTTCGGACGGGGCGGAATGCTTCAACCGCGAGGTCATCCACTCCTTCGCCGATCCGCTGAAGCCGGCCGCCGGCATCCGGGTCCTGCGCGGCAACCTGGCTCCGGACGGCGCCATCGTCAAACCCTCTGCCGCGACGCCTGAACTGCTGGAGCACGAGGGGCCGGCGCATGTCTTCGAATCGATCGAGGACATGAAGGCGAACATCGACCGCGAGGATCTGCCGGTCACTCCGGAGACGATCCTGGTGCTGAAAGGCTGCGGGCCCAGGGGCTATCCGGGCATGCCCGAGGTCGGAAACATGCCGATTCCCCGCAAACTGGTGCAGCAGGGCCTGCGCGACATGATCCGCATCAGCGACGCGCGCATGTCGGGCACCGCCTTTGGCACCGTGATCCTGCATGTCGCGCCCGAGGCGCAGGCCGGCGGCACGCTGGCGCTGGTCCGGACCGGCGACCGCATCCGCGTATCGGCGGGCGAGGGGGTGCTGGAGCTTCTCGTGGATGCCAGCGAACTGGAGCGCCGCCGACAGGCCTGGCAGCCCGACCCGCCCCGCTATGACCGGGGCTATGCCAAGCTTTATGTCGATCACGTCCTGCAGGCGGATCGGGGCGCCGACCTCGACTTCCTGACCGGCAAGGACACCCGGCCCGTTACGAGGGAAAGCCATTGAGTCTGCGCATGCTTCCAAGCTTTCCCGACCTCGCCGGAAGGTCGGTCTTCGTCACCGGCGGCGGTTCAGGCATCGGCGCGGCGCTGACCGAGGGCTTCCTGCGCCAGGGCGCCAGGGTCGCCTTCTGCCAGCGCAGCGACGGGACGGCCTTTTGCGACGAAATGGCATCGGGCACCGGGCACCGGCCGCTGTTCCTGCGCTGCGACCTGACCGAGCTCGCCGAACTGCGGCATGCGCTCGCGGCGGCCGAAGAAGCGCATGGCCCTCTGACCGTGCTCGTCAACAACGCCGCCAATGACCAGCGGCACCAGACGCTGGACGTGGACGAGGCCTATTGGGATCGGTCCATCGCCATCAACCTGAAGGCCTATTTCTTTGCCGCCCAGGCGGTGATCCCGGGCATGAGGGCGGCGGGCGGCGGCGCGATCATCAACTTCACCTCGATCAGCTACATGATGGGCAATGCCGGCTATCCGATCTATGTCACCGCCAATTCCGCCATCAACGGGCTGACGCGCTCGCTGGCGCGGGAGTTCGGGCGCGACCATGTCCGGGTGAACGCCCTCGCGCCCGGCTGGGTGCTGACGGAGCGTCAGAAGTCCACCTGGGTGACGCCGGAAGGGCTGGCTGCGCATCTCGCGCGCCAGTGCCTTCCCGACCCGCTGGAACCGGCGGACATCGTCGGCGGCTGCCTGTTCCTTGCCAGCGATTGTGCGCGGGGCATGACCGGGCAGGCACTGGTCATCGACGGCGGCGTGGTGACCACAGGATGAAACCGGAATGGATCGCGGTTGACTGGGGGACAAGCAGGCTTCGCGCCTATGCGGTCGGCGGCGGTGCCGTCCTTGCGCGGGCGGCCTCCGACGACGGCATGTCCCGGCTCGGCCGCGACGGGTTCGAGCCCGCCCTCCTGCGGCTGGTTGCGCCCTGGCTGGCGGAAGGGCGGATCACGCCCACGCTGGTCTGCGGCATGGCCGGCAGCCGCCAGGGCTGGCGCGAAGCGCCCTATCGCTCGGTTCCCTGCCTGCCGCTCGAACCATCGTCGCTCGTCAGCGTACCGGTTTCGGACCCTCGGCTCACGGTGCATCTGGTGCCGGGACTAAAACAGGCCGCACCGCCGGACGTCATGCGGGGAGAGGAGACCCAGATCGCCGGGGCCCTGGCGCTCGTCCCCGGGTTCGATGGGGTCGTCTGCCTGCCGGGAACCCACTCCAAATGGGCGCTGGTCAGTGCCGGGGAGGTCGTGAGCTTCCAGACCTTCCTGACCGGCGAAATGTTTGCGCTCCTGTCCGAGCGGTCTGTGCTGCGCCACGGGATGTCCGGTGCGGATGGCTGGGACAACGCCGCCTTCGATGCCGCGCTGTCGGAAGCGCTTTCCCGGCCGGAGCGGATCGGGGCGCTCTTGTTCCGAATTCGCTCCGAGGGCCTGTTGTCCGGTCTGTCGGCCCAGGCAGCCCGGTCGCGGCTTTCGGGCCTTCTGGTCGGGATCGAGCTTGCCGCGTCCAGACCCTACTGGCTCGGCCAGAAGGTTCTTCTGGTCGGAGCGACGCAGCTTGCCGAGCCCTACGCGCGCGCACTTTTGTCCCAGGGGCTGAGCCCGCGAATCCTCGCCGGGGAAGATACGGTCATCGCCGGCCTTTCGCGCTTTCTGGACGCGCTGGCGGAGCCGGCGCCGTGACCCGCGAACTTGTTGCCATCCTGCGCGGCATCACGCCGGCGGAAGCGCTGGACGTGACTGAGGCGCTGGTCGAAGCCGGCATCACCCGTATCGAGGTGCCGCTGAATTCGCCCGACCCCCTGGCGTCGATCCGCGCGATGGCTGCGCATTTCGGCCATCGGGCGCAGATCGGCGCCGGGACGGTCCTGCGGGTCGATGAGGTCGCGGCCGTGGCAGCGGCCGGCGGGCGGCTGATCGTCTCGCCGAACGCCGATCCCGCCGTGATCGCCGCCGCGAAGGCGCAGGGACTGACCAGCCTGCCGGGGGTGATGACGCCGACGGAGTGTTTCGCCGCCCTTGGCGCCGGCGCCGACGGTCTGAAGCTTTTCCCGGCCAGCCTTGTCGGACCGGCCGGACTGAAGGCCATCCGTGCCGTCCTGCCGCCGGCCGCCCGGGTCTATGCCGTGGGAGGCGTGGGCGCGGAGGATTTCGCCACCTGGCGCGCGGCCGGATGCGACGGCTTCGGCCTCGGCACGGGGCTCTATGTTGCCGGACGCCCCGCCGCCGATGTGGCGGGGCGTGCCCGCGCCATCGTGGCGGCCTATGACGCGGCCTTCGCATGATCGAGCGCGCCCAAAGCCCGCTGCCGCGGGATGCCAAGTCACCGGACGCGGAGCCGCGGCCGCGTGGGCTCGGCGTCTGCTACTACCCGGAGCACTGGCCGGAGGCGCAATGGGCCGAGGATGCAGCGCGGATGCGGGCGCTTGGCCTCGACTGGGTGAGGATCGGCGAATTTGCCTGGAGCCGGCTGGAGCCGGAGCCCGGCCGGCTGGATTTCGGCTGGCTCGATCAGGCGATCGATGTGCTCGGCGGGGCAGGGCTCAGGGTCGTGCTCGGAACGCCGACCGCAACACCGCCGCGCTGGATGCTGACACGGCATCCCGACATGCTGGCCGTGGACCGCGAGGGCAGGCAGCGCGGCTTCGGTTCCCGCCGTCACTATGACTTCTCGCACGCCGGCTATCTGAAGGAATGCGCCCGCATTGTCGCGTTGCTCGCGGAACGCTACGGCCGGCATCCTCACCTGGCCGCCTGGCAGACCGACAACGAATATGCCTGCCACGATACGGTGCTGAGCTATTCGCCGGCGGCGCTTTCGGCCTTCCGCGACTGGCTGGCCCAACGCTACCAGTCGCCACAGGCGCTGAACCGGGCCTGGGGCAATGTCTTCTGGTCCATGGACTATGCGAGTTTCGACGAGGTCGGCCTGCCGAACCTGACAGTGACCGAGGCCAATCCGGCCCATGTCATGGCCTTCCGGCGGTTTTCCTCCGAACAGGTGGTGCGGTTCAACCGGGTCCAGACCGAGATCATCCGGCGCCATTCGGACCATCCCATCGCCCATAACTACATGGGGATGATCACCGATTTCGACCACTTCGACCTGGGTGCCGATCTGGACATCGCATCCTGGGATTCCTATCCGCTCGGCTTCCTTGCGGACCGCCTCCCCTCTACCCCCGAGCACCGGCAGCGGTTTGCCCGCCAGGGCGATCCGGATTTCCAGGCCCTGCACCACGACCTCTATCGCGCCGTGGGGCGTGGCAGGTGGTGGGTGATGGAGCAGCAGCCCGGGCCGGTCAACTGGGCGCCATGGAACCCCGATCCGCTGCCGGGGATGGTGCGGCTCTGGACCTGGGAGGCCTTTGCCCATGGCGCGGAAGTCGTCTGCTACTTCCGCTGGCGCCAGGCACCCTTCGGACAGGAGCAGATGCATGCCGGCCTCCTGCGGCCCGACAGCGTCGCGGCGCCGGGCCATGACGAGGCTGGCCGCGTGGCCGGGGAACTCGCCGGACTGGGACCGGCAGGGACGGCGCGCGGCGATGTGGCGCTGGTCTTCGACTATGCCAGCGCCTGGGCCTGGGGAACCCAGCCGCAGGGCCGGGACTTCAGCTATTTCCACCTCGTCTATGACCTTTATCGCGCGTTGCGCCGCCTTGGGCTGAACATCGACATCGTCCCGCCCGACACCGGCGACCTGTCGCCCTGGCCGATGACGGTGATCCCGGGGCTTGCGACCATGCCGCAATCCCTTCTCGCCGCGCTTGCCGCCTATCGCGGCGTCGCACTGGTCGGCCCCCGCGCCAATGCCAAGACGGCGGAATTCGCTACGCCCGTGCCCTTGCCGCCCGATCTTCCCGGTCTTGCCGCGACGGTGGCCCGTGTGGAGAGCCTGCCGCCGGGGGTTGTCGAGCCGCTTGCGGCCGGTGGCCTGCTGCATCGCTGGCGCGAGAAGGTCGAGACCGCAGCGGAGGTTGTCGAGGCGACGGCGGATGGCTGGCCGGCGCTGATCCGGGCGGGAAGCCTGTTCTATCTCTGTGGCTGGCCGGACGAAGCTGCGGCGATCCGCCTCCTTGCGGCACTTGCGACCGAGGCGGGCCTTTCCACCGAGGCAATGCCGGACGGCTTGCGGCGGCGCGATACCGACACGCACCGTTTCTGGTTCAACTATGGCGCCGCTCCGGTCCGCATCGGCGCCATGACCGTGCCGCCCGCCGGTGTGGTCTGGACCGAGCGGCCGGCCGCGCAGCCTGGAGACGCCGGAAAGGCGCTCCACCGCGCCTGACGCCGCAGTGCGGTGCCAGGCGGCAGTCTGTGCCGCCGCTTCGCCTTCAGCCGTTCACGTCCACCACGATCCGCCCGCGGACTTCGCCCTTGAGGATCGCCGCGCCAAGCGCGGGCAGATCCGCGAGCTTTGCCTGCCGGGTCATTTCCTCCAGCCGTTGCATCGGCAGATCGGTCGCGAGCCGCGCCCAGGCCGCCTGGCGGGCGGGGAAGGGAGCATGGACACTGTCGATGCCAAGCAGGTTCACCCCGCGCAGGATGAAGGGGATGACCGAAGCCGGAACAGCCGCCCCGCCGGCAAGGCCAACCGCTGCGACCGAACAGCCGTATTTCATCTGGCCGAAGATACGGGCCAGCATCGCCCCGCCCACGGCGTCGATGCAGCCGGCCCAGGCCTCGCTTTCCAGCGGCCGCTTCACCGTCTCGGCAAGATCGGCGCGCGGAACGATGCGGTTTGCGCCGAGATCGCGCAGATAGGTCTCGGTCCCCGGGCGACCGGTGACAGCCGCGACCTGGTAGCCGAGCCGCGACAGGATGGCGATGGCGACCGAGCCCACCCCGCCGGCGGCTCCGGTGACGAGGACCTCGCCGGAACCGGGCGCCAGTCCATGCGCCTCCAGCGCAACGATGGCCAGCATCGAGGTCAGCCCTGCCGTGCCGATCGCCATGGCCTGGCGCGTCGAAATCGCCTCGGGCAGGGGGACGAGCCAGTCGGCGCGGACGCGGGCCTTCTGGGCATAGCCTCCCCAATGGGTCTCGCCCACCCGCCAGCCCGTCAGCACCACCCGGTCGCCGGCGCGGTAGCGGGGATCGCTGCTGGTCTCGACCCTTCCGGCGAAATCGACGCCCGCGACATGGGGATAGGTCCGCACCAACCCGCCGCCGCCCGGTGAAAGGCAGAGCCCGTCCTTGTAGTTGAGGGTGGAATATTCGACCGCCACCGTCACTTCGCCGGAAGGCAGGCTGTCTTCCGACAGTTCGGTCAGGCGCGGCATGGCCTGGCCCTCGGCATTGCGTTCGAGAAGCAGGGCGCGGAACATGCTCGTGTCCTCTGGTGGCGGAAATTCCGCCTTCCTGGCAATGGTTAGTGCGCTGACCGCAAGGCGGCAAGCGCAAGCGGCCTCGCCGGGGCCGCGCCCCGCTGCTATGGCAGCGGCAGCCAGGGAAGGAGCGCCCGATGACACCGTTGCGCCGCATCCATCACGCCGCGATCATCTGCGCGGACTACGAGCGCTCGCGGCGCTTCTATGTGGAGACGCTGGAGCTTGCGGTGATCGCCGAGAACTTCCGTGCCGCGCGCCGGTCGTGGAAGCTCGACCTGGCGCTGCCGGACGGCGGGCAGCTGGAGCTTTTCTCCTTTCCCGACCCGCCCCCGCGCCCCTCCACGCCCGAGGCCAGGGGCTTGCGTCATCTTGCTTTCGCCGTAGCCGACCTGCCGGCGGCGGTCCGCTGGCTGGAGGGGCGCGGCCTGGCGGTCGAGCCGGTGCGCATCGACGAGTTCACCGGCCGCGCCTTCACCTTCTTCGCCGACCCCGACGGCTTGCCGCTGGAAATCTACGAGGCGTGAGCAGCATCGCGGCGGCCCGGAGGGGCCTCGGCCCTAGCCGCGCCCTCGATAGGGGGGCACGCCCTGATCCGGAATCCAGACATCGGCCGGGGCCGGCCCGGTCTGGTAGAAGACATCAATGGGGATGCCGCCGCGCGGATACCAGTAGCCGCCGATGCGCAGCCATTCAGGCTCCAGAAGCTCGGCCAGGCAGCGGCCGATGGCGACGGTGCAGTCCTCATGGAAAGCGCCGTGGTTGCGGAACGAAAAAAGGTAGAGTTTCAGTGATTTGCTTTCGACGAGCCAACCGGCCGGAACGTAGTCGATCACCAGATGGGCGAAATCGGGCTGGCCGGTCATCGGGCAGAGCGAGGTGAATTCCGGAGCCGTGAACCGGACCGCATAACGTGTTCCGGCCTGCGGATTGGGAATCCGCTCAAGCCTTGCCGTCTCCGGACCGGAGGGGACTGCGGTTGGCTGGCCGAGCTGCGTCAGCCCGGCATAGAGGTCCTTGTCGGCCATTCCCTTTCATCCTCCCGATCCCGCCGGCGCCGGGCGCCGCGTCGTTGCAGCGGTTACGCGAAGGCCCCGTTTCCGTCCAGTCGCCGCCTCCGGGAAGAGCGCCGCAGGCGGAAATGGGGCTTGAAATCGTAATATTCATATCTTTATATATAACAAGATTTGATTGGGAGATCGGACCGCATGCATCCCTCCGTTGCTCTCCTGCTGGCGCCTGCAGTCCTGGCCCTCGCCACCGGCTGGGCCCGCGCCGCGCCTTTCGAGGTTGGTTTGGCCACGATCACCGACTGGAAGGCGGTTTATGGAACGGTGGAGACCCGCGACCGGATCCCGGCACGGGCGCGGCTCGGGGGCACGCTGGTCAGCCTGTCGGTGGTCGAGGGCGACATGGTCGAGGCCGGTCAGGAACTGGCTCGGATCGTCGATGAGAAGCTCAGCTTCCAGCTCGGCGCCCTTGCGGCCCAGCGCGAGGCGCTTTCCGCGCAACTGAGGAATGCCGAGGCGGATCGCGACCGCGGCGAGGAGCTGCTCAAGAACGGCGTCACCACCGCACAGCGGGTCGATGCACTGCAGACCCAGGTCGATGTGCTGAAGGGCCAGATCGCCGCGCTCGACGCCCAGTCCGAGGTGATCGCGCAGCAGGCCAAGGAAGGCGTGGTCCTGGCGCCGGTGGCGGGGCGGGTGCTTGACGTGCCGGTGACGCAGGGCGCGGTGGCGATGCCGGGGGAGGTGGCCGCTGTCATCGGCGGCGGGGGGACGTTCCTGCGCATCGCCGTGCCCGAGCGCCATGCCGCGTCGCTCGAAGCCGGTGACACGATCCGCATCTCGGGTGCTCAGGGCGACCGGGAAGGCCGCCTCGCCCGGGTCTATCCGGTGATCGAGGGCGGCCGGGTCCTTGCCGATGTCGAGATCGACGGCCTGCCGGACCGGTTCGTCGGAACGCGGATGCTGGTGCGCCTGCCAGTGGCGGAGCGCCAGGCGCTTGTGGTGCCGGCCAAAAGCATCGTCACCCGGACGGGGCTCGATTTCGTCGGGATCAGGACAGATGGCGGTATCGCGCTTCGCACCATCGTGCCGGGCGCATCCCATCTGATCGGCGGCAGCGCGATGGTGGAGGTGCTGAGCGGCCTTGAGGCCGGGGATGTCGTGGTTCCGGCCTCCGAGGCGGTCCATGACTGAAAGCAGCAAGCCCCCGCTCGGCATCGCCGGCGGACTGACCCGACGCTTCATCGGCTCGGCGCTGACACCGCTCTTCATCCTGGCGGCACTGGCGGCCGGCGTCGTCGCGCTCCTGTCCCTGCCGCGCGAGGAGGAGCCCCAGATCTCGGTGCCGCTCGTCGATATCCACGTTCAGGCGCAGGGGCTGAAGGCCGAAGACGCGGTCAAGCTGGTGACCGAGCCGCTTGAGATCATCGTCAAGGGCATCAACGACGTCGAGCATGTCTATTCCTCGACCCGCGACGATGCGGCGATGGTGACGGCGCGCTTCGCCGTCGGTACGCGCTCCGAAGACGCAATCCTGCGGGTGCATGACAAGGTGCGGGCCAATATCGACCGCATCCCGGTCGGCATTCCCGAGCCGCTGATCGTCGGGCGCGGGATCGACGATGTGGCGATCCTGACCCTGACGCTGTCGGCCGAGGATCTCACCGCCAACGACCTGACAAGGCTCGCCCGCATCCTGCAGACCGAGGTGGCCAAGACCGAGGATGTCGGCCTGACCTACCTCGTCGGCGATGCGCAGGATGCGATCCGCATCGAGCCCGATCCCGACCGTCTGGCGCTCTACGGCGTGACGCTGCAGCAGCTTGCCGGCAAGGTTGCCGAGGCCAACCGGACGCTGAACACCGGAAAGCTGCGCGACCGGGGCGAGATGATCGACCTCGTGGCCGGCGAGACGCTGACCGCGCCGGCGGAGGTGGAGAACCTCCTCCTGACCACCCGCGACGGGCGTCCGGTCTATGTCGCCGATGTGGCCCGGGTGCGCTATGTCGAGAACACCGGCCAGTCCATCGTCGCAAGCCTGAGCAAGGATGCCGAAGGAAGGCCTGCCGGCGGCCCGGCCGTCACACTGGCGATCGCCAAGCGCGCCGGGGCCAATGCGGTGGTGGTGGCCGAGGACGTGCTCCACCGCGTCGAGGCGCTGGAAGACAGGCTGATCCCGGAAGGCGTGACGGTCACAGTGACCCGCAACTACGGCGAGACCGCCAACGAAAAGGCCAACGAGCTTCTCTTCCACCTCGGCCTTGCGACGGTTTCGATCATCGGGCTCGTATTTCTCGCCATCGGCTGGCGGGAAAGCCTTGTCGTCGCCATCGTCATCCCGGTGACCATCCTGCTGACGCTCTTCGCCGCCTGGGTGATGGGCTACACGCTCAACCGGGTGTCGCTGTTCGCGCTGATCTTCTCCATCGGCATCCTCGTCGATGACGCCATCGTGGTGATCGAAAACATCGACCGCCACTGGGGCAAGGACCGGGAGAGATCGCGCGTCCAGGCGGCGATCGACGCGGTGGCCGAAGTCGGCAATCCCACCATCGTCGCCACCTTGACCGTGGTGGCGGCGCTGTTGCCGATGCTCTTCGTCTCCGGCCTGATGGGCCCTTATATGGCGCCCATCCCGGCCAATGCCTCGGCCGCGATGATCTTTTCCTTCTTCGTCGCGGTCATCATCACCCCCTGGCTGATGGTGAAGATCGCCGGCCGTGGCGGCGTGAACGGAGCGCCGGGGGAGGGCGCGCGGGGCGGCCATCATCATGGCTGGCTTGAGACAGCCTATTCCGCCGTTGCCCGGCAGGTGCTGGCCTCCAGGGGGCGCAGTCTGGCCTTCCTGCTGGTGACTGCCGGTCTGTCCTTCGGCTCGCTGGCCGCGCTCTACACCCGCGATGTGACGGTCAAGCTCCTGCCTTTCGACAACAAGTCGGAACTGTCAGTCGTCATCGACCTGCCCGAGGGCGCCTCGGTGGAGGCGACGGACCGGGTGGCGCGCGATGTGGCCGATGTAGCCCTGGGCCTGCCGGAGGTCACTTCGGTGCAGACCTATGCCGGCACGCCGGCGCCGTTCAATTTCAACGGTCTGGTCCGTCACTACTACCTGCGTTCGGAGCCGCAGCTGGGCGAGGTGGCCGTCAACCTGACACCCAAGGCCGGGCGCGACCGGGAAAGCCACGCCATCGCGCTCGATCTGCGCAAGCGGCTGGCGGCGCTGGCCGTCCCCCTGGGCACGAGCCTGAAGGTGGTGGAACCGCCTCCCGGCCCGCCGGTCATCGCCACGCTTCTGGCCGAGGTCTATGGCCCGGATGCCGAGACCCGTCGTGCCGCCGCCGCAGGGATCCGCGAAGCGTTCGAGGCCGTGCCCTTCATCGTGGATGTCGATGACAGCTTCGGCGTCCAGGCGCGCCGCCTCAGGGCGACGGTCTCGACGGACGATCTCGAATTCTTCTCCGTGCAGGAACAGGATGTCTTCGAAACGCTGGCGCTGCTGAACGGCGGGCGGACGGTCGGCTACTCGCATCGCGGCGAGGGGCGCCTGCCGATCCCCATCGTCGTCGGGCGCGACAAGTCCGACCGGGTGCTGGACGAGCGGTTCCTGACGACGCCCATCCCCGCCAATGCGCTGCCGGGGGCGCGCGGGGTGGTGGAACTGGGTGATGTGATCCGGGTCCGCGAAGAGGCGGCGAGCTTTCCGATCTTCCGCCACAATGGCCGCAATGCCGAGATGGTCAGTGCCGAACTGGCCGGAGCCTTCGAGGCGCCGCTCTATGGCATGCTCGCGGTGGCCGAGCAGATCGAGGCGATGGACTGGCCGGCGGGCGGGAAACCCGAGGTTGCCCTCCACGGCCAGCCCGAGGACGAGGGAAAGGTCACGCTCCTCTGGGATGGAGAGTGGGAGGTGACATTCGTCACCTTCCGCGACATGGGCGCGGCCTTCGGCGTGGCGCTTCTCGGCATCTACATCCTTGTCGTGGCGCAGTTCGGCTCGTTCAAGCTTCCACTGGTCATCCTGACGCCGATCCCCCTGACCTTTCTCGGGATCGTGGTCGGGCACTGGCTGTTCGACGCGCCCTTCTCCGCC
>CAZRQN010000079.1:0-13267 GCA_964602115.1 uncultured Rhodobacterales bacterium
AAGGGGGCGGGAAGCCGCCCCCTTGCTTCCCCCAAGCGGCAAGGCCGCGCGGGAGCTTGGCGGGCCGGGTTCGGGCTGCGGGGCGAAGGCGTGAGTTTCGGACCCTTCCTCCTGCTGGCGCTGATGGAAGGCGCGGTGACCGCGGCGGTCCTCGCCCTGACTGCCGTGGGACTGAGCCTGGTCTTCGGCGTCCTGCGGATCGTCAATGTCGCCCATGGCGAGTTCTTCATGCTCGGCGCGGTCATCGCCTGGGCTGTGGCCCAAGCGGTGCCCGGGCCGGACTGGCTTGGCTTTGTCGCCGCGCTGGCGCTCGCGCCGCTGGCCGTCGGCGGTCTGGCCGCGCTTGCCGACCGGCTGATCCTCCGGCGGCTCGCCTATGCGCCCGAGGCGACGATCGTGGCCACGATCGGTCTTCTCTACCTGATCCAGCAGGGGGCCCTGAGTTTCTACGGGCCTGACGCGCGGCCGGTGGCGGCGCCTTTCTCCTGGCGCATCCAGTTCCCCTGGTTCGGCTGGTCCGGCTACAAGCTGTTCGTCATCGGCGCAGCGCTGGCGCTGCTGGGGGCTGTCTGGCTGCTGATGGCGCGGACGCGGGCGGGTCTGGTCATGCGTGCGTCCCAGATCGACCCCGAGATCGCGCGGGCCTTCGGCATCGATACCGGGCGGGTCTATACCCAGACTTTCGCCTTCGGCGCGGCGCTGGCGGCGGCGGCGGCGGTGCTGATCGTACCGATCCAGCAGGCGCACTACCTCATGGGTGGCGACCCGCTGCTGCTGTCCTTCATCGTCGTCATTCTCGGCGGGCTCGGGTCGCTGCGCGGCACGCTGGTCGCGGCCCTGCTGATCGGCCTCTCTGACGGGGTGATCTCGATGTTCTTCTCTCCGACGCTGGCCAAGATCCTCGCCACGCTCCTGGTCGCCCTGGTGCTTGTCTTCCGGCCACAGGGGCTTTTCGGAGAGCGTGCATGAGCCGCCCGCTGGCGCTGCACCTCGCGGTCCTTGCGGCGCTCCTGGCGCTCGGGTTCCTGCTGCCGCCCTATCACCACACCAATGCGGCCCGGATCATGGTGCTGGCGTCCTATGCCGCCGGCTACAACCTCGCCTTCGGCTACACCGGGCTGCTGTCGCTCGGCCATGCGCTGTTCTTCGCCGGGGGCATGTATGCGGCCGGGCTTGCGGTCACGCTGCTGGGCTGGCCGACCGGGCCGGCGTTCCTCGCGGGGATCGCCGCAGGCGGCGGTCTGGCGGCGGGTGTCGGCCTTCTGGCCCTGCGCACCGGCGGCGTCGCCTTCATGATCGTCACCCTGATGTTCGCCCAGGCCGGCTACTTGACGCTGCTCTATTTCGGAGCGGTCACCGGCGGCGACGAGGGCTTCGTCATCCCGACCGAAGCCCGGCAGATCGCCGGGCTTGACCTGTCGTCGGACTTGCCGCGCTACCTTGCCGCCTGGGGCCTCTTTGCCGCCAGCCTGATCCTCTGCCTTTCGCTGGTGCGTTCGGGCATCGGCCGGGTTTTCGTCGCCATGCGCGAAAACGAAGAGCGCAGCCGGATGCTGGGCTTCGACCCGTTCCGCAGCAAGCTCGCGGCGCTGACGCTTTCGGGGCTCATGTCCGGGGCCGCCGGTGCGGGCTATGGCCTTCTTTTCGGCTATGTGGGCGCCAGTTTTGCCACCGTCCAGTATTCGATCCTGCCGCTTCTCTACGTTCTTCTCGGCGGGACGGGGACGGTGCTGGGCCCGCTCCTCGGCGCGGCTTTGATGTTCTACCTCGTCGATCTCGCCTCATCCTTCACCTCCGCCTCGCTGGCCGTGGTGGGGGCGATGCTGCTCGTGGTGGTGCTTTTCGCCCCCGCCGGCCTGCTCGGCGCCTTGCGGGCGCGGAGGTTGCCGTGGCTGCCGTGAACCTTCTGGAGGCGCGCGGCCTGACCCGCCACTTTGGCGGGCTGAAGGCTGTGGACGGGGTGGATTTCGAACTTGCACCGGGCGAAGTCCACGCGCTGATCGGGCCCAACGGTGCGGGCAAGACCACCCTGGTGGGTCTTCTGTCGGGGCGGATCCCGGTGCAGGCCGGCACCATCCGCTTCGACGGCCATGACATCACCCGCCTGCCGGCCCATGCCAGGGTGCGGCGGGGGATCGCCTATACGTTCCAGATCACCTCAATCTATCCGCGCCTGACGGTCTGGGACAATGTGGCGCTCGCCGCGCAGGGGCGAGGTCTCAGCCCCCGACGCACCGTCCCGCGAGCGCTTGCCCGGGTCGGCCTTTCGCAGCGGGCCGGCGAGATCGCGGGCTATCTCAGCTATGGCCACCAGCGGGTGCTGGAAATCGCCATGGGGCTTGTGCAGGCGCCGAAGCTGCTGATCCTCGACGAGCCGACGCAGGGCCTCGCGGCGGATGAGATCGCGCATTTCGTGATGCTCGTGCGTAGCCTGCAGCCTGCAACCTCGGTGCTTCTGATCGAGCACAATATCGGTGTGGTGATGGATCTGGCCTCCAGGATCACGGTGCTGAATGCCGGCAAGGTGCTGGCCAGCGGCAGTCCGCAGGCGATCCGGGCGGATGCTGCGGTTCAGGCTGTCTACCTGGGGGCCGCCCATGCCTGAAGGCGGCTCAGGCGGCGGCGCAATGACGCTGAATGCGGTCCATGCCGGCTATGGGCCGGTCACGGTCCTGCGCGGCGTCTCGCTGACCGTGCCGCCCGGCGAGATCACCTGCCTGATGGGCCGCAACGGCACCGGCAAGACCACCACGCTTCGCGCGATCATGGGATTGTCCCCGGCAACCCGGGGGACGATTGCCTTCGCCGGGCAGGACATCCATCTCCTGCCGACACAG
This sequence comes from uncultured Rhodobacterales bacterium, assembly GCA_964602115.1. Classification (GTDB taxonomy): domain Bacteria; phylum Pseudomonadota; class Alphaproteobacteria; order Rhodobacterales; family Rhodobacteraceae; genus JANOGU01. Next base: position 2,838 of record CAZRQN010000079.1, read on the forward strand.
CGGATCGCCGCCACCGGCATCGGCTATGTGCCGCAGGGACGGCGGCTTTTCGGGCCGATGACGGTGGCCGAGAACCTTGCGGTCGGCCTGCTGCCACGCGGGTCGAGGACGGCGCGGGAACGGGTGCTGGAGCTTTTCCCCCGGCTTGCCGAACGCCTTGCCCAGCCGGCCCGGACGCTATCCGGCGGCGAACAGCAGATGCTCGCCATCGGCCGTGCCCTGTGCCTGGAGCCGCAGGTCATGCTTCTGGACGAGCCGAGCGAGGGCTTGCAGCCCTCGATGACCGCATTGATCGCCGATGCGATGCGGCGTCTGCGGGCCGAGGGCGTGGCGATCCTTCTGGTCGAGCAGCGGGTGGAGGTGGCATTGCGCCTGGCTGACCGGATCGCCTTCATGGGCCAGGGCGTGGTTGCGGAAACCCATCGGGCCGAGGACCTGTCGCCAGGCGCGGCACCGTTCCGGACGCATCTGGGGGTGTGATGGCGAAGCTGGTCGCAGGCGTCGATGTAGGCGGCACCTTCACCGATCTGGTGGTGCAGGACCCGGCCAGCGGTGCGGTGACGCTGGCCAAGGTGCCGACGACGCTCGACCCTTCGCGCGGCGGCCAGGCCGAGGGGGTGCTGGCCGCCTTCTCGGCGGCCGGGGTGGCGCTGGCGGATGTGGTGCTGGCCGTCCACGGCACCACGGCCACGACCAATGCGGTGCTGGAGCGCAAGCTGGCCCGCACCGGGCTGGTGACGACGCAGGGCTTCCGCGACGTGCTGGAACTGGGCCGCCGCACAAGGCCGCAGGCCTATGGCATGACCGGGCGCTTCACGCCGATCATCCCGCGCGACCTGCGGCTGGAAGTGCCGGAGCGGATGGATGCGCGCGGGCGGGTGCTGATCCCGCTCGACGAAGCCGCGCTGCGCATGGCGCTGGCGGATCTGCTCTCCAGGGGCTGCGAGAGCCTCGTCCTCCACTTCCTGCACAGCTATGCCAATCCCGCACATGAACTGCGGGCGCTGGAGATCGCGCGGCAGGTCTGGCCCACGTCCTACATCACCGCCGGCCACCAGCTGCTCTCCGAAAGCCGCGAATACGAGCGCGGGGTGACGGCGGCGGTCAATGCGGCGGTGCAGCCGGTGCTGGAGCGCTATGTCTCGCGCCTGGCCGAGGGGCTGGCGGCGCAGGGCTATGCGCAGGACCTGCTGATCCTGACCGGCAACGGCGGGATGGCCCCGGCGCGGAGCGTCGCCGCCGAGGCGGTGAAGACGGTGATGTCCGGCCCGGCCTCCGGCGTGATGGCGGCCATCGCCACCGGGCGGCGGGCGGGGATGACGGACCTGCTGACCTATGACATGGGCGGCACCTCGACCGATGTGGCGCTGATCCGGGGCGGGGTGGCGCCGGTCAGCCACGAGGTCGAGATCGAATACGCCATGCCGATCCATGTCCCGCTGGTCGATGTGCGCACCGTGGGAGCGGGCGGCGGCTCGATCGCGCGGGTCGCGGCCGGGGGGATGCTGCGCGTCGGGCCGGAGAGTGCCGGCTCTGTCCCCGGGCCGATCTGTTACGGGCGCGGCGGGACGCGGCCCACCATCTCGGACGCGAACCTGCTGCTGGGGCGGCTGTCGCCGGGTCGTTTCGGCGGTCATCTCGACGCCGTGCGCCGAGCCTTCGCCGAGGACATCGGCCGCCCCCTCGGCCTTTCGGCGGAAGCGGCGGCAGAGGCGGTGATCCGGCTCGCCAATGTCCATATGGCCGGGGCGATGCGGATGGTCTCGGTCTCGCTCGGCGCCGATCCGCGCGACTTTGCGCTTTTCGCCTTCGGCGGGGCGGGTCCGCTGCATGCCATGGCGCTGGCACGCGAACTGTCGATCCCGAAGGTGCTGGTGCCGGCACGCCCCGGCCTGACCAACGCGCTCGGCTGCGTCTGTGCCGACCTGCGGCAGGACTTCGTGCGCACGCTGAACCGGCCGTTGGATGCCGCCGACATGACCGAGGTTCACGCCATCCTCGCCGCGCAGGCCACCGAGGGCCGGGCGCGGGTGGCGGCGGCAGGCATCGCGCTGACCGGCGTGGAGGTGGCGCATGCCGCCGACATGCAGTTCGTCGGCCAGACCCACCTGCTGCGCGTGGCCCTGCCCTCCGGCACACCCGGGCGGGACGACCTGCAGCGCCTGTTCGAGGCCGCCTACCACGCGCGCTTCCATGTCGAGCTTCCCGAAATCCGGGCGAACCTCGTCAACCTCACCACCGCCGTCATCGGCCGCCGCCCGGAGGTGGACCTCTCCCGCCTGATCGACCCCGCCGGGCGCAAGGCCATCCTTGCGGAGGCGCAGACCGGCGTCCGCCCGGTGTGGTTCGACGGCTGGCGCGAGACGCCGGTCTATTGGCGCGACCACCTGCCGGCGGAGGCGATGCTCGCGGGTCCGGCCATCATCGAGCAGATGGACACCACCATCCTCCTCCCCCCCGGCGACCGCGCTGCTCAGGACGCGGATGGCAACCTGATCGTCGAGGTGGGGGGATGATCCGTGCCGCGCCGCCCGCCGCAGACCGAAGGGCTGCACTACAGGCGCCTCCCTCCCCCCCGTGGGGAGGGATGGGGTGGGGGGTACCCGGCCGATGGTCGAGCGCCGCCGCCGTGCTCGGTCTCTCGACCGTTCCCGCTGCGGCCGAGGTCTGCGACAAGCTGCGCCCGGACTGGTCGCCCGATGACGGACCGCCCGGGACAACCGGCGACCTGCTTGCCGCCCTGGGAACGCCCTTGGGGATGCTTGCGCTGGCTGCGCTCGGTCTTGCACTTGCTGCGATCTTCGCCACGCGGCGCCCGCTGGTTCTCGTCGCGACCTCCTTCGGCCTGCCGATGGCGGTCGCTGTGCTGCTCCACCAGACCCGCGACCCCGCGATCGACACCCTCGCACTGCAGGAGGGCTGTCTTTCCAGCCCTGACGCGGTCCAGATCCTGCTATTCGTCGCGATGCTCGTGCTCGTGCCGGTGGCTTTCCACAGGGCCTTCAACCGATGATCGACCCCGTCACCCTCGCCGTCATCCAGGCCGGGTTGCAGCAGGTCTGCGACGAGATGGACCTGGCTTTCTCCCGCGCCGCCTTCTCTCCCGTCATCGCCGAGGCCGATGACCGCTCGGACGGCATCTATGACGCGGTGGACGGGTCGCTGATCGCCCAGGGGGCCAAGGGGCTGCCGGTCTTTGTCGGCACCATGCAGTTTTCCACCCGACACCTGATCGCCCGCATCGCCAGTGGCGAGACCCTGCCGCCGGAGCCGGGCGACATCTACATCGTCAACGACCCCTATCTCGGCGGCACCCATCTGATGGACGTGCGCTTTGCCATGCCGGTCTGGCGGGAAGGGCGCATCTTCTGCTGGCTGTCCAACACCGGCCACTGGCCGGATACCGGCGGGGCGGTCCCCGGGGGGTTCTCGGCCTCGGCCACCGAAGCGGAGCAGGAGGGTCTGCGCCTGCCGCCGGTGAAGCTGTTCAAGCAGGGCGTGATGGACCCGGAAATCTGGGCGATCATCCGCTCCAATATCCGCGTCTCCGGCCAGCGCATCGGTGACGTCAAGGCGCAGGCGGCGGCGCTGAAGGTGGGGGAGGCCCGTCTGGGCGCCCTGCTGGACCGCTATGGCGATGCGGTGGTGAGCGAGGCCATCGCGGCGATGCGGGTCCTGGCCGAGGCGCAGATGCGGGCCGCCATCGCGACCATCCCCCAGGGACGCTACCGCGCCGAGGCCTTCGTGGACAGCGACGGGGTGGTGAACGAACCGCTGACCATCGCCCTGACCGTGACGCGGGAGGGCGGCGGCCTGACCTGCGACTTCGCCGGCTCGTCGCTGCCCTGCGCCGGGCCGATGAACTCGGTGCGGGCCACGACCCTCTCGGCCGTCTATCTGGCCCTGCGGCACATCTTCCCCGATGTTCCGTTGTCTGCCGGCGCCTTCGCGCCCGTGGAGGTGCGGGGGATCGAGGGCACCTTCCTCGACGCGCAATATCCCCGGCCCGTCTCCGGCTGCGCGGCGGAAGTGTCGCAGCGCATCGCCGAGGCGGTGTTCCTGGCGCTGGTGCAGGCGATCCCGGAGAAGGTGACGGCAGCGCCGGCCGGCACCTCGGGCAACTTCGGCCTCGGCGGCCACGACCCGGAGCGCGGGCGCGACTTCGTCATGTACCAGATCAGCGGCGGCGGCTATGGCGGCAATGCCGACCATGACGGATTGTCGAACGGCTGTTCGACCATCGGCATTTCCAAGGCGCCGCCGGTGGAGATCATGGAACAGCAGTTCCCGGTGCTCTACCGCCGCTATGCGCTGCACGAGGGCTCGGGCGGGGCGGGAAAGCATCGCGGCGGCTTCGGGCTCGACTACGAGATCGAGCTTCTTCGCGGCACGGCGCGGGCCAGCTTCGTCATGGACCACGGGCGTTTCGGCCCGCCCGGGGTGCTTGGCGGACAGGCGGGGGCGCCCAACCGGGTGGAGGTGATCCGGGGCGGCGAGGTCATGGTACCCGAGCATCTATCCAAGGCGCAGGGGATTGCGCTGCAGCCCGGTGACCGGGTCCGGGTCCGCACCCCTGGAGGAGGGGGTTACGGCGACCCGGGCGAGCGCGACCCGGCGGCGGTGGCCGAGGATCTGCGGCTCGGGCGCACGGAGCCGGCGCCATGACGGGCCGGCGGTTGCGGCAGGCCGCCCCAGCGGCTATCCGGCCGGAATGAGCGACACCGCCCCCTCCATGCCCGATGCCCCCGGCTTCCGCCACGGGCTGGCGTCGGCGCTGCCGATCGTGCTCGGCTACCTGCCGATCGCCGCCTCCTTCGGGGTTGCGGCGGTGCAGGCGGGGCTGCGGCCGCTGGAGGCGGTGGCGCTGTCGCTGATCGTCTATGCCGGGGCAAGCCAGTTCCTGGCGCTGGCGCTCATCACCTCCGGCGCGCCGCTGCTTGTTACCGCCGGCACCCTGATCGCGATGAACGTCCGCCATGTCCTCTACGGCCCGAGCCTGCTGCGTCTGGCGGGCGGGCGGGCAGCGACGGGGCACGCCTGGGCCTGGGGTGCGGGGCTGACCGACGAGGTCTTCGCCACCGAGGTCGGGCGGCTTTCGAAGGGGGGCGCCTTCTCCGAGGCGCATGTCGGCGGCCTGGCGCTGGGCGCCTATGCCGCATGGGCCGGCGGAACGGCGGCCGGCGCTGCGGCCGGTGCCGGCGCCTTTGCCGGCCTGCCGCTCGTCGAGGCGGGGCTGTCCTTCATGCTGCCGGCGCTGTTCATCTCGCTGCTGCTGTCGATCCTGTCCCGAGATGCGGTTCCCGCGATTCTCGCCGCTATCCTGGCTACTTTGGCCGGCACGGTTCTCTGGTCCACCACCGCCGGAATTCTCGGCGGAATGGTCCTCGGCGCCACATTCGGAGCGTTGCGGAGATGAGCGCGAAGGTCCTGGCTGTGGCCCTTCTCGCAGGACTGGCGAACTATGCGTTCCGCGTCTTGCCGATGTACCTTCCCGCCCTGCGGTCGCCGCCGCGCGGACTTCTCGGCAGGTTCCTCTCCGCGACCGGACCGGCGGCGATTGCCACGCTCATGTCGGCCTCGCTGCTTCCGATGCTGTCCGCCGCACCCTCCGGGCTGGCCCCGGTCGTCGCCGGCGTCATGAGCGTGGTCGCGATCTGGCTGTGGCGGCGCTCGGTCGCCCTTTCGACGCTGGGCGGGGCCATCGCCTATGCCACAACCGTGGCGCTCGTCGCTTGACAATCCGGGGCGCATCCTCCACATGAGCCGCCGTCGGACGGGGCAGTAGCTCAGTTGGGAGAGCGTATCGTTCGCAATGATAAGGTCAGGGGTTCGATCCCCCTCTGCTCCACCATGTTACCGCTAGGCCACTGACGGCAAAGAGGTAGTTCGATTTCAGGCTCCTAGCCCGTGTCGGCCGGCGAAGTTGCCGGCGGCATAGCGGTATTAAGAAGGTGCCGTAGATCTGTCATCCGACCTGAGGCCTGGCTCTCCTCTGCACGGGCGAGAGTCCGCGAGTTGGTTTGAACTGCACGCCACCCTGGTCCACTTCAACGCAAAAGAGACCGATCGGCAGATGCAGGCGGCAGCTTCAGTCGGCCGGACATCTGTCTGCGGATCGGGGAGTAGAACCAGACATGCCTGTGGCCGTAAGCAGGAGCGTAGGACGGACGCAGGCGCGGCCAGCAAGGCGAATGTAACTGGCCTATGGATCTGTCCGGCACTAGAGGTTGGACTGGTCGTTCCGCAAGAGCCAGGACTGGATGGGTGGCAGATATTCAAGCATCAATCGTTGTGCCTTGCCGGAACGAGGCCACCAACATCGTCCCGCTCATCCGGGAAATCGTCCGGAGCATGACGCCGGTCGGCGACTTTGAGATCATCGTGGTTGACGACGGCTCGGACGACGGCATGGCGGATCTTCTCCGGTCCGCAATGCAGGAAGTGCCGGAGTTGCGGGTGCTGCGGCATGATCGGTCGGGGGGCCAGTCGGCCGCCATCCATTCGGGAGTCGTCGCGGCCAGTCATGGCCTGATCTGCACGCTCGACGGAGACGGGCAGAATCCACCGGAAGAGATCCCGGGGCTGATCGCGCCATTCCTGCGTCCGGGCGCCGGGGCTCTGGGCCTTGTCGCGGGGCAGCGCGTCGGGCGAAAGGACACGGTTGCCCGCCGCCTCGCCTCACGTTTCGCCAACGGCCTGCGGTCACGGGTCCTGCGCGACGGAACCCGCGACACGGGTTGCGGCTTGAAGTGCTTCCGGCGCGATGCCTTCCTGGCCCTGCCCTATTTCGACCACATGCACCGATACCTGCCGGCGCTGTTCGCGCGCGACGGCTGGCAGATCGCCCATGTCGATGTGGGCCACCGCCCGCGCGCCGGCGGGCGGTCGCACTATTCGAACTTCCAGCGCGGCGTCGCCGGGGTTTTCGATCTGATGGGGGTTGCCTGGCTTCTGCGCCGCCGCAAGAAAAGCCGCCCTACGGAGATCGGCCGTGCGCCTGGCCCGCAGACAGGAGAACGCCGGTGACCTGGTTGATGAATGTGCTCCATGTCGAAAGCGGAACCGAGTTCGCCTGGGTGATCTTCGGTTTCTGCGCGCAGATGATGTTCACCGCACGCTTTCTCGTGCAGTGGATCGCCTCGGAACGTGCGCGTGCGTCCGTAGTGCCGATCGCATTCTGGTACTTCTCGCTGATCGGTGGCGTCATGTTGTTGGCCTATGCTCTTTTCCGCAAGGATCCCGTCTTTGTGCTCGGGCAGGCCCTTGGGGTTGTGATCTACTCCCGCAATCTCTGGCTGATCCATGCAAGCCGGACGAGGTAGCGCCCGCGCCCTGGCCTGCGGCCCCTTACTTGCCCTGATCGCAGCGCTTTCGGCAGGATCTGTCCTGGCGTTTGCCTTCGCACCCGAGCTTGACCTGACGGTGAGCCGCCTGTTCCACGATCCCGCTGCCGGCTTCGCTCTGGCCGGCAACCGGTTCTGGGATGGCGTGGTCCTGGCGAACAAGGTGGCATCGGGCGCCTTGGTCGCGGCGGCGATTGTCATCCTGCTAGCTGCCCTGCTGAGGCGCGGAAGCACCAACGCCAGCGCATTGCGCTACGGTGCCTATGTGGTTCTCCTCTATCTGACCGGCCCCGGACTACTGGTGAACGGGATCTTAAAGCCGATCTTTGGCCGGGCGAGGCCTGTCCAGATCGAAGCCTTTGGAGGAGCCAGCCTGTTCACGGGAGCCTGGCGGGCATCGGACCAGTGCCAGGCCGCATGCTCCTTCGTCTCGGGTGAGGTGGCGGCCGGCACGGCATTGGCGGTCGCCTTGGCGGTAGGAGCGAGCTGGTTTTCTGGCCGACCCATAGGCCGTCTGCTGCTGGGCCTGGCGCGCGTTTCGCTCGTGCTTTTGTTGTTCACTGCGGTGCAGCGCGTCGGCAGTGGAAGGCACTTCCTCTCCGATGTAGTCTTCGCCTTCCTTCCGGTCAGCGCATTGGGTATCGCACTGGCCTGTCCGCTGCGGCCGAGTGCCGGACCGACGGCAACCCAGTTCACCGGAATGCAGCAATGACGCAAACGTCGCCGGAACCGCCCCGGTCTTCCGAACCCGCCCAAATCTACGGAGCCCTCGCTCTGGCAATTGCTGCAGTCATGGCCGTGATCCTGCCGCTTCTGCGCCCGGTGCTTCCGGTGGACGAGACTAGATACCTGTCTGTCGCCTGGGAGATGTATCGTGACGGGGGCATCATGGTTCCCCATCTCAACGGCGAGATTTATTCCCACAAGCCGCCGTTGCTGTTTTGGCTCATCAACCTCGTCTGGTCAGTCACCGGCGTCAGTGAGGTGACCGCGCGGCTGGTGGCCCCGGCCTTCGGGATCCTGTCGGTTGCGCTGACATGGCGCCTCGGGAAGCGCCTGTTCCCCGATCTCCCCGATCTCGGTGCGAAGGCGGCGTTGATTCTCGCTACGACGGGACTTTTTGCGCTCTTCGGCTCCCTGACGATGTTCGACACAATGCTGTCCTCCGCCGTGCTGCTGGGGGTGCTTGCGCTTCTGCGGATGGATGCAGGCCCGGGTTGGCCCGCGACGCTTGGCCTCGGGGCGGCACTGGCCCTTGGCGTGTTGGCCAAAGGTCCGGTGATCCTGGTCCATCTCGCGCCTCTGGCATTGACGCGGCCGCTCTGGACGAGCGCCGGCGGGCCGGATCGCCCTGCGCTGTGGTACGGCCGTCTCGCCGCCGCCATCGGCGCGGCGCTGGCGATCCTGACGATCTGGCTTCTGCCCGCGCTGTGGTTGGGCGGAGCCGAATACCGGGCGGAGATCCTGTGGCGACAAAGCGCCGGCCGGATGGTGAACGCCTTCGATCATGCGCGGCCATTCTGGTTCTTTTTCGCGGCCCTGCCGGTCCTTCTCTGGCCCTGGGCATGGCAGCCTTCGATGCTGGGCAGGCTTGTCGAAAAAGGGACATGGCGCGACCGGCGCGCGAGGTTCCTCGCGGTCTGGGGGATCTCCGCGCTGGTCCTGTTCTCGCTGATTTCGGGCAAGCAGGTGCATTATCTGCTTCCGGCGCTGCCGGCCGCCGCACTGGCACTGGCCGCCGCTCCGGCCCCGCAGCGCGGATGGGGGCCGTTGGCGGCCTGTCTGGCGGTGGTCGTGCCCGTGTTGATCTGGGCCGCGCTCCTGGCCACCGGCCATGCAAGGATCGACAGGGCCGCAGTGGAAACGCTCGGCCTGGCCACGCTGGCGCTGTCCGTTGTGGTCGCGGTGGCGGGGCTGTCTGCTGTTGCGGTCGCGGGACGCCGGGCGCCGCTCCTTGGCTGGGCACTGGTTGCACCTGTCGCACTGGTTGTCGCCCATCTCGTCCTTCGGCCGGCCCTCTTCGAGCATTTCGACACCGAAGGTTTCGCAGCCGAGCTTGGTCGGGCGCCGCAGGCCGGCACGGCGATCATTGGCTATCCCTATCAGGGGGAGTTCGGCTTCACCGCGCGTCTGACCGTCCCGATCGCAGTCCTGGAACAAGACGCGATCGAAAGCTGGGCCGCCGCGCACCCGGGCGGGCTGGTGATCAGCGGCCGCGAACTGGCCGACTGGCCGGCTCCCATCAGCGAAGGCTGGCTTAACGGCAAGCGGCTGCGCCTTTACCGCCTGCCCTGACGGGAGGTCTTGAGGTCTTCCAGATCGCATCGCCCGGCCGGTTTCACCCGGGGATGACAGCCGTATCCAGAGGCCGTGCGCGGGTTCTGCCGGAGGTGCCCGGCATCGGCACCGTCCGCAAAAGGGAATTCAGGCCGGTCGCCATCCAAAGCCTGCGGTCGGGGTGCCTCCCCCGCCATGGCCGGCGCGGCTTCGGGCATCGGGCATGACCGGCAAGGTCGCGACCGGACGGACGACCTGCAGACCTCGGTCCGGAAAAGGCCTTCACCGCTTGCGACCGGCGGGGCCGCCATGTCCTGTCGGGGCGTCTGCGAATCGCGGCGCGGTTCCGCCGCTGCATGCTAGGCTGAGCGCACACAGGGCGCCGTACCCGCCGGGAGGATCTGGATGAGCCGCAATTTCATCGCCCATCTGTCGCAGGAACTGGACGGTCTGCGCACCGCCGGCCTGTTCAAGAGCGAGCGCGTCATCACCTCGAAACAGTCGGGGGAGGTGCGGCTGGAGGGCGGGCGGCAGGTGATCAACCTCTGCGCCAACAACTATCTCGGCCTCTCCGATCATCCCGACCTGATCGCCGCCGGGCAACAGGCGCTGACGCGCTACGGCTACGGCATGTCCTCCGTCCGCTTCATCTGCGGCACCCAGGAGGAGCACAAGGCGCTGGAGGCGCGGCTTTCCGCCTTTCTCGGCATGGAGGACACGATCCTCTACGGCAGCTGCTTCGACGCCAATACCGGCCTCTTCGAGACGCTGCTCGGCGAGGAGGACGCGATCATCTCCGACGAGCTGAAC
>CAZRQN010000080.1:0-13102 GCA_964602115.1 uncultured Rhodobacterales bacterium
GGGGGGCCGGTGGCCCCCCTTTGCCTGGTCCCGCGCGGCGCAGCCGCGCGGGAGGCTCGGGCGCCTTGTGGCAGGACGCCGGGCATGTCACGAGAGGCACATGCGCCGTCCCGCCGCCGCCGACCTGCCGGAGCCCGATCGCGTCGAGGGTGCGCCGCATCCTCGCGAGACCGCCCGACTTTTCGGGCATGCCGCCGCCGAGGCGCAGCTCCTTGGCGCGCATTGCGCGGGGCGGATGCACCACGCCTGGCTGATCACCGGGCCGCGCGGCATCGGCAAGGCGACGCTGGCCTGGCGCATCGCCGCCTTCCTGCTCGCCACGCCGGACAATACCGGGCTCTTCGCCCCGCCGCCCCCGCAGACGCTGGATCTGCCGCAGGACCATCCGCTGCGTGGGCGCATTCTTGCGCTCTCGGAGCCGGACCTGTTCCTGCTGCGTCGCGGCCCGACCGAAAAGGGCGACACGCTCAGCGCCCAGATCTCCGTGCGCGAGGTCCGCGACCTGCGCCGGCGCCTGCGCCTCACCTCCGCCGACGGCGGCCGGCGGGTGGCCATCGTCGATTGCGCCGACGAGATGAATCTCTCGGCCGCCAATGCGCTTCTGAAGCTTCTGGAGGAGCCGCCGCAGGGCGCGGTCTTCCTCCTGGTCTCGCACCAGCCGATGCGGCTCCTGCCGACGATCCGTTCGCGCTGCACCAGACTGGCGCTTGGCCCGCTGGGCGCGGCGGATCTCGCCGCCGCCCTGGCCCAGGCCGGAGTGGAGACCGGTGATCCGCAGGCCATGGCCGAACTGTCGCAGGGATCCGCCGGGGCAGCGATCCGGCTGGCGGCGGAGGACGGGCTGAAGACCTATGCCGATCTGGTCGCGCTGGCGGGCAGCCTGCCGCGCCTCGACCGCGCCCGGGCCATGGCTCTGTCGGAGGGGATGCAGGGCCGGCAGGGCGACGCAAGGTTCGAGCTTCTCACCGCGCTCGTGGACCGGCTTCTGGCGCGGCTGGCCCGCACGGGCGCCACCGGCCTTGTGCCGCCGGAGGCGGCGCCGGGCGAGGCGCGGGTTCTCGCGCGGCTCGCGCCCGATCCGGCGGCGGCCCGCGCCTGGGCCGATCTGGCGCCGGTCGTCACCGAACGGGCGCGGCGGGGCCGGTCGCTCAACCTTGACGCCGGCGCGCTCTGTCTCGATATGCTCCTCGCCATGGGCGAGACGGCAGGCCGCATCGCCGCGACACAGGCCGCGTGATGACCGTTGTTCCCGACAGCCCGCCCGAGATCGTGGACAGCCACTGTCATCTCGACTTTCCGGACTTCGCCGCAGAACTGCCGGAGGTGATCGCCCGGGCAAGGTCGGCGGGCGTCACCCGGATGGTGACGATCTGCACCCGCCTGCGCCAGGAACCCGCCGTCCGCGCCATCGCCGAGGCGCATGCGGGCGTCTTCTATGCCTGCGGCACCCATCCGATGTCGGCAGCGGAGGAGCCGATGGCGAGCGTGGCGGACCTTCTGGCGATCGCCCGGCACCCGAAATGCGTCGGCATCGGCGAGAGCGGGCTCGACTACCACTATACGCCCGACAGCGCCCCCCGGCAGCAGGAGAGCCTGCGGCTGCATATCGAGGCGGCGCGGATCACCGGCCTGCCGCTGATCATCCATGCCCGCGACGCCGACGACGACATGGCGCGCATCCTGTCCGAGGAGCACCGCGCCGGGGCCTATTCCTGCGTGATGCACTGCTATTCCTCCGGCCCGGCTCTGGCGGAAGCGGCGCTGGCGCTCGGCTTCTACCTGTCGATGTCCGGCATCGCCGCCTTCCCCAAATCCGCCGAGCTGCGGGCAATCTTCCGCGCCGCGCCGCTCGAACGCATCCTGGTGGAGACCGACAGCCCCTATCTCGCCCCGCCGCCGCATCGCGGACGGAGGAACGAGCCGGCCTATGCCGCCCATACCGCCCGGGTCGGGGCCGAGATGTTCGGGCTGACCTATGCCGAATTCGCTGCAGCGACCTCGGCCAATTTCGACCGGCTCTTCGCCAAGGCAGCGCAGGCGGCGCAGGCGCCATGAGCGCACGGCTGCGCTTCACCGTGCTCGGCTGCGGCTCCTCCGGCGGGGTGCCGCGGATCGGCGGCGATTGGGGCGCCTGCGACCCGGCCAATCCGAAGAACCGCCGCCGCCGCTGCTCGCTTCTGGCCGAACGTCTGGGGCCGGAGGGGGTGACGCGGGTGCTGATCGACACCTCGCCCGACCTGCGCGAGCAGCTGCTCGACGCCGGCATCGGCCAGCTTGATGCCGTGGTCTATACCCATTCCCATGCCGACCACATGCATGGGATCGACGACCTGCGGCAGATCGTCTTCCTGCAGCGCGCCCGGCTGCCGGTCTGGGCCGACGCCCCGACACAGGAGGCGCTGCTGTCGCGCTTCGGCTATGCCTTCGTCCAGCCGGCGGGCTCGCCCTATCCGCCGATCCTCGATCTCAACACCATCGACGGGCCGGTATCGGTGACGGGCGCGGGCGGGACGATGGACCTTGTCCCCTTCGTGGCCGACCACGGTTCCTCCACCGCGCTCGGCTTCCGCATCGGCGGTCTGGCCTATCTGCCGGATGCCTTGGCGCTCGACGATGCCGCCTTCGCGGTGCTGGAGGGGCTGGAGGTCTGGGTGGTGGACGCGCTGCGCCGCAAGCCGCATCCGACCCATGCCCATCTGGCGCTGGCGCTGGACTGGATCGCCCGGGCGCGTCCGGCGCGGGCGGTCCTGACCAACATGCATGTCGATCTCGACTATGCCGAGCTTGCCGCCGAACTGCCCGATCACATCGTCCCGGCCCATGACGGACTGGTGATCGAGATCGCGGCAGGCTGAGATGCAGGCGCTGCTCGACGTCATCCTGCCGGTGTTTCTGGTGATCGGCGCCGGCTATGTCCTGGCCCGGGCCGGCATGTTCGGCGAGGCGGCGATCGACGGGCTGATGCGTTTTGCCCAGTCGGTGGCGCTGCCGATGCTGCTCTTCCGCAACGTGGCGCTGCTCGACCTCGCCGAGGCCTTTCGGCCCGGCCTGCTCCTGTCGTTCTATCTCGGCGCCTTCTCCGGCTTCGCTGGCGGCTTCTTTGGCGCGCGACTGATCTTCGGCCGGCCGCTGACCGACAGCGTCGCCATCGGCTTCGCCTGCCTGTTCTCCAACTCGCTGCTGCTCGGCACCGCGATCACCGAACGCGCCTATGGGCCGGAGGCGCTGGCCGGCAACTTCGCCATCATCTCCATCCATGCCCCGGTCCTCTATGCGCTGGGGATCACCGCGATGGAGGCGGCGCGGGCGCAGGGGGTGGGGCTTTCCCTCGTGGCGGTGGGCGCCAAGATCGGACGGGCGATCCTCACCCAGCCGCTGGTGATCGGCATCCTGGCGGGCTTTGCCGTCAATCTCTCCGGCCTGCCGCTGCCCGCCATGGTGGCGGGCGCGCTCGACATGCTGATCCGCGCCGGGATTCCGACCGCCCTCTTCGGCCTCGGCGGGGTTCTGTTGCGCTACCGGCCGGAGGGCGACCGCGCCACCATCGCCATGATCTGCGCGGTGAGCCTGGTCCTGCATCCGGCGATCACCTGGATGCTGGGCCGTTTCGTCTTCGGCCTCGACACGGCGGCGATGCGTTCGGCGGTGCTGACGGCGGCGATGGCGCCCGGCGTCAACGCCTATCTCTTCGCCCATATGTACGGGGTGGCCAGGCGGGTCGCGGCAACCTCGGTGCTGGTGGCGACGGCGGTCTCGATCGTCACCATCTGGGGCTGGCTGCACATCCTGCCCTGAGCCCGGGCAAATTCCTTGAAACAAGGAATTTGCAAAAGCCTTGTTTCAAGGCTTTTGCCTTCAGCCCGGCGACAGGCCCCGCATCCGCTCGGAGCGCCGGCGCAGCAGTTCCACCGTGGCCAGGAGCGCGATGGAGATGATGACGAGGATGGTTGCCACCGACAGGATCGCCGGGCTGATCTGCTCGCGGATCCCGTTCCACATCTGGCGCGGGATCGTCTGCTGCTCCGGCCCGGCGATGAACAGCACCGCCACCACCTCGTCGAAGGAGGTGACGAAGGCGAAGAGCGCGCCGGAAATCACCCCGGGCAGGATCAGCGGCAGGATCACCCGGAAAAAGGTCGTCCGCGGGCTCGCGCCCAGGCTGGCCGAAGCGCGGATCAGCGACTGGTCGAAGCCGGTCAGCGTCGCGGTGACGGTGATGATCACGAAGGGAATGCCCAGCGTCGCATGGGCCATGATGATGCCGAGGTTGGAATTGGCCAGGCAGCCCTTCTTCGACAGGACCGGCGCCGCGATCTGGCCGAGCAGCGTGTCCGGCGCAAGGCAGGTCGAGGAGTAGAAGAAGAACATGCCCACCGCGATGATGATGATCGGCACGATCATCGGCGAGATCAGGATGGTCATGATCAGCCGGCGGTAGGGCATCTCCGGCCGCGACAGTCCGAGCGCGGCCAGGGTACCGAGCGTGGTGGCCAGGACCGTGGCCCAGAAGCCGACGAAGAACGAGTTCTTCGCCGCCCGGATCCAGGTGGCGTTGTTCCACATATCCGCCCACCAGTTGCCGTCGCGCACCGCATCGGGTGCCTGCATGCCGAAGGTCAGCAGCAGGTCATACCAGCGCAGCGAATAGCCCGAGGGATCGAGCCTGAGCATCTTCTCGGTGAAGGTGAAATAGGGCTCGACGTTGAACGACAGCGGAATGATCACCAGGATCGGCGAGATCAGGAAGACGAAGATCGCCACGCAGATCACGCGGAAGGCGTAATACCAGATCCGTTCCAGGGGCGAGGCATAAGAGGGACACGCCATGATCCTGTCCTTCTTCAGCTGAACTTCAGGCGGTCGATGCCGATGAGCCGGTCATAGAGCCAGTAAAGGAGCAGGACCGCCGCCAGAAGCAGCGCCGCCAGGGCCGCCGCCAGCGACCAGTTGGCCTTGTCCATGTGGAAGTCGATGAAGTTCGAGATCAGCTGGCCCTCGGCGCCGCCGACCAGCGCGGGGGTGATGTAATACCCCACCGCCAGGATGAAGACGAGCAGCGAGCCGGCAGCGATCACCTGGATCGTCTGCGGCAGATAGAACCGGCTGCATTTGGTCCAGCTCGACGCGCCAAGACTGCGGGCGGCGCGGGCATAGCTGGGCGGGATGGTCTTCATCACCGAATAGAGCGGCAGCACCATGAAGGGCAGAAGCACATGGGTCATGACGATGATCGTGCCCATCTGGTTGTAGATCATCCTCACCCGGCCATCGTCGTTGATCACCCCCAGCGCCACCATGACGTTGTTGATCACTCCCTGCTCCTGCAGGAGCACGATCCAGCTCGTCGTCCGCACCAGAAGCGAGGTCCAGAACGGCAAGAGGACGAGGATCATCAGCAGGTTCGATTTCGACATCGGCAGAATGGCCAGCAGATGCGCGATCGGGAAGGCCAGCGCGAGGCAAAGCGCGGTGATCACGGCCGAGAGCGCGAAAGTCTTGGCGAAGAGATAGAGATAGATGCGCCGGTTCTCGTCCACCTTCTGAAGCGTGCCGTCCGGCGCCCGCTCCAGGTCGATGGCGACCATGTAGAAATCCAGGGCATAGGCGTTGGACGCGGACCGCATGGCGTGCCAGATGCGCGGGCTGCCCCAGTCCTTGTCCTTCTTCAGCATCGCCTCCTTGAAGGGAGGCTCCATCTTGGCCGCGTCGCGCGCGGCGGACTTGAACATCGAGATCGTGCCGGAGACCATGTAGTTGATCCGGGTTCCGGCCGAACCGGAGCTGCGCTGCTCCTGCATCAGCTTCAGATCCGAGACCAGTGCCGCATAGGCGGCCTCGTCGGGTTCGGCACCGGGATTGGCGTCGAACCAGACCTTCAGCGCCGGCGCGGTCGAGGAAAAGCCGTCGTGGTAGAACGACCGCTGCAGCATCGCGCCGATCGGGATGATGAAGGTCAGGATGATGAAGGCCAGAAGCGGCAGCACCAGCAGGAAGGCACGCCGCTTGGCCCGCGCCTGAGCCGCCGCAAGGGCAGCTTTCAGCGGGCGTCCGTCGGCGGTGGTCAGGGTCTCGGTGCTGCTCATCGCTTCCGTCCGTCGGCAGGGAAGAGGGGGCGGCCCTGCGGCCGCCCCCGCCGCATCAGTTCGACGCCAGCCAGGCGTTGAAGCGCTCGTTCAGTTCCGCGTCGCGATCGACCCAGAACTCGTAGGACGAGGACAGCGCGTTCGTCAGGTTGGCGGCCGCCGTCGGCATGTAGGGCGCCATTTCGGTCTTGCCGTCCTGATAGAGACCGACCAGCGGGCCGGAGGATTTGCGCGCCGGGCCGTAGCTGATCCACTTGGCCTGGTCGGCCAGTGCCTGGGTGGAGGTGGCGAACTTGATGAACTCCAGCGCCTCGGCTGCGTTCGGCGCGCCCTTCGGGATCACGAACAGGTCGTATTCATAAACCTGACCATCCCAGACGGTGGCAAAGGGTTTGCCCTCACCCACGGCGGCGCCGAAGATCCGGCCGTTGTAGGCGGTGGTCATCGCCACTTCGCCATCGGCGAGCAGCTGCGGCGGCTGGGCGCCGGCTTCCCACCAGATCGTGTCGTTTTTGATCTTGTCGAGCATGGCGAAGGCGCGGTCCTGGCCTTCGGGGGTTTCCAGCGTCGCATAGACATCGGCGGCGGGGACGCCGTCGGCCATCAGCGCCATTTCCAGGTTCGCCTTGGCACCCTTGCGCATGCCGCGCTTGCCGGGGAACTTCTCCAGGTTGAAGAAGTCGGCGATCGTGGTCGGGCCCTCGGGGAACTTCGTCGTGTCATAGGCGAAGACCGTCGAGAACACGATGGTCGAGACCGCGCAATCGGTCAGCGCGCCGGGCAGGAAGTCGTCGGTCGCCGGCGTGCCGTCCGCCCCTGCGGGCAGGCTCGCCGGGTCGATGGTTTCCAGCATGCCGTCGTCGCAGAGGCGGATGGCATCGGCATATTCCACGTCCGCCACATCGACGGTGACGTTTCCGGCCTCGACCATCGCCTTGACCGCCGGCGGCGGGTTGTCGCTGTCCATGGAGATCACGGCCTTGCCGGTCGCGGCGGTATAGGGCTTGTGATAGGCCTCGACCTGGCTGGTCGTATAGGCGCCGCCCCAGGACATCACCGTGACATCGGCGCGGGCCGCGAAGGCCACGGCCGTCAGGGCGGTCGTCAGTACCAGTAGTTTCTTCATGCGTCGTCTCCCAAGTTGAAGCTTGTTGTCATTGTCCCCGCCGCGCCGTTGCGCGGCACCCCGCCTTCTGCCGGGGCTACATCGCGTCCAGCGCCCGCGCGTCCTGCGGCGCCCAGCCGATCCTGATCTTCTCCCCGGGCTTCAGCACCCGCTGGCCCGAGGTGTTGCGCGACTTGATCACGAAATCCTCCGTGCCCGCCACGCTGAGCCGCGTGCGGAACAGGTCGCCCATGTAGATGAATTCCCTGACCTCCGCCTCGATCGTATGCGCGCCCGGCGGCATCATCTCCGGCTTGTACTCGACCCTTTCGGGACGGATCGAGACCAGCGTCTTCGCGCCCTTCTCGGAGACGTTCACCGGCGTGGCGTCGATCACCTCGCCATTGTCCAGCCGGACGGTGCAGCGGTCGCCGCCGATCTCCTCGATCGTGCCGCGCAGCTTGTTGTTCTCGCCGATGAACTGGGCGACAAAGCTGTTCTCCGGCCGTTCGTAGAGCTGGTCCGGCGGCGCGAGTTGCTGGATGCGGCCGTCGTTGAACACCGCGACGCGGTCGCTCATCGTCAGGGCCTCGCCCTGATCATGGGTGACATAGACGACCGTGATCCCCAGCGACTCGTGCAGGTGCTTGATCTCGAACTGCATGTGCTCGCGCAACTGCTTGTCCAGCGCGCCGAGGGGTTCGTCCATCAAGACCAGCGCCGGATCGAAGACCAGCGCGCGGGCCAGCGCGATGCGCTGCTGCTGCCCGCCGGATAGCTGGGCCGGGCGGCGGTTGATGAAGGCGCCCATCTGCACCATGTCGAGCGCGCGCTTGATCTTTTCTTCGCGCTGCGCCTTGGCCATGCCGCGAACTTCGAGCGGGAAGGACAGGTTCTCTCCCACCGACATATGGGGAAAGAGCGCGTAGTTCTGGAACACCATGCCGATGCCGCGCTTTTCCGGCGGCACCTGGTTGATCGGCCGGCCGTCGAGTAGGATTTCCCCGTTGGTCGCGGTCTCGAACCCGGCCAGCATCATCAGGCAGGTGGTCTTGCCCGAACCGGAGGGGCCGAGCATGGTCAGGAATTCGCCCTTGCCGATGGAAAGATTCAAATCCTTCACGACCAGCGAGACACCGTCGTAACTTTTCTGCACGCGGTCGAAGACCACAAACCCTTCGGCTCCGGCTTCCCTGGGCAAGCGCTGTCTCCCTGTGTCCGGCGGCTGGACCGCTCTCTGGACTCCCGACTAAAGCGAACCCGGCGCGCAATGCAACAACAAGCTGGGCGTGGCGGCGCGATTCAGGGCAATCGCCCGATGGCTGGGCATGCAGGCGGCGGCAGGCGGCGGAAACGGAAAGGGCGCGCCTCGCGGCGCGCCCTTCCGGTTTCACTGGTGCGGTTGAGAAGACTCGAACTTCCACTCCGGTTAGGGAACAGCGACCTCAACGCTGCGCGTCTACCAATTCCGCCACAACCGCATCCGTGACGGGCGGTCCAATAGCCGCCCGCGATGGGGAAGAAAAGAGGGAAATGCGCCCCGCCGCCCGCGCCGGGCGGCGGGAACCTGGCTCAGGGATTGGCCTCGTGCGTGCCGATATAGGGCAGGCGGAAAGGCAGGAGCCCGCCGCCGCCGCCACCGCCTTCGCTGACCGGCTGGGCCGCAGGCACGGTCTCGGCCGGGGCGGAGGGAACTGCGCCGCCCGGCAGCGGCACGCCCGCCGCCGCATAGGCCGCCATGCGGATCAGCCCGGCGCGGTCGGGCATGCCCGGGGCAAAGGCGGAGACCACCTCCGTCCCCTCACCGCCGAGGGCGGATTCGTACCAGGCCAGCGCCAGATCGGGCCGCTTCCCGGTGCCGATCCCCTGCGAAAGATGATGGCCGACCAGCTCGCCATAGGATGCCTCACCCATGGCGGTGAGCAGGAGCGCCGAGCCAAGGGCCACGTTCATGTCGTCGGTCGTATAACCGACGCCGAGGCAGATCTTGGCCGTGCCAGCAAGCTGGGCCGGCGCCATGCCGGAGCCCTGGACGAAACCCGCGACATCCAGAAGCACGGCGTCGCGCGGCTTGGTGGCCACTTCGTCAACATAGGTCTTCAGCACCGGCGCGAAGCCCTTGCACTGGTCGGCGATCTGGCTGGCCGAGAACCCCGTGACCTTGGCCGTAAGCTCCTCGCCCTGGGCCATGCCGTAGGTCCGCGCCAGACAGAACTGTTCGGACAGGGCAAAACCCGGATCGGTCATGCTGACCTGGGTGACGAAGCCGCCGTTGGAATTGGTGACGAGCGACACTTTCGAGCAATAGGAGGCCAGCGAGACGGTTGGCTCGGCCGCCGAGGACGCCATGAAGGACGGAAGCGCCGGGGCGGCAGGCGCGGGTTCCGCAGTGGCGGCGGCAAAGGCCGGGACTGCCGCAGCGGGCGCGGGCTCCGGTGCCGCAGCACCGGCGAGCTGTGCGCCGCCGGTGACGGGCTCGGGCGCCGGGGCGGCCGCCAGCGTGCCGGCCTTGGCGAAGGGGTTGGTCGGGCTCGGCGCCACCGCCGGAACCGGGGCGCCGGCGTTCACGCCCAGGCGCTCGTTCTTCCAGCCGATCAGCACTCCCTTGGCGCCAAGCGGGTTCTGCGTGATCAGCGCCGCCGTGGAGGCCCCGCCCGCCTGCGCCCGGTAATAGGAGGAGACCAGCAGGTCGCGCTCGAAATCGTTCAGCTCGCCCGTGCCGGGAAAGCCCATGGAGATCTGGTATTCGGTGATCGCCGCCCGGCTGCGCGGACCAAGGGCGCCGTCGGGCGTTCCGACCGGATAGCCGAAGTAGTTCAGCGCCACCTGGACCTCGCGGTTCGATTCGCGCGCCGCATTGCTGGCGGCGGTCGTGGTGCGGGCACCGCTCGACTTCCGCCCCTTGTTCTTGGTGGCGCCGGCCACGATGGCCCCGCCGATGATGCCGCCGACGATGCCGCCGACCAGCGCATCGTTGTCGGCCATGGCCTTGCCGGTACCGCTGGCGATCATCGCCGCCACGGCAGCACTGGTTGCAATCTGCTTCAAAAGCATTTCATGACTCCGTCAAACGCAAAGGTGTTTCACTGCGATCCAATCTAGCAAATGCGGCGTGACGATGGAACAGTGGGAAAATCTCACCAAAAGCAGCATGGACTGGCGGGTCCTTCCCGGCCTTTCGGATTACGCCGCGACCCTTGAAGCGATGGAGGCCCGCGCCGCCGGCATCGCCGCCGGCACGGAGCCCGAGGCGATCTGGCTGCTCGAACACCCGCCGCTCTACACCGCCGGAACCTCGGCCAGGCCGGGCGACCTCACCGATCCCGACCGCTTTCCGGTGTTCCAGACAGGACGGGGCGGCCAGTACACCTACCACGGCCCCGGCCAGCGGGTGGTCTATGCCATGCTGGACGTGGGCGCGCGCGGCCATGACGTGCGGCGCTTCGTCCGCTCCCTGGAGCGCTGGATCATCGCCACCCTGGCCGAGTTCGGGGTCAGGGGCGAAGTGCGCGAAGGAAGGGTCGGCGTCTGGGTCGTCCGCCCGGACAAGGCGCCGAACCCCGACGGCAGCCCGCGCGAGGACAAGATCGCGGCGATCGGGGTGAAGCTGCGGCGCTGGGTGTCGTTCCACGGCCTGGCGATCAATGTCGAGCCGGACCTTTCGCATTTCTCCGGCATCGTTCCCTGCGGCATCCGCGAGCATGGCGTCACCTCGCTGGTCGATCTGGGCCTGCCGGTCACCATGGCCGATCTGGACGCGGCGCTGATGGCGACTTTCGCCGCAGCGATGGATCCCGCCGAGCGCGGCTGACCCGTGCGATGGGCTCCCGCGCCCGGTCGAGGGGGCGGCGGTTGCCGGCAAGGGAAACACATATCTCCCCGACCTCTGTCATGCTAGAATTGGCCTGCAGGGTCGCAGAGGGGGGCGGGGCATGCGCGTCTGGCTGTCGATTGGAATTATGGCCCTCGTCCCCGGTGCGATGCAGGCTCACAGCATCTTTCGCTGGCCGGATGCTGAGATCGAGATCCCTGCCGAGGTCACGCGGTTCATCGCCGTCGAATGCCGCGCACAGCGCCGGTTGGTCGAGGAGACCGAGGACGAGTGCATCCTTGGCGAAAGTTTCGGCTATCGCGCCCAGATCGCCCTTCTGATGGACGAGAGCCTGGGCGAGGAAGCGGCAAAGCGCTACCGCATTTGCGGCGGCGGCCTCGGAAGCGAAGGCGCCCGGTTCCACCGGCGGCACGCGGATTGCATGGGCGGCGCCTTCGGCATTTCCTGGCGCTACGAATTCACCCGCAAGGCCGAGCTGGACTCGGAAAGTCGCTTTGATTTCGCACAGAATTCTTCCGTGATGGCACCCCATTCCCATCCGACAGAAAGCCCCTGAGGCGCGGCAAGCCCGAAGCGCCGCGAAGCATGCTCGGCGCGCGACGGGCCGACGCATGCCCGTATCGCGGGGACGGTCGCCATGCTACCCTGATGCGCGGAGCGACAGACGGAGGCGGCAATGCGCATCGGTCTCTGGGTAGCGGCTCTGGCTACGGCGCCGGGCGCGGGGGACGCGCAGATCTGCATCTTCCGCTGGCCCAATGCCGAGGTCGCGATCCCGGCCGAAGTGGCGCGTTTCATCGCAGCGGAATGCAGTGCACAGCGCCGCACGGCCGAAGAGACCGAGGCCGAATGCCTTCAGGGCGAAACCTTTGGCTATCAGGCCCAGGTGACGATCCTGATGGATGGCGCCCTGGGCGAAGCGGCGACCGGACGGTACCGGAGTTGCCAGAGCGGCCTTGGGTCGGATGGCGCGCGGTTCCACCGCCGCCGCGCCGACTGCATCGGGGGCGCCTTCGGCATCACCTGGCGCTTCGAGTTCAGCCGCCGCGCGGGGCTCGAATCGGCCGAGGAGACTGATTTCGCCGATAATACGGTGAATTATTCCCCCATCCCTGACCCAGAGCAGGCCCACTGACCCGTCAGGCCGCGCCGTATCGGTGCGATCCGAAACACGCCCGCCGGGCGTTTTCCCCTGCCGGCGCGACTTGTCGGCAGGGTTGATGCGCAGCCTGCGGATGGCGAGGTTCCGAGGCCCGGGGGCGGGCCTGTGGAACTCATGTCCGCGCAAGGCGAAAATGGCGAATTCCTCCCGCCCGGGGCCGAGCTTCGCCTTGCCCCGCGATGCGTCTCCGCCTAGAAGCTGTCACAAGGCCCCAAGCCAGGCGGGCCAGGCAACCGGCGGGGCGCAAGCCCCGTAAGGAAACGACAGACAGAGGGACGCCGATGGCCGACGCCGCCGTTCACCACCATGACCACGACCACCATCGCCCCGGGTTCTTCACCCGCTGGTTCATGTCCACGAACCACAAGGACATCGGTATCCTCTATCTCTTCACCGGCGGCTTCGTCGGGCTGATCTCGGTGATCTTCACCGTCTATATGCGCATGGAGCTGATGCATCCCGGCGTGCAGTACATGTGCACCGAGGGCGCGCGCCTGACGGCGGCGGCGATCGAGGATTGCACCCCGAACGGACATCTGTGGAACGTGATCATCACCGGCCACGGCGTGCTGATGATGTTCTTCGTCGTCATTCCCGCGCTCTTCGGCGGTTTCGGCAACTACTTCATGCCGCTGCATATCGGCGCGCCGGACATGGCCTTTCCGCGGATGAACAACCTCTCCTACTGGATGTATGTCGCGGGCTCCTCGCTCGCCATCCTGTCGGTCTTCTCCCCCGGCGGCGACGGGCAGACGGGCGCCGGCATCGGCTGGGTGCTCTATCCGCCGCTTTCGACCACCGAAGGTGGCTATGCGACCGACCTGGCGCTCCTCGCGGTCCACCTCTCGGGGGCCTCGTCGATCCTCGGCGCGATCAACATGATCACCACCTTCCACAACATGCGCACTCCGGGCATGACG
>CAZRQN010000081.1:0-7753 GCA_964602115.1 uncultured Rhodobacterales bacterium
CTCACCAAGAGGTCGAGTTCGTGGCCGGGATCGAAGGAGCAAAGATCGACCGTCCCGTCCTCGACCACGAGCCACCAGTTGCGCAGTGCCATCACCAGCTCCGGATACTGGAACTGGATCGTGCAGCGCCGCTGTGGCATCGCCTGCGGGTCGATGCGCCTTCGGATGTCCCACATCAGGAAGGCAGGATCGAGTTGGCGCAGGCTGAGATCCGATTCAACCCAGCGCTGCCCCCAGGTGCCGAGCGCGACGACGATCGGGCCAAGCTCCCGGCCCATCTCGCTCAGCCGGTAGTCGAGGTTTCCATCGGCCCGAGGAAGGGTTTCGACGACGCCGGCCTCTTCAAGCTCTTTCAGCCGCTTGGAAAGCAGTGTGGGCGACAGGCGCGGCATGCCTTTCCGGATGTCGGTGAACCGCGTCGTCCCGCACATCAATTCCCGCAGGACGAGCGCGGTCCAGCGCGTGCAGAAGACGTCCGCCGCCATCGAAACCGGGCAGAATTGGCCGTGGCCGCCGCGCTTGGTCATCCTGCCATCCTCGTCCGGGCGCACTGCCAGCCTCGGCGCCGGGGCACCCTTGGCGCGGGAGTCCAGTTCCTGAACTCGACTGTTGGCACGTTGTGTTGCGAATCTGCTCGATCGCCCGCTCCAGGAGGATGCCATGACGACGCAGACGACTCCTAACCCTATCCGAGAGACGCTTGCCGAAACCGCTGCCCGCCTTTCCGCCGACTTTGACACCCGGGCGGCAGAGCACGACATGGCGGACAGCTTCGTGGCCGAGAATTTCGCCTGCCTGAAGGAGGAGGGCCTGGTCAGCGCCGCAGTTCCCGCCGAGCTTGGCGGGGGCGGGGCCGGGCCGGCCGAGCTTGCCGACATGCTGCGCCTGCTGGGGCGCGGCTGCGGGTCCACCGCGCTGGCTTTCGCCATGCATACGCATCTCGTGGCCGTTCCCGCCTGGCGCTGGCGGCACCAGCCGGCGGCAAGGGCGGCGGTCGAGCCGCTGCTGCGGCGTGTGGCCCAAGAGGGGATATTCGTGGCCACCTCCGGTGGATCGGACTGGATCGGAAGCTCCGGTCGCGCCGAGCGCGCGGAAGGCGGATGGCGCGTCCATGCCAAGAAGAACTTCGCCTCGGGGTCTCCGGTGGCGACCCTGTTCAACTCTAGCGCCATCGCGGGCGACAAGATCATCCACTTCGCCGCCCCGTTCTCCGCGCCGGAGGTCAAGCGGCGGGATACCTGGCGCGCGCTGGGCATGCGCGGAACCGGCTCGGGCGAAGTGGAACTCGACGGGTTCTTCGTTCCTGACGACAAGGTGGCGCTGATGCGGGATGCGGGGCAGTGGCATCCCATCTGGCATATCATTGCGACGACCGCGCTGCCGCTGATCTATGCGGTCTATCTCGGCGTGGCCGAAAGTGCCCGAGATATGGCCATCGCCATGGTGCGGGGACGGGCTAACGTCAGCCGGCGGATGGTTGGCGAAATGGACTCTGCGCTCTGGGCGGCCCGGGTCGCAGTTCAGGACATGCTCGCCGTCGCGGAGCGTCCCGAAAGATCGTTCGAAACGGTCAACGCCGGCATGTTCGGCCGCCGCGCCGCCGAGGAGGCCACGCTGAAGACGGTGGCGCTGGCGATGGAACTCGCAGGCGGTCCCGGCTTTTTCCGCGCTGCCGGGCTGGAGCGGCGGTTCCGCGACGTGCAGGGTGCGCGCTACCATCCGATGCGGCGCGAATTGCAGGAGACCTTTGCCGGAACCCTGGCGCTGGGCGAGGACGTCTCCCGCATCTTCTGATCCCGCGAGGGGCGCTCGGTGCTGCCCGGTCAGGCGATGCTTGAGGTCAGGGGTCCCAACCGCTAGGCAATGCCAAACGGGGGAGGCTGATGATGCGGGCATTCGTTTTTCCGGGCCAGGGCGCCCAGACCATCGGCATGGGCAGGGCGCTGGCCGAGGCCTATCCCGCCGCCCGTGCCGTCTTCGACGAGGTGGATGCGGCGCTGGGCGAGAAACTCTCGGCGCTGATCTGGGACGGCGAGATCGAGGCCCTGACGCTCACCGCTAATGCCCAGCCGGCGCTGATGGCAACCTCGATGGCGGCCCTGGCGGCGCTGGAGGCCGAGGGTCTGGGGATGGCGGGCACCGCCTATGTCGCCGGCCATTCGCTCGGCGAATATTCCGCCCTCTGCGCCGCTGGCGCCCTGACGCTGGCCGACACGGCGCGCCTGCTGCGCCTGCGCGGGCGGGCGATGCAGGAGGCGGTGCCGGTGGGCGTCGGCGCCATGGCGGCGCTCCTCGGGCTCGATTTCGCCCAGGCGTCGGACGTGGCCGCCGAGGCGGCGCAGGGCGAGGTCTGCCAGGCCGCCAATGACAACGATCCCGCCAAGGTGGTGGGTTCCGGCCATCGTGCGGCCGTCGAGCGGGCGGTGGAGATCGCCAAGGCCAAGGGCGCCAAGCGGGCGGTGATGCTGCCGGTCTCCGCGCCCTTCCACTGCGCACTGATGCAGCCGGCGGCCGACCGGATGGCCGGGGCGCTCGCAGCGGTGACGGTCGCGGCGCCGAGGGTGCCGGTGGTGGTCAATGTCCGTGCCGAAGGGGTCAGCGATCCGGCGGCGATCCGCGACCTGCTGGTGGCGCAGATCACCGGCTCGGTCCGCTGGCGCGAGTCGGTGGCCTGGATGGTCGGGCAGGGCGTCACCTCCTTCTGGGAGGTCGGCGCCGGCAAGGCGCTGTCGGGGATGATCCGCCGCATCGCCAAGGAAGCCGAGACCCGCGCCATCGGTACGCCGGAGGATGTGGCGGCGGCCCGCGCTCCCGGCTAACCGTGTCAAATCTCCGCCTTTCCAACCGGGGGTTGCGGAGATTTCGAGATCGCCGAAAAGACTCAGCTTTGCAATGCCTTGCTTAGGCTTTAGCACTGGGGGGATGTCTTGGGCAAACTGCCGTCATGGCAGGGAAGGCGCGACAAGGGGATTTCAGGAATGTTTGACCTGACGGGGAAGGCGGCGCTCATTACCGGCGCTTCGGGAGGGATCGGCGGAGCGATCGCGCGGGCGCTGCATGGCGCCGGGGCGACGGTCGCCCTTTCGGGGACCCGTGAGGGGCCGCTGAACGAACTGGCGGCGGCGCTGGGCTCGCGGGTGCATGTCCTGCCCTGCAACCTGTCGGATTCCGCTGCGGTCGATGCGCTGCCCAAGCGTGCGGCCGATGCGATGGGCGGGCTCGACATCCTGGTGAACAACGCCGGAATCACCCGCGACGGGCTGATGCTGCGGATGTCCGACGAGGACTGGCTCGCGGTGCTCGATGTCAACCTCACCGCCACCTTCCGCCTCTGCCGGGGCGCGCTGAGGACGATGATGAAGGCGCGCTGGGGGCGGATCGTCAACATCGGCTCGGTCGTGGGCACGGGCGGCAATCCCGGCCAGGCCAATTACGGCGCGGCCAAGGCCGGCGTGGTCGGCATGGCCAAGTGCCTCGCGGGCGAGGTGGCCAGCCGCAACATCACCGTCAACACCGTGGCCCCGGGCTTCATCGCCACCGCGATGACCGACAAGCTGAACGAGGACCAGCGCGGCCGGCTTCTGGCCGACATCCCCGCCGGCCGCATGGGCACGGCCGAGGAGGTGGCGGCCGCCGTCCTTTATCTCGCCAGCGAGGAAGCGGCCTATGTCACCGGCTCCACCCTCCACGTCAACGGCGGCATGGCGATGGTCTGAATCCTGCAGCGGCGCGGCATGGAAAGCGTTTGCCATGACCGGGGTCGCTTGCTATAGGCGCGCCGAACCGGACGGGAGGGCCCCGGCCGACCCCGACCCCCGCGCGGGCCTATCCCGTGCCAACGCAAGGACAGTGACATGAGCGACATCGCCGACCGCGTGAAGAAGATCGTCGTCGAGCATCTGGGCGTGGACGAGGACAAGGTGACCGAGAATGCCTCGTTCATCGATGATCTCGGTGCCGACAGCCTCGATACGGTCGAACTGGTGATGGCGTTCGAGGAAGAATTCGGGATCGAGATCCCGGACGACGCCGCCGAGACCATCCAGACTTTCGGCGACGCCGTGCGCTTCATCACCGAAGCCCAGGCCTGAGCGCCTTCGGATTTCGGCTCTCGATGCAGGCGCCTTCGGGCGCCTGTTTTCATTCCGGGGGATGGCAATGACGCAGGAACTTCTGGGGGCGATGTTCGGGGCCGGACAGGTCGAGACCTTTCTGGGCCTGCCGAAAGCGGTTTCCGGGCATCTGGACGGGGCGCAGGTGGCGATCCTCGGCGCCGATGGCGCCACGCCCTATGCCGTCGGCTTCTACTGCGCCGGAGGGCCTGCGGCGATCCGGGCAGGAACGGCGGAGTTCTCGGCCTCGCAGGCCCATGTGAATTTCGATCTTGGCATGTCGCTCCTGCCTGCAGGAGCGAGGGCGGTGGACTGTGGCGACCTGCCGGTCGATCCGGCGGATGCGGCGGGAAACCGGGCGCGGATCGCGGCGGCGGTGGCGGAGGTGCTGGCGCAGGGCGCGGTGCCGCTCCTCCTCGGCGGCGACGACTCGGTGCAGATCCCGATGCTGGCCGAACTGGCCCGGCGCGGGCCGCTGACCATCCTGCAGATCGATGCCCATATCGACTGGCGCGACGAGGTGGGCGGCGAGCGCTGGGGCCTGTCCTCGACCATGCGGCGGGCGTCGGAAATGCCGGGCGTCGAACGAATCGTCCAGGTGGGCGCACGCGGGATCGGCTCGGCCCGCGAGGCCGATCTCGCCGCCGCCCGCGCCTGGGGGGTGCAGTTCTTCCCGGCGCGCGAGGTCGCGGGGCGCGACTTGTCTCCGGTCCTCGCTGCGGTGCCGGAGGGGGCGCGGGTGGCGATCTGTCTCGATTTCGACGGGCTGGATCCTGCGGCCATGCCGGCGGTGATCGGCCGCACCCCGGGCGGGCTGGCCTATCAGGAGGTGCTGGCGCTTCTGACCGGCGTGGCGCGCCGGGCACGGATCGCCGGCATGGGCATGGTCGAGTTCATGCCCGCGCGTGACATCGACGGCCAGGGCGCCACCTGCGCGGCGGGTCTCGCCATGGCGGCGCTGGGCCTGATCGCGGCGCAGAGCGTCTGAATCGCGTCGAATTCGGACGCGCCCCGATCCTGGCGGACCCGGACGATAGGCCAGCGGAAAAAGGGGACTGGCATGCGCGGCCATTGCTTCTGCGGCGCGATCACCTTCGAGGTCGATCCACCGGTCCTGTCCTGCGTGGCCTGCCATTGCGAGAGCTGCCGCCGGCAATGCTCGGCGCCCATGACCGTCTATATCGGTGTGGCGGACGGAAGCTGGCGCTGGACCGGCGGGACACCGAAGCTGTTCCGCTCCTCTCCGGGCGTCGAGCGCAGCTTCTGCGACCGCTGCGGCACGCCGCTGTCGTTCCGCTCGCAGAAAATGTCAGGCGTCATGCATCTCTATGTTGCCGCCATGGAGCAGCCGGAGGCTTTCGCCCCGACCCTGCATGTGGCTTTCGAAGAAAAGCTGCCCTGGCTGGAACTGGCCGACGGCCTGCCATCCTGCGTGGGCCCGGACTACACCAAGGCGGAGGCGCGGCGGGCCTGACCCGGCCGGCCGCCTCGCCGCGCGCGGCGAGGGTCACGCAGGCCGTGCCTTGCGCCAGGGGGTCGGGCCGCAGGGGCGGTTTGGCCCTGAGGCCGGGCAGGACCCGCATCTGCGCAATGCTCGCGCGAATGGTTGCCGGAGCGACCCCTCCCGTCTGCGGCGCATCCTCCGAATTCGACTAGGCGATTCCCCGTGCGCGGGTCTAGGCTCGCGTCAGGGCGCAGGAGGGGAGGGACCGGCCATGATGCTTTATCCGACCATCGAGCTGCAGAAGGGTCGTTGCGTGAGCCTGACGCGCGGCCGGCTGGAAGAGGCGGCGATCTGGCACGTCGATCCCTTGGCCAAGGCCAGGGAATTCGCCGAAACCGGCGCGGAGATGATGCATGTCACCGATTTCGACGCCATGTTCGGCTCCGGCGCCAACCGCGACCTGCTGATCCGCCTGATCGGCGAGGCGGGGATCCCGGTGCAGGTCGGCGGCGGCTTCCGCAGCCGCGACCGGATCGAGGAATGGCTGGCGCTCGGCGCGGCGCGGGTAGTTGTGGGCACGCTCGCGGCACAGAACCCGCATCTGGTGATGGAACTGGCCGAGAAACATCCCGGCCGTATCGCGCTGACGGTCGATGTGCTGCGCGACCATGTGATGATCGAGGGCTGGAAGGTGCAGAGCAGCTACACCGCCCGCACCTTCATCGAAAGCTTCCGCGACACGCCTTTCGGGGCGCTCATCGTCACCGACATCGGGGCCGATATCGCCGGCACCGAGGGGGCGATGGGGGTGATCTCGTCGCTGGCCCGGGTGGCGCGGGTGCCGGTGATCGCTTCCGGGGTGGTGCGCACCCTCGATGACATCGTGCGCCTGCGCCTTCTGGGAACCGTGCATGGGGCGCTGGTCGGGCGGGCGCTCTACAACCGCACCATCGACCTCGCGGCGGCCCTGGCAGAGGCGCGGGCCGAGCAGGGCGAGGTGGCGGCGCTGATGTAGCCGGTGCCGGCCGCACGCCTCCCCCGCCAGGGGGCGCTGCGGTTGCCGGTGCAGCGATGCGGGGGTTTCTGTGCCGGCCCCGCTCCGGCGGACGCCCCGCGCGGGGCTGCGCGCGCCTCTCCATCCTCTCCCATGCGAAGGGGAGGGGGTGCCGGTTCCGTGCCGGGGGGCGCCTATGCGGGTGCGACCCGTGCGGGTGTGGCCCCCGGGGGAGGCGCCCTCGCGCGCCGGGTTTCCCGCCCCCCCCACCCCATCCCTCCTCCGCGAAGGGGGGAGGGAGGCGCCGGTTCGGTTCTGGAGAGCGGCTGTGCGGGGCCTGACAGGGCGCGGCCCCGGCGGGCGCTCCGGGGGGATCGGCCGGGTGCTCTTCAACCGGACCATCGCCCCGGCGCAGGCCGAGCAGGGCGAGGTCGCGGCGCTGATGTAGGGCGGGGTTCACCCCGCCTTCGCCGCATGGCGGGGCAAGCCCCGCCCTATGCGGCGAGCGTGATCCAGACCGGAACGTGATCCGAGGGCTTGTCGCCGCCGCGCACCGGCTTGTCGATCCCCGCTCCGGTCAGCCGGTCGGCGGCCTGCGGGGTCAGCAGGTGGTGGTCGATGCGGATGCCGTTGTTGCGCTCCCAGGAATTGGCCTGGTAGTCCCAGAAGGTGTACTGTCCCGGTCCGGCCTGCCGGGCACGGAAGGCCTCGGTCAGGCCGAGGTTGAGCATCCGGCGGAAGGCGGCGCGGGTTTCCGGCAGGAACAGCGCGTCGGTGGCCCAGGCCTCGGGCTTCGCCGCGTCCTCGGCCTGGGGGATGACGTTGAAGTCGCCGCAGAAGACCGCCGGCACCTCATCCGCCAGAATCTCGCGGACACGGGTTTCCATGCGGGCCATCCAGGCGAGCTTGTAGTCGTATTTCGGCCCCGGCGCGGGGTTGCCGTTCGGCAAGTAGAGGCCGCAGACGCGGATGCCCTGCACCGTCGCCTCGATCCAGCGCGCCTGCTCGTCGGCCGGATCGCCAGGCAGGCCGCGCCGTACCTCGGTCAGCGGCAGCTTCGACAGGATCGCCACGCCGTTGAAGCCCTTCTGGCCATGGGTTTCCACCTGGTAGCCCAGGGCCTCGTATTCCGCCCGGGGAAAGGCCTCGTCCTGGCTCTTGATCTCCTGCAGGCAGACCACATCCACATCCGCCCCCTCGGCC
>CAZRQN010000081.1:7853-12825 GCA_964602115.1 uncultured Rhodobacterales bacterium
GTCCTGGCTCTTGATCTCCTGCAGGCAGACCACATCCACATCCGCCCCCTCGGCCGCAAGCCAGCGCGGCAGGGTCTCGACCCGGGCCTTGATGCCGTTGATGTTGTAGGTGGCGATCTTCATGTGCGGGCTCCGCGCGGACGGCTCAGGTTAGGCGTGGCGTCAAGGCGCGGCAACCGGTTCGGCGCGCGGCCCAGCATCCGGCGCCCCGGCCTTGCCGCCATCACCCGACCCCTCGGCGCAGCCGGTAAGGGCGCAGGGCGGGAACAGGTCCGGCTGGGCACGGCGGAGCGAGTCGACTGCCAGCACGACCGGCACCGAAACGGCAAAGGCGAGCGCCCAGACCGCGAGGGCGCGCAGCCAGAGCGGCGGTCTTCGGTTGCCGCGTTCGGGGGCGACCGACAATGTCGCGGGGGCAAAGATCAGGGCGTAGATCACCAAAGTCGGCCAGAGCAGGAGCCCGGCAAGAACCGGCGCCGCAGGCAGCCTCTGCAGGATCGCCTCGGAATAGAGGCCCCAGCCGCCGGCAAGGACCGGGAGTTCCCAGCGGTGCGGCGCGGTGAGCCGTGCGTGCAGCGCCAGGGCAAGGACCGGGCCGGCAAAGACCAGCAGGTTCAGCGTCACGAATTGTCGCACCCGCGTCGCCCAGAGCGAAGGATCGCGTTCGACGACGAGCGACAGGATTGTGCCGACCAGCACCTCTTCAGCGACCACGACCGCTGCGGCGAGGAGGATGAAACGCGGGACGGCCGGCAGGGGCAGGCGCGCCAGCCAGGGGGCAAGTTGCGCCTGGCGCCAGGCGACGAGCGGCAGCAGTACTGCGGACATGACGACGTGGTAGAGGACGAGCGGCGTGCCGGCGAGCAGCAGGAAGGCGAGAAACGCCGCCGCCAGAACGGCGGCATAGGCCCGCGCCGGACCGCCGCGCGCGACGACCGCGAAATCTTCCGGGCCGGGCGGAACGAGCCGTGCCGCGCTCACACCGAGAACGAGGTGCCGCAGCCGCAGGAGGAGGTGGCGTTGGGGTTCTGGATCACGAAGCGGGCGCCGATCAGTTCCTCGGAAAAGTCGATGACGGCGTTGGACAGGAAGGGCAGCGAGACCTGGTCCACCAGCACCTTCTGGCCGTCCTTCTCCAGCACCAGATCGTCCGCCGCCGGATCGTCGAGCTTGATGTCGTACTGGAAGCCCGAGCAGCCGCCGCCTTCCACCGCGACGCGCAGCGGCCGGCGCTCGCCGGTCAGGGTGGCGATTTCGGCGAGCCGGGCATAGGCACGGTCGGTGACGCGGGGCGGCAGGTTCATGGCGGGATCCGGCAGGGTGCTGCGGTGAATATAGGTCGTGGCCGGGGGGGTCACAAGCGGCGGGCGCCGCTCAGGCCAGGGCGGCCACGATCTTGCGCAGCGCCGCGATCAGCGTGGCGCCTTCGTCCTCGGTCAGCCCGGCGATGGCCCGGCCGGCAACCCCCAGCATCGCCGCCTTCACGTCCTGGATGCGTGCCTTGCCGTCCTCGGTCAGCGCCACGCGCTTGGCGCGGCCGTCATCGGGGTCGGGCTGGCGGGCGATGATCCCGTCGCGCTCCATCCGGGCAAGCAGCGCGGTAAGCGTCGGCTGCTCGATGTCCATGCGGTCGAGCAGGTCGGTCTGGCGCATCGGACCGGCCTCGTCGAGCGCCAGCGCCACCGGCCAATAGGCGGTGCCGAAGCCCAGCGGGCGCAGCTCGCGGGCAAAGCCGCGCAGGATCGCCCGCGAGGCCTGGTTGATCCAGAAGGTCGGTTCGGAGGTCGGGTCCCAGCCGGGGTTGATTTCCATAGTATGCTATATATCTTTCCCGCCATGACGGCCCAAGCGATCCCGCGCCCTGCGGCCGGCCGTGAACAGATGAACGCGAAGGGGTGAAGATGACAATGGAGATCAATGCAGCTCAGCAGACCGTGCCGGTGCTGGTGGTCGGCGGCGGCACGGTCGGGCTGACGGCGGCGATGGCTCTGGCGGGGCAGGGCGTGGCCTGCGTGCTGGTGGAGCGCAATGCCGACACGCCGCTGCACCCGCGTGCGGTGGGCTGGTCGGCACGGTCGCTGGAGATCTACCGCAGTCTCGGGATCGTGGACCGGTTCGAGCAAAAGCCCGAGACCGGCGGCCCCCCGGGGCGGGTGCGCATCGAGAGCCTCGCCGGCGAATGGTTCGAGGAAACCCCCTGGACCCCGCCGCAGACAGACCGGCCCGAGGCTGCGCCGCTGACCTTCTCGCCGCATGTCAACGCCCGGATGTCGCAGGACGTGCTGGAGCCGATCCTGCGGGCGCGGGCGGTGGAGATGGGCGCGGATGTGCGATTCTCCACCGAGCTTCTGCGCTTCGCGCAGGACGAGGATGGCGTCACCGCCTGGCTGCGCGGACCTGACGGCCGCGAATACACCCTGCGCTCCGCCTGGATGGTGGCGGCCGATGGCCACCGCAGCCCGGTGCGCGAGGCGCTGGGGATCGGGCGCAGCGGCCCCGGCGCCCTGCAGACCATGCGCAGCGTGATGTTCCGGCCGCAGATTCCACCCGAGGTGCAGGCGCGGGTGGATGCCGCAAGGGCCCGGGGACTGACCCAGTTCATGGTCGATCAGCCGGATCTCAAAGGGATGCTGGGCGGCGGCTATCCCCAGGGGCGGTGGATCTTCTACCTGCAGGACGACAAGCCCCGCAGCGATGCCGAGCTCAAGGACGTGGTCCGGCGCGCGCTGGGCCTGCCGGACAACGCGCCCGAGATCGTCACCACGGGGCGCTGGCAGATGGCCATGCTGATCGCCGACACCTTCCGGAAGGGGCGGGTGTTCCTCGCCGGGGACGCCGCCCATGCCCTGCCGCCGTCGCGGGCGGGATGGGGGGCCAATACCGGCATCGCCGATGTCCACAACCTCGCGTGGAAACTGGCGGCGGTGCTGTCGGGGGTGTCGCAGCCCGCGCTGCTGGACAGCTACAACGACGAGCGCCGCCCCGTCGCCTGGCTGCGCTGCCAGCAGATCATGAACCGGCCGGATTTCGCCGGGTTCGGGGGCAAGCACCTGCCGGCTCCGATCATCGAGGATGCGGCGATGGAGTTCGGCCAGATCTACCGCTCGGCGGCGGTGATCGGCGCGGGCGAGGAACTGCCCCCGGCGCTGCGCCCCGACCTCTGGGCCGGCCAGCCGGGCACCCGGGCGCCGCATCTGTGGATGACGCGCGACGGCGCGCGCCGCTCGACGCTGGACCTCTTCGGCCCCGGCTGGACGCTGGTGGCCGGGGAGGCGGGCTGGGAGGCGGCGGCGGCCGAGGCAGGGCGTGTCACGGGCGTCGATCTGTCCTGCGCCCGGCTCGGGGCGGAGGATCTGGCGGCTTTCGGGCTCTCGGCCGACGGGGCCTCGCTGGTGCGGCCGGACGGCCATGTGGCCTGGCGGTCGGAGGGAATGGCCGCCGCCCCGGCGGAAGCTCTCGCCGCAGCGTTGCGCCAGGCGGCCTGCCTCGCGGCGGACTGACCTGTGGCGGACGGGCTTGCGGCCGGCCGGACCCCGCCGAAGGCGGGCGGGGGAATGGTCAGGGCGCGGGTTCTGTGGCACTTGCGCAGGCGGAGTGTCCAGCCGGGAGAGTCGCGGGATGACAGCGCCCTATGCCTGCCTGCCCGAGAAGTCCCGCGGTCGGCGGCATCCCGAGCGGGTCTCGACCTTCCGCTCGCCCTATCAGCGCGACCGCGACCGGATCATCCATTCCTCCGCCTTCCGCCGGCTGAAGCACAAGACCCAGGTCTTCGTCGAGCACGAGGGCGACTATTACCGCACGCGGCTGACCCATACGATCGAAGTGGCCCAGGTGGCGCGCACCATCGCCGGGGCGCTGGGGCTCGACACCGATCTCGCCGAATGCGTGGCGCTGGCCCATGACCTCGGCCACCCGCCCTTCGGCCATACCGGCGAGGAGGCGCTGGCGCGGCTGATGGCGCCTTTTGGCGGCTTCGACCACAATGCCCAGGCGATCCGAATCTGCACCCGCCTGGAGCGGCACTATGCCGATTTCGACGGGCTCAACCTGACCTGGGAAGCGCTGGAAGGCATCGCCAAGCACAACGGCCCGGTCACCGGACCCCTGGCCGACCCGAAACATGCGGGTCCCTTGCCCTATGCGCTGGCCGAGGCGGATGCCGACTGGGGGCTGGAGCTTGCCACCTTCGCCTCGGCCGAAGCCCAGGTGGCGGCAATTGCCGATGACGTGGCCTATTCGCACCACGACCTGCACGACGGGTTGCGCTCGGGCCTGTTCACCGAAGCCGATCTGATGGAGCTGCCGGTCACCGGCCCGGCCTTTGCCGAAGTGGACCGGCTCTATCCCGGGCTCGACCGCATGCGGCGGCGGCACGAGGCGTTGCGGCGGGTGTTCGGGCGGATGGTCGAGGACGTGATCGCGGTGGCGCGCAACCGGCTGGAGGCGGCACGCCCCAAGTCGGTGGAGGAGATCCGCGCCATGGAGGGAACGGTGATCCGCTTCTCCAAGCCGCTCTACCAGGAACTGAAGGCGATCCGCGCCTTCCTCTTCCACCGCATGTACCGCGCCCCGCCGGTGATGGCCGAGCGCGCCCGGGTGACGGCGGTGGTGGACGATCTCTTCCCGTTCTTTCTGGCCGAGCCTGACAGGCTGCCGGCGGAATGGCAGACCGATGTCACGCAGGCGCGGTCGGAAACCGCACTGGCCCGGCTGGTCGCCGATTATGTCGCCGGGATGACCGACCGCTTCGCCCTGCAGGAGCATCAGCGCTTCTGCCTCTGAAAGCGGTCTCCCGCGCGGCTTCGCCGCTTGGGGGAAGCAAGGGGGCGGCTTCCCGCCCCCTTGGACCCCCTCGCCGCGAATGCGGAGGGGGTGACGCCCGTCCCGTCTTGCGCCCTGGCGGGCGCGCTTCGTGTGGCGCTTGTGTCTCTGAGGTCCGGTCTCGTGGAGAGACCCGGGGCGCTGCCCCGGG
>CAZRQN010000082.1:0-12792 GCA_964602115.1 uncultured Rhodobacterales bacterium
CTCGCGCTTGACGATGCCGTTGATGATCGTGCCCTTGCGGTCCTTGAATTCCTCGTACTGGCGCTCGCGCTCGGCCTCGCGCACCTTCTGCAGGATCACCTGCTTGGCCGATTGCGCCGCGATCCGGCCGAGGTCCACCGGCGGCACCTCATCGACGATCACGTCACCCACCTTGGGATCGGCCAGGAAGGGTTTCGCCTGCTCGACGGTCAGCTGCGCCTGGTAGTTCTCCACCGCGTCGTCCTCGACCACGGTGCGCACGCGGGTGAAGGCCGCCCGCCCGGTCTTGCGGTCGATCTTCACCCGGATGTCCATCTCGGCGCCGTAACGGGACTTGGCCGCACGGGCGAGGCTCTCCTCCATCGCCTGGATGACGAGCACGGGGTCGATCATCTTCTCACGCGCGACGGCCTCGGCCGTCTGGAGAAGCTCAAGCTGGTTGGCGGAGGTGATGGCCACGGGTCTCTCTCCCCTCAGTGTTTGGTTTCGGGCGCAGGGTCTTCCCCGTCACCCTCGGTTTCGTCGATCTCGTCGAATTTGGTCTCGTCCACTTCCGAGGCCTTCTTCTGCCGCAGCATCTCGGCGATCAGCTCCTCGGTCAGGATCAGCTTGGCATCGGAGAGCCAGTCGAACTTCAGGCCGATGGTAAGGGTTTCGGCCCCTTCCTCGATCTCGATCAGCACCTCGTCACCCTCGGTGCCGGCCAGCGTGCCCTTGAAGCGGCGGCGGCCGTCGATGAGTTCGGAGGTCTCGACCCGGGCCTCCCAGCCCTTCCAGATGTCGAAGTCCTTCAGCCGGGTCAGCGGCCGGTCGATGCCGGGGGAGGAGACCTCCAGCGTATAGGCCTCTTCGATCGGGTCCTCGACATCGAGCATCAGCGACACTGCGGTGGAGATGCGGCCGCAGTCGTCAACGTCGATGCCGCCCTCGGGCTTGTCGGCCATGATCTGCAGGATGTGCCGCTGCCCGCCCATCAGGCGGATGCGGATCAGCTCGAACCCCAGCCGCTCCACCGTGGGACGGACGATTTCGGCGAGGCGGCGGTCGATGGCGGTCTTGGCGACGAGGTCGGACATGGATCGTGGTCCCGGAAAACGAAAAACGGGCCGCAGCGGCCCGTTCTTTCGAGGCTCGGTGGCGCCGGGGGTGGAGGCCGGCGCCGCTGTCAAGGGGCATATAGGCCGGTCTGGGGAGGCGTGCAAGGGCCGATGACGCCGGCAGTGGCGACCATCCACTGCGCCCTTGCGCGCCAGAGGTTCCCGGGCCTATACTGAACCAGATGGCTCAGTATCCGGCGCCCCGCATCGACGCTGCCTTCGCCGCGCTCTCCGACGCCACCCGGCGCGGTGTGCTGGAGCACCTGGGGCAAGCGGACGCGTCGATCACCGAGCTTGCCGGTCGGTTCCGCATGACCCTGACCGGCATGAAGAAGCACATCGGCGTTCTCGAACAGGCCGGGTTCGTGACCACGCGGAAGGCCGGGCGGGTCCGGACCTGCCGGCTCGGCCGCCACCGGCTGGAGGAAGAGGCCGCCTGGATCGAGCGTTACCGCGAGCTATGGGCGGAACGCTTCGATGCGCTGGATGCGGTGGTCGAAGACCTGAAACGCAAGGAGAGTGCCGATGAGCGCGACAAGCGGAACTGACGCGGCCGCCGGGAAATACCCCACAAACGTGGAGCGGACGTCCGACCGCGAGATGGTTGTGACGCGGACCTTCGACGCGCCGGCACGCCTCCTGTTCGCGGCCTGGACCAGGCCGGAGCTGATGCAACGCTGGTGGCTGCCGAAATCCTTCGGCATGACCTTCTTGTCCTGCGAGATGGATGTCCGTACCGGGGGCAGTTACCGGTTCGTCTTCGCCCATCCTGCCGCCGCGCAACCCATGGCGTTTTTCGGCAGGTATCTCGAAGTAACACCTCATGCGCGGATCGTCTGGACGAACGAAGAGGGCGAGGACGGTGCCGTCTCGACGCTGACCTTTGACGAGGACGGCGAAAGGGCGCGCCTGGTCCTGCGCGATCTCTATCCGTCGAAAGAGGCGCTCGACGAGGCCATCGCCTCCGGCAGCACGGGCGCGTGGCCTGAGCAACTTGCAGAGC
The DNA here is from genome assembly GCA_964602115.1 of uncultured Rhodobacterales bacterium. Lineage (GTDB taxonomy): Bacteria > Pseudomonadota > Alphaproteobacteria > Rhodobacterales > Rhodobacteraceae > JANOGU01. The sequence continues at coordinate 2,101 of CAZRQN010000082.1, forward strand.
TGGAGGCGCTTATGCCCATGTTTGCCGCAGGGACCTGACGCCTCGGAGGCCGTCCTTCCCGGGTGCAATTGGTTCCATCGGTCGGGAACGCTGCGGAATCGCCGACCTCACGCTTTCGGCAGCAGTGCCACCGGGGCATTCTCGTCGCGCCAGTAGTCGAGCGCCGGTTTCTCGGCCACGTCCGTGGAGCGCTTGAAGTCGCAGACGAGTTCCCCGTTTTCCTCGGTGGAGGCGACGATCAGGCATTGCATGATGTGCCGCGCGCCGTCGAAGACATCGACGAGGCCGCGCAGATGCGGGGTCAGGCCGGCGTCGAGGGCGAAGCCGTCCTCCCACAGCCGCAGGACAGGAAACACCGCCTCGCCCACCTGGACGCGCAGGCGCGACTTGCGTTTGAGGTCGCGCCGCCGTGCGGCCTCCAGCCCGTCGCGCACATCTTTCGGCAGATACTCAAGCATCACATCATCTCCCCACGCCCAGTCTGTCGCGCAATGGTTCGAATTCAAGGCGAAGACTGTGACGAAAACGTATTGTTGACGGCAGTTTCGTGGAAACCACGCCCGGCTCGCCAAAAGGTTGTGCGGGGCGCGGCGGGTTGCAGGTGGCAGACGGATCGGCTTTGCTTCCGGCGGCAGAGGGCGGGGCGATGGACGGCGCAGGGCAGGGGCAGACACCGGACCACGGCGGCGGGATCGACGCCGCCGCCGCCCGATTCGGCGGGGCGCGGTCCGACTGGATCGACCTCTCCACCGGCATCAACCCGGTGCCCTATCCGTTGCCCTCCTTCCCGCCCGATGCCTGGACCGCGCTGCCGGACCGCGCGGCGGGGGAAGCGCTTGATGCGGCGGCGCGCCGGCTCTGGCAGGCCCCGCCCGACAGCGCCTTGATCGCTGCCGCCGGCGTCTCGGCGCTGATTGCCCGCATCCCGGCGCTTGCCCCGCCGGCCCGGGTGGCCATCCCCGGACCCACCTACAACGAACACGCCCGCGCCTTCCGCCTTGCGGGCTGGGAGGTCGTGACCGATGGCCCGGCCGAGGCGCGGGTTGTCGTCCACCCCAACAACCCCGACGGCCACCGCTGGACGACGGACGCCGCCTGTGACGGCCTCGCTCCGCGCGGGCTTCTCGTCCTGGACGAAAGCTTCGCCGATGCCGCGCCGGGCGAGGCGCTGGCGGGCCTCATCTCCCGCCCGAACACCCTCGTCCTGAAGGGTCTCGGCAAGTTCTGGGGTCTCGCCGGCTTGCGGCTGGGTTTCGCCCTCGGCGACCCGGCTCTTGTCGCACGGATGTCCGAACTCCTTGGCCCCTGGCCGGTTTCAGGCCCGGCGCTGGTGGCCGGGACTGCGGCGCTGAAGGATCTCGCCTGGGCCGAGGCAACCCGCAGCCGTCTGGGCGCCGATGCCGGCCGGCTCGACGGGCTGATGGCCTCACGGGGCGCCCGGCTTCTCGGCGGCACCACGCTTTTCCGCCTCTACGAGGTGGACAATGCCCGGTCCTGGCAGGAGCGCCTGGCGCAATCCCGCATCTGGACCCGCGCATTCCCCTACAATCCCTGCTGGCTGCGCCTCGGCCTGCCGGCGCCCGAGGCCTGGCCCCGGCTGGAGGCTGCGCTGTGAGCGCCTGCCTGCTCCTTCCCGCCCTGCTGATCGACGCGGCGATCGGCGAGCCCAGGCTTCTGTGGGAGCGCGTTCCCCATCCGGCGGTGCTGCTCGGCAGGGCGGTCGGCTGGCTCGACGCCCGGCTGAACATGGGCGAGGCCCGCAAGGCGCGTGGCGTCGCCGCCGTTCTCCTGCTTTGCGTCGGCGCCTGGGCGCTGGGCTGGCTGATCGCCGCCCTGCCGGATGGCGGGCTGGTCGAGATCCTCGCGGCCTCGGTACTCCTGGCCCAACGGTCGCTGTCCGACCACGTCCGCGACGTCGCCCGGGCCCTGCGGCTCGGCCTCGGCGACGGCCGCGTCATGGTCGCCCGCATCGTCGGCCGCGATACCGGTTCGATGACCGAGGCCGATGTCGCCCGCGCCGCGATCGAGAGCGCGGCCGAGAACCTCTCCGACGGCGTGGTCGCGCCCGCCCTGTTCTTCCTGGTCTTCGGCCTGCCCGGGATGCTGCTCTACAAGGCGGTCAACACCGCCGACAGCATGATCGGCCACCGCACTCCCCGGCACGAGGAATTCGGCTGGGCCGCCGCCCGGCTCGACGATGTGCTGAACTGGATCCCCGCCCGCGCCACCGCGTTGCTGATCGCGCTCTCCCATGGCGTGACCGACGCCGCCGCGATCCTGCGCGACGCCCCGCTGCACCGTTCGCCCAACGCCGGCTGGCCCGAGGCGGCGATGGCGGTGGCGCTCGACGTCTCGCTGTCCGGTCCGCGCAGCTACCATGGCGAGCGGCGCGACTATCCCTGGGTCTGGCCGGAGGGCCGCGCCGACATCGGTGCGGCCGAGGTTTCCCGTGCCGTGGCCGCGCTCTGGCGCGCCTGGGGGCTGATGACTGTCCTTGTCGCCCTCATCGCGGTGGTCTGATGCGCTGGCTTGCCTTTCTCCTCCTTGCCACTCCGGCCACAGCCGCCCCCTGCGGCGGCGATTTCGGCGACTTCCTCGCCGCCATGCGGGCCGAGGCCGTGGCCGCCGGCGTGCCGGAAGCAACCGCGCGCGACTTCTTCAGCGGCGTCCGACAGGATCCCAAGGTGCTGAAGGCCGACCGGGCGCAGGGTGTCTTCGGCAAGCCCTTCACCGAATTCGCCCGGGCCCTGATCTCCAAGGGCCGGCTCGACAAGGGCCTGTCGCTGGCCTCCCGCCATGCCGACACTTTCGCCCGGATCGAGGCCGAATACAGTGTACCGAAGGGCATCCTCCTCGCCTTCTGGGCCTTCGAGACCGATTTCGGCGCCGTGCAGGGCGATTTCAACACCCGCAACGCCCTGGCCACCCTGGCGCATGACTGCCGCCGCCAGGCGCTGTTCCAGCCGCAGCTTCTCGCCGCCGCCCAGCTTTACGCCCGGGGCCGTTTCGATCCCGCCACCACCGGGGCTTGGGCGGGAGAGATCGGCATGGTCCAGATGCTGCCCGCCGACATACTCGCACTGGGAGTGGACGGCGACGGCGACGGTGCCGTCAGCCTCAAGTCTTCGCCCGAGGATGCGCTCCTCTCCGGGGCGGCACTCCTGCACCACCACGGCTGGCGGGCGGGCGAGCCCTGGCTGCAGGAGGTGATCCTGCCCGAAAGCCTCGACTGGTCGCTGACCGGCACGGGACAGGAGCGGCCGGGCGCCGACTGGCGGGCGATGGGCGTCTCTGCGCGGGAAGGGCAGATCGCCGACCTGCCGGCCTCGATCCTGCTGCCGCAGGGACGCAAGGGGCCGGCCTTCATCACCTATCCGAACTTCAGGGTCCTGTTCGACTGGAACCAGAGCCTCGTCTATGTGACGACCGCCGCCTATTTTGCCACCCGGATCGAGGGCGCGCCGGTTTTCGATCCCGGCGACCCCGAGTCCGGGCTTGACCGCGACGGGATGAAGCGCCTGCAGGAAGCCCTGGTCGCGCGCGGCCATGATGTGGGCACGGTGGACGGTATCCTCGGCGGCGCCACCCGTGCCGCCGTCCAGATCGAGCAGAAGCGTCTCGGCCTGCCGGCGGATGGCTGGCCGACGGCGGCGCTTCTGTCCGCGCTGTGACCGCTGACCCGACGTTTCCCCTTTACCCGGCGCGGCAATCCGGGCTTGAAGCCTGCCGCAATCCTTCGCACCCAGGAGCCCCGCCATGAACCCGACGATGGACGCGCTGATGGCGGCCCTGCCGCATGTCCTCGCCGCGCCGCGCGAGGGGCTGGTCAGCCAGCTCTGCCTGCGCCCCGGCTTCGGCAAGCGCGCCTATCCGCCGCGCATCTCGATGACCCGTGCCGGCGGCATCCCCGGCGAGCGCTGGATGACGACGCCCTGGCTGAAGCTGCCCGACGGCAGCCCCGACCCGGCGATCCAGGTGTCGATCCTGCCCAAACGGGTTCTCGATCTTGTCTGGACCGAGGGCGACGAGGCCGTCCATCCCGGCGACCCGATCATCGCCGACATCCTGACCACCGAAGAGGCGTTGCCGGAAGGCTCGCTTCTCCAGGCCGGAACGGCGGTGCTGCGCGTCTCCGGCGTGTGGAACGATGCCTGCGTGAAGTGGAAGGCCCGCTACGGCGCCGATGCCAAGGCCTGGATCACGCTCCCCGGCCACAAGGAGCTGCGCCTGCGCGGCATCCTCTGCTCGGTGGAAGTGGACGGCGAGGTGGCGCTGGGCGACCTGATCCGCCGCATCTCCTGACCTCGGGCCCCCCACTCGCGCCGGAAGTCCCGGCCGGGTTGAACCGGCCCCTGCCGAAGCGTGACCGGTCCGAGGCAAAGCCCGCGCCCTTCCACCCGCCGCGCCGGATGGCGCAGAGCAAAGTGTCCCCGCCCCGGCCCCGAGCCGGGGTCTCGCCTCCCCTCAGGCGCACCGGCAGACGTGGAGGAGGTCCCGGGTCAGGCCCGGGACGGGTTTCCGCCTCCCTGACGCCGGAGCGGTCCGGTCGCTTCCGTCCCCGCCCGGCGGGCAGCGGCGCCCCGGCCGGTGACGTCCGAAGTCACAGGCTGATCCCCAGTTTTCGCCCCTCGTGGAACGCATAGGCCGCAAGCCTCGGCGCGGCGCAGTCGCCGATCCGGCGCAGGCGCTTGCCGGGCATTGTCTCGGGGAAAGGATCGAAGGCGATATTGGTGGTCGCCATGACCAATCCCGAAGCGGGAATGGTCTCCTGCAAGCCGGTCAGCAGGCTTTCCACCGTCACGCCGTTGCCGTGCCAGCGAAGGAGCCGATGCTCGGTCAGGAACCGTGCGCCCGCCCTGGCCAGCCGCGCCCGCACCGGTCCGTCTGCCGAGGTGCGGGCGATTTCCTTGCCGATGAAAGGGTCCGGGGTGACGAGGACGACCTGCTTTCCCTGCTCGGCCAGCGCCCAGGCGGTGCCCACCCCCCGCCAGTTGCCGCCCTCGTCATAGACGATCACCACATCGCCCAGCCGCGCCGCACGGCCCATCACATCCTCCGGCGCCCACACCCCGCCTGTCTCCAGACCCGGAAGGGGGCCGGCGCCGGGAAGCCAGCGCTGCCGGGCCTCCGGATCGGGCAGCGAGCCGGTGGCCAGCACGACCTCCGCCGCCGGATGGGCGGCAAGCTCCGCCTCATCGAGGAAGGCGTTCAGCCTCACCTCCACGCCCAGCCGCGCGAACTGCCGTTCGTACCAGCCGATGAGGTCGAGGATCTGCCCCCGGCGCGGCTGGAGCCCGGCCAGCCGGAACTGCCCGCCGAGCTGGGGCGCGGCCTCGGCCAGCGTCACCCGGTGCCCGCGTTCCGCCGCCACCCGCGCCGCCTCCATTCCCGCCGGGCCGCCGCCGACCACCAGCACCTCCCGGGGCTCTGCGGCCGGGGTGAAGCGATCCCCGCCCCATTCCCACTCCCGCCCGGCGGAAGGGTTGATCAGGCAGGAAATCCAGTAGTCGCGCGACCGCCGGCCCCAGCACATCTGGTTGCAGGAGATGCAGCCCCGCACATCCTCCGCCCGTCCCCCGGCGGTCTTGCGGGCGAGATGCGGGTCGGCGATCTGCCCGCGCACGATCGAGACGAGATCGGCCTGGCCGGAGGCGATGATCGCCTCGCCGTTCTCCGGCGTGCGCACATGCGCCTCGGAGGTGATGGCGGCATGGCGGACCACGCCCTTCAGCACCTCCGTCACCGGCGCCGTCAGCTTTTCGCCGAACAGAAAGGTCGGCATCAGCCGCTCGAAATCCATGTAGCCGCCGTGCCCGCAGGTGACATATTCCACCATGCCCGTGGCATCATGCAGCGCCACGACCTCCGCCAGCGCCTCGGTGGACAGGAGCACGTCATGGGCATCGGAGGTGGAGACCGCGAGGCCGATGATGAAATCCTCGCCGCAGGCGCGACGGATGCCCTCGATGATCCGGCGGGAAAAGCGGGTGCGGTTCTCCAGGCTTCCGCCCCAGCGGTCGTCGCGGGTGTTGGACCACGGGGTCCAGAACTGGTCCAGGAGCGAGTGGTAGGCGGCCCAGACCTCCACCCCCTCGAACCCGCCGGCCTTGCAGCGGACCGCAGCGGCGACATGGGCCCCGATCAGTTCCTCGATCTCGGCTTCCGTCATCCGGTGGGAGCCGTCCGAGTCGTGGTACGAGGCATGGCCGGAGGGCGACCAGTGCGGCTGGAACGACAGGTCTGAATCGCCATGGGCGCCGACATGGTAGAGCTGCTGCAGGATCACCGCGCCGGCGTCCTTCACCGGCTCGGTCACCGCACGGAAATGCGGGATCACTTCGTCGGTGCCGTGGCGGAAGTTGCCCCGCGTCAGCACCCCGGTCCGGTGCACCGGCATCGGCTCGGCGACGATCATCGCCGCCCCGCCAAGGGCGCGCTCCAGGAGATAGGCGCCGTACTGGGCATCCGGCAGTCCGTCCCGCGACATGTTGGCGGTATGGGCGCCGAAGACGATGCGGTTGCGCAGCACCCGGCCGCGCAGGGTCAGGGGGGACATCAGGCGAGGATGGGCGGTCACGGGGGGCCTCCGGCGGATGGGCGGAGTGTGAACCCGCCACTGCCGCAGGGTTGGCAACGAATCGACATCCGTTGTCGAAAAAGGCCCTCCGTCTGCGGGTACGAGGGAGTCAGGAGGAGGCCCGGTCAGCCGGGTTCGGCCATGGCCAGCCGCAGGAGGGCGCGCTCGACGATGGCGAAGGCGGGCGCGCGGGGGGAAGAGCGCAGGGCAAGGTCGGTCTCGACCAGAAGCCGGAGAGCGCGGCCGAGGCGTTCGGCGCCCCAGTTCCGGGCCTGACGCTCGGTGACTTCGCTGGCGCCCCAGCCGCGCCCGCCGCCCGCGCCCCCGGGGGCGAGCGAAAACAGCAGGCGGAAATGGCGCAGCGCTGCGGCCGCGACCGTGGCCGCGCCAACCCCCTGTCCCTCGATCTGCCGCAGAAGCGAGGGCAGTTCGCCCGGCCGCCGCTCTGCCGTGGCCGCAACCACCGCCTCCACCGCCGTCTCCACCGTCAGCGGCGTCAGCGCGGCGATCTCCGCCAGGGTCAGCGGTGCGGGGTCCTGCCACTTGTACAGCGCCACCGTCTCCAGGAACTGGCGCAGGTCGCCGGGCTCCAGCCTCAGGGCCTGGCGCACCAGCTCCTCCCGCGCCCCGGGCTCGAAGGCCGAAAGCCCGCTGCGGGCCAGTTCGGCCTCGATCTCCGCCGGTCCTGGCGGCTGGTCGCGCAGGATCAGGCAGGCAAGGACCGGCGCGGCCTCGAACCGGGCGCGCAGGCTCGACTTCTTCCGCAGGTCTCCGGCGGTGACGATCAGCCGGGCGTCACCCTTCTGCCAGCCCGCCAGCGCCGCGCCCACCGCCTCGTCCTGCGCATCGCCGGCGCCTTCCAGCAGCACCACGCGCGGGCCGGGGAAGAAGCCGCGTTCGCGCAGCGCGTCGGTCAGGCGGGCAGGGTCCTGCCGCAGGTCTGCGGGCGCGAGGCGCACCAGCCGCATTTCCGCTTCGCCCTGCGGCCCCAGCCAGGCGGCGACCGCATCCTGCCGGCGCAAGGCGACGCGACCCTCGTCCTCGCCGGCGATCAGAAGGCCGGCCAGCTGCGGATCGGGCGTGGCGAGCAGCGCGGCAAAACGCGCCGGAGCCAGGATCACGGGGCAAGCCGCGGCGCGGCGGCAATCAGGCGCGTGGCGATGGCATCGGCGAGGATGCGCATCAGACGGCTGGCCGCATCCGCCTCCGCCGTCAGTCCGGCCACGGTGGAGCCGGTGGCGGAATAGGCGGTGAAGCTTTCCTCCCGGCCGGTCAGTTCGGCGGCGCCGGTCGAAAGCCGGATCAGCTTCCAGTCCACATGACCGGTCAGGTGATAGCGCGTCACCGCGCCTTCCGGCGTGATGCCCAGACCCTGGGCCTCGGCCTCGATCATGAAGTCGATGCGGAAGACTGGGGCCTGGGCCCGGCCCAGCCGCTCTTCCAGACGCGCCACGAGATCATAGGCGTTCTTGTCGGCAGGCTCCGCCGTGGCGATCCGGCCGGACAGCGCGGTGGCCGCGCCGCCCGGGCCATAGGCGGGCGTGAAGCCGCAGGCCGCGAGCAGCGGCAGGAAAAGAAAGGCGCGGCGGTCAGGCGACGACATTGACGATGCGGCCCGGGACAACGATCAGCTTCTTCACCGGGGCTCCCCCCAGGAACTTCTGCACCGTCTCGTCCGCAAGGACCAGCTTTTCCACCTCTGCCGCCGGCAGGTCCTTGCCGACGGTGATCTCGCCCCGCCGCTTGCCGTTGATCTGGATCGGCAGCGTCACCGTATCCTCGACCAGCAGCGCCGGATCGGCCTCCGGCCAGCGGGCCGCCGCCACGAGGCCCGCACCGCCCGACATCGCCCAGACCTCCTCGGCCAGGTGCGGCACGAAGGGAGCCATCAGCTGGGCCTTGGTACGGAAGGCGGCGCGCTTGGCCTCCGGTCCGGCGTCGGAACGCGAGATGGCATTGGCGAGCGCATAGAGCGCGGCGATGCCCTTGTTGAAGGCAAAGCCGGTGATCGCGGCTGTGACGTCGCGGATGGCCTTGGCCACCTCGCGCGCCAGCGCCCCGTCGGCGGGCATCGCCGGGCCTTCGGCCCGCGCGGCCTCGTCGGCCAGGCGCCAGACGCGGTTGAGGTGCTTGGCCGTGGCCTCGGCGCCCGAGGCCGTCCATTCGACATCACGCTCCGGCGGGCTGTCCGACAGCACGAACCAGCGCGCCGTATCCGCCCCGAACTGCGCCACGATGGCCTGCGGATCGACGACGTTCTTCTTCGACTTCGACATTTTGGCCGGAGGGGTGACAATAACCTTCTCCCCTGTTGATCGAAGAACAGCTCCGTTTTCAGTTAGCTCAACCTCCTCTGGGAAACGGTATCGAAGCAAGATGCCTGCTGCACCCGGTCGAACTGTTACGCCGCCTTTACCATCGTAGGTCGTTGGGCCGCCGGGCATCGGCGCTAGTTCTTCAACGGTTGTGTAGATCTCATGCGTCACCATCCCTTGGGTGAACAGCGCCGCGAAGGGCTCGACCGCCTTGGCCGGCAGGTGGCCAGTCTTCACCATCGCCCGGGCGAAGAAGCGGGAATAGAGGAGGTGCAGGATCGCATGCTCCACCCCGCCGATATACTGGTCCACGTTCATCCAATAGTCCGCCGCCGCCGGATCGGTCGGCGTCGCCGCCCTGGGCGCGGTGAAGCGGGCGAAGTACCAGGACGAATCGACGAAGGTATCCATCGTGTCCGTCTCGCGCTTTGCCGCCGCCCCGCATCTGGGGCAGGGCGCATCGCGCCAGGTCGGGTGCCAGTCGAGCGGGTTGCCGGGGCGGTCGAAGGTCACATCCTCGGGCAGGCGGACGGGCAGGTTCTCCTTGCGCTCCGGCACCACGCCGCAGGCAGGGCAGTGCAGCACCGGGATCGGGCAGCCCCAGAAGCGCTGGCGCGACAGGCCCCAGTCGCGCAGGCGGTATTGCACCTGCGCCTTGCCCCAGCCTCTGGATTCGTAGAGCGCCAGCGTGCGGTCCATCGCCTCCTGGCAGGTCATCTCCAGCCCGGCCTCGCCATGCCAGTGGACATAGCGGACGCGCTCGGTCTTGGAGGGCACGAAGGCGGTGTCGCCAACCGGCGCGGTGCTGTCGAGCGGCTGGAACACATCCACCACCGGCAGGCCGTATTTGCGGGCGAAATCGAGGTCGCGCTGGTCATGCGCCGGGCAGCCGATGATGGCGCCGGTGCCGTAGTCCATCAGGACGAAATTGGCGATCCACAGCGGCAGGGTGAAGGACGGGTCGGCCGGGTGCGTCACCTTCAGCCCGGTGTCGAAGCCCAGCTTCTCCGCCGTCTCGATCTCAGCCTGCGAGGTGCCGCCCTCGCGGCATTTCGCGCAGAACGCCGCTACCGCCGGGTCCTTGTCGGCCAGCGCCTTGGCCAGCGGATGGTCGGCGGCCACGGCGGCGAAGGTCGGGCCCCACATCGTGTCGGGCCGCGTGGTATAGACCGGCAGCACCTCGTGCCCTGCCGGCGCCCCCGGCACGCCGAAGTCGAAGGCCAGGCCCTTGGACTTGCCGATCCAGTTGGCCTGCATCAGCCGCACCTTCTCCGGCCAGTCCTCCAGCCCGTCGAGCGCGGCAAGAAGTTCCTCCGACCAGTCGGAGATCTTGAAGAACCATTGCACCAGTTCGCGCCGCTCCACCGGCGCGCCGGAACGCCAGCCCTTGCCGTCGATCACCTGCTCGTTGGCCAGCACGGTCATATCGACCGGGTCCCAGTTCACCACCTGGGTCTTGCGGTAGGCAATACCCTTGTCCAGCATCTTCAGGAACAGCCACTGGTTCCACTTGTAGTACTCGGGGTCGCAGGTGGAGATTTCGCGGCTCCAGTCGATGGCCAAGCCCATCGCCTGCATCTGCTTTTTCATGTATGCGATGTTGTCGTACGTCCATTTCGCAGGCGGCACCTTGTTCTTCAGCGCTGCGTTCTCCGCGGGCAAACCGAAAGCATCCCAACCCATGGGCATCAAGACGTTGTAGCCCTTCATGCGCAGCTGGCGCGTGAGCATGTCGTTGATGGTGTAGTTGCGCACGTGGCCCATGTGCAGCTTGCCGCTGGGGTAGGGCAGCATGGAGCA